>JAKSJB010000014.1 GCA_024398475.1 Bacteroidaceae bacterium | reverse complement strand
TCACGGCGCTCTCTCATTATATATATTTACACGCGCGAGGGAAAAGGGACGTTTTGGGAGTGGAAGGGCCATTGGCCATTTGCCATTTGCCTTTGGCTTTTTTGGAGTCAACAAGTCTACGAGTCAACGAGTCCACGAGTCAACAAGTCTACGAGTCTAGAAGATTTCGAGATTTTCGAGGAATCGATGATTTGCGTTTGCGTTATCGTTTGCGTTTATTAATTTTGCGTTTGCGTTATCGTTTGCGTTTATTAATTTTGCGTTTGCGTTATCGTTTGCGTTTATTAATTTTGCGTTTGCGTTTGCGTTCCCCATCCGGATGGCTTCTATGCACCTTACTGTTCATTCGGATTCGTAGTACAATCATCAACCAGTTGTCCTTCGTGCCGTTCCTTCTCCTTCTTGGGAAAAGTTGCTTCGTAAGCATCAAAGGCAGCCTTATTCTCAAAAGCCACGTAATAGCCCTTTGGAGTGTGGTAGGTTCCTTCTATGCCATTGAGATAGCCCGGGATAAGTTCCTGTGCCAGAAAATACGGCACCTCAGCCTCTTTCGGTTCCGCGTGATAATGAATACCCAGCGTACTTGCCACTACGAAACCTGCATGCCTGTAGAAGTCGATGTTGCCCTCCATACAGATTACACCTATGCCCATCCTGCGGGCTTTATCAAGGGCAAACTGCAAAAGTTTCAGTCCATACCCCTTACGCTTGTAGTCAGGATGAATACTTATCGGTCCGAAGGTCCATGCCTGCAGAACAGTAGCATCCTCCTTCGTAATCTCAGCCTTTGAGAACATCACATGACCAATAATCCTTCCATCCTCCTCCATCACAAAGTCAAGTTCAGGGATGAAGTCAGGATTACTCCTATATTGATTGAGTACATAATGTTCCACACATCCCGGAGCATATACATTCCAGAATGCTTCACGCGTAAGGTTCTCAACCTCACGGTAGTCTTCAGGTTGTTCCAATCGTATGTTCATTGTCTGTAAACCTTTTCTTAATACCGCAACACTAATTTAATTATTACCTTCCAATACCCTGAGCAACAAAAAAGCTGCCCAAGACTTTGCCATGTCAGACCTTTCACTCAACCAAGTGTTGCTAATAGAAAGCAAGCGAAAATCATAACACGACATGGCAAAGGTACAAATTATTTTCAAACGACCGAAATTTAGATAAAAAAAGGATAAAGAAAAAGTAAGAATAATCAGTACCCCCACAAGTACCCCGAACTTTTTGCCACCCCTAAGCAAACCATAAGTCATCATATAGTTAACATCTTAAAAGAAAACGAGTTATCTGCCTCAGATGGAAAATCATACAATGTTGTTTTTTACTCTTTGGAGATGATCATTGCTGTTGGTTATCGTGTCAGAGGTGTATGCAGGACACAATCTACATTGAAAAATGACAAATTGACTTTTTGACAAAATGACTTTTTGACTCAAGCCGGCTTTTTGAGAGTCAGTAACAGGTCAGTTATGAGTCAGTAACGAGTCAGTAACGAAGTCGGGGGCGTTAGAGTCAACGAGCCTACAAGTCTACGAGTCGACAAGTAGCCGTCCGGATGGCTAGCCAAGGGCTAATGGCTAAGGGCTAAAATTTAGTCTTTATTCTATCAAGCCCAGGGGTAAGAGCAATTCATTCAATTTGCCTCAGGTTTATAGTACAAATCCATTCAACTTTTTCAGTACGATGTCAACTTTTCCAGGAAAGTGCAAGCGAATTCAGGAAAGTGTAAACATTCTCAGTACGATGTCAAATAATTCAGTATAAACCAGAGCAAAAACTGTAAACTAATTTCAGGAAAAGACAGTACAAGGTCAAAAAGTCAATTTGTCAAAAAGTCAATTTGTCAATTTGTCAAAAAATAGGATTTGTAGCACAGTCAAAGGCTGGGACAAGTACAAATCCTTTCAACTATTTTCAAGGCACGACAAGCCAACATCATTTAGTGTATTTCATCATCATTACCTGCAAGGCTCGGGCGGGCGCGCGCGGGAGGGAGTATAACCCATAAAAAAATTATTTGGAGTTATAATATTATAATAATATATATATTATCTTTATATATATTATTATAATATATAAATATATATAATATATAGGGGGTGTGGGGGGAAAAGAGGGTTGAAAATGACAAATTGACTTTTTGACAAATTGACTTTTTGACCCATTTCGCAAGTCGCATATTGCCTTGAAAACTGAAGAGGCGAGGAACGCAAACGATAGCACAAATACAAAACAACAATGGCGCTTTGAAATACTTGGATCTACAGACAATATGCATCGGCAATCTTTCACGCCAATTAAAACTTCGTGCTGCTAATTATCCTGTACTTCGCAAACACAGAATTCAATTGAACGCAGGTTTTAGCGAAAGCATTCAACTATCATTAGTGTTTAGGCATATTTATTCAATCAAGCCCAGGGGTAAGAGAAATTCATTCAATTAGCCTCAGGTTTATAGTACAAATCCATTCAACTTTTTCAAGGTAGCACAAGGTCAAAAAGTCAATTTGTCAAAAAGTCAAAAAGTCATTTTGTCATTTTTAAGGGTGTTTTAGACCTGGGCAAATCAATCGGCTTACTCATTATCAGGAGTTTAGTGTTTTGGGAGGTTGCGGAAGATGGTCTCCAAGCATGCAAATTCTGCATAAAAAGCCCTGTTTTCAGACTATTTCCTGCTGTTTTTGATTGTTTTCATGCAAAAAGAGGGGGTATGAATGTCTGAATGATACGTTTCGGGAACAAAAAACCGACTGATCAAGCTTAATTGCTTAAATCAGTCGGGGTGATTGGGTGTCATTAGGGACAGGGACCTTATGACCCTTGATAATCGACTAAGCCCGAATAAAGGGGCTTAGTTGCTTTTAGCCCTTAGCCATTAGCCCTTGGCTTTGCGTTTGCGTTAGGGTTTGCGTTTTTGAAACCGAGTTTGTTATTTTATTAAAAAATTAATTTGTTAAATTGTTAAAATCAAGTGGACTTTTACCCTACATTTATCAATATCTGGACGTATGGTTATCCACACTTACCCTACATTCCTTTTCATTTTTCTGCAATTTATTTTCCAGTTTCACTTTATTGTATTAACTTTGCGCTTATTCAAGAAACTAAATCAACTAACCAGAAGTTGAGGGAATCAAAGAAAAAACAAAGGGTGCATGCAAATAGTCATAGCTTGTCCCATGATTTGAGACGACATTGAACTATTTTTGTATCGAAAATAATCACTTATAGAAATATGGCAAATCTAAATAGAATCAAGGTTGTCCTTGTAGAAAAAGGAAAAACTGGCAAATGGCTTGCTGAACAATTAGGGAAGTCAACTTGTACTGTGAGCAAGTGGTGTAAAAATAGCGTGCAGCCAGACTTAAAGACATTAAATGACATTGCGAACCTCCTAAAGGTTGATGTAAAATATCTCCTTAACGATACCCAAATTTAATACAACTATGACAGATATTGAACTTAAAACACTTAAAGATAACCTTTGGCACTCGGCTGATATGCTTCGTGCAGGTGCTCACTTGGCTGCTAACAAATACGGACAGCCTATCCTTGGTCTAATCTTCCTTCGTTATGCCGATGTACTTTTCAAACAGCACAAGGCAGAGATTGATGCTGAGTACAATCAATATAAAGGTACTCGAATGGAGAAGGAGTATAAAGATGTTGCTGTCGAAAAATGTGGTTTCTATCTACCAGAGTGTGCATACTTTGACTACTTGAACGATGCTCCAGATGACGCAAACAAAGCATTGCTTGTAAAGCGTGCAATGGAAGCCATCGAACGAGAAAATCCTCGAATGGAAGGTGTTTTGCCGAAAGAAGTGTATGGTCAGTTGGTGCCAGAAGAGGAACCAGAACTGTATTTCTTACTTCAAAACACAGTTCGTGAGATTCCTTATCATACAGCTTGTAACGTCACAAGACATGTCTGCCGTTCGTTTCCACTTTGTCCCTCTTCAAGACTTCTCCGAACCATGGACAGACGAAAAACTTTATGCAAAGTACGGCATAACTCCTGATGAGCACGCCTACATAGAATCAATCATAAAACCTATGGACTGATATGAAAGAACAAAACCACACATCACCAATCTTAAAAGGTGCAGCGATTTTAACTGCAGTACTTATGATGGTATGTCTTTTAGATATGCCATACGGATATTATACATTTGTCCGCTTTGTGGCAATGGTTGTCTTTGCTATCATTGCATTGAAGTGCTTCTCTAGTGACAAAAATGAGTGGGCGATATTCTTCGCAGCTTCTGCTTTGTTATTTCAACCTTTCATAAAAGTCGCTTTGGGCAGAACAATGTGGAATGTGGTAGATGTTGTCGAGGCTATAGTATTGATTGTATTTGTAATCAAGTATAAACGAGAGTTATAGTTATGTTTGGACGTAAGAAATCTGCTCCTAAAAAGATTCAGTTGCATCTGGTATCTCCGACAAAATATGACTGGTCGAATGTAGCCAGCTCTATTGTAAGAGGATGTTACACTTCTTACGACAAAGCTAAGGCTATTTACATCTGGCTTGCTGAAAACATAAAATACGACACAAGCTATTCCATTCATGATGCAGATACAGCATATGAGAAAAACAAAGGAGTATGCCAAGCGTACTGTGAACTATTCTATAGAATTGGTTCTGCCGCAGGTTTGGATGTTCGTATCATTACTGGACATGGACGTGGTCGTGAAAACAACAAGAAAGTGATTGAAGATCATTGTTGGATTGTTGTAAATAAAGATCCATATCCACCAAAACCATCACCATTTCCTGAAGCTATCATCTATGAAGAAGGAGAAGAAGAGGCTGCAAATATTCAGATAACCAAAGGATTAACCCGGAGTAATGCAATACTGATAGAACCTACATGGGGCGCTGGTGTAGTTGAAAACGGGAAATTCATCAAAAGTAATCACGATATGTCATGGTTTGATGTTGACCCATGCTGGATGATATTTACGCATTTCCCCAAAAATCAACTTGACCAGATGTTAGGTCAATATGCTTTATCAACGAATGACTATAAACTGTTGCCTTACCTTCATCCTAGTTATGAAGAATATGGCTTCGAAGGTCCTGATTTGTTGTCTTATTTTATCCAAACTGGAAATTGTGATTTTCCCAAAGTATATCCAAACTTTGGAGAGTTTATCGAATTTGTAGATATTCCGATAACCAGTAAACTTCAACAAAATGCGACCTATAACATAAGTCTGATAAAGAAAAAAGATTGTCACGTTGCTATAGTCAACGAAAAAGACTTTTTGTTAGACGACGCACCTTCCACTCAATGGAGATGTGAAAGACAGGTTTGGACAATCAATTTTGCTGCTCGCAGAAAAGGTAAGTTCTCTTTGTCAATAAGAGACAAAAATAATAATACAATGTATAGCAGTGTTCTAGAATATAAAGTATAACTAAAAAATAAACAAAAATGGAAGAAAGCAAGGTAAGTACCCCTGTTATTGATGATGTCTTAAAGTGGCACTTCTTTAACTTGTACTGCATGGCTCTTTCTGATGAAGAGTTCGACTTTACAGAAAGACATGTTCTGTACGAAATTGGTGTTGAGCATGGAATCACTCCTGATCAAATTAACGAGGTAATTCTGACTGCTAACATCGCTCCAACTGTTCCAGAAACAACAGAAGGGAAAGTAGAATGTCTTTATGATCTTGTAAGAATGGCATGGGCTGATGGAAAAATTGAGCCAGAAGAACGTGACATTGTAAAAAAATGTGTAGTTCGCTACGGTTTCTTGCCAGAGAATGCAGGTGGGATAGTGGATTATTTTCTTGAGAGTGTAAAGAATAACAAATCTAAAACCGATATTCTAAATGAAATTAATGGATAAATTGGAAGGCGCTTCCGTTAGGAATTTATTTGCCACAATGCCAGATCCCGTCGATGCTGGCGCTGAGATTGCACCTCAAAATGCACTTCAAGTAGGTACACATGCAAGAAGAGAAGGTGAAACATATAATCAATATGGTCTTCGTGTTGCAGGTTTGTCAGAAGGCAATCCACACACATTATTACCTTGCCTCCAATCGGTTTATTTTGGTATCCGCAAAGAACAGGAGAAAGATGCTTCATTACAAGAGGAATTGCGTAATAAGTTGAATACAAAGAAAGCTGATCTTGAAGCTGAACGTCAAAATAAGAATGCCGAAATTGAAGACTCTCAAGAACAGCAAGACAGACTTTCAACAGAGATAGAAGAATTGAAAGAAGAACTTGCGACTTTGCGACATGGCACTAAAGAACGCAATAGTAAGGCATGGATTACATTAATCATTTCAAGTGTATTGCTGGTTCCATTTTCAATATACTTCTTTATTTTCTATAGTTCTGTAGGCTATTCGGCTTTCTTCAAACAGTTTGGTATTGGAAATATAGAGAACGGTGATTTCGTCTTATCACAAGCAATCTTTGATTCGCATGCAATTCCAAATGCATGGGAAGATGGTTTTGCTGAGTTGATGTTCATCCTTTTTATGCCGTTCATCTTCCTAGCTTTTGGTTTTGTACTTAATCGCTGGGAACGTGAAAAAGGATGGCTTAAATACATCAAAATTCCTGCTCTTATTGCAGTAGCATTTGTATTTGACTCGCTTCTTTCATTCGAAATCTGTAAAAAGATATATGACCTTAACGCAATGATGCAACTGGGAGAGGTTCCACCATATAGCGTTAAATTAGCTCTTGAAGATCCTACATTTTGGATTATCATTTGCCTTGGTTTCGTATCTTACTTAATCTGGGGATTCGTATTCGGCTTCTGGGTAAAAGCATGGGAGAACCTTGATTTGAACCCAGAAATGCGTAGAAGAATGGAAGAACGAATTGAAGATACCAAAAAGAAGTTGGAAACAGAACGTCAGAACTGTCAAAGACTTAGAGCAGAAGCAAATGCTATCGAACCTAAAATTAAGGAAGTTGAATCACAAATGGGTGTCAGTGCTCGTTATGACATTGCAAAGATTAAGTTGGAACTAAACAACTTCTTTGCAGGATGGCAAACTTATCTTGCTGCCCTTGGCAAAACAAGTGTTGAAAAGCAGGAAGCAACAAACCTGTTTAAACAAATGATAGAATCAATAAAAGTAGTAGATTAATAAAACTTATATAATTATGAAATTCAAATCATTATCAATTATCATTGCATGTGGTGCAATGTTGCTCAGTTCATGTGGTGGAGGTGGAAACAAAACATCCGATGACGGTTCTAAGGATGGCGGAAACACCAACAAGCCTTTGAACATTTCTATTTATCTGGATCTATCTGACCGACTTGTTAGAGAAATGACTCCAAGTCAGAAAGACAAGGATATTGAAATTGTAAATTATATGGCTGAAATCTTGAAGAATCACTCGGTAGCTCAGAAGATTCTTCCTTCAAGAGATCGAATCAAAGTATTCTTCTATCCTGCACCAAAGGACCCGAAAATATCATTACTCTCCAATGATTTGGAGATGGATTTGAGTAAAGCACAACCAGCCGAGAAGAAAAAAATCCTCACTGAATTCCAGGATAAGTTTGCAACTAGCCTTACTCAGATTTACGATGCAACGCTTCAGGCAAAGAACTGGATCGGTAGCGATATTTGGGGATTTTTCAAAAAGCAGGTTGACACATATTGTGTACGAGAAGGTTCTCGTAACATAATCGTTATTTTGACTGATGGTTATATCTTCCATGCTCAGAATAAGGTTAAGCAAGGTGACAACTATAGTTATATACTCCCACAGACTTTGTCAAACCCAAACTCAGGACTGATTGTATCACGACAGGGACTCGAAGATTTGGAAGTACTCATGCTTGAAGTCAATCCTACAGATCCAAAACAGCAAGACCAAATGGAAGCTATTCTTCAGAATTGGTTCTCTGGGATGGGTGTTCAGAAGTTCTATGTAGGTGAAACAGATCAGCCTTCAAATACTAAGTTAATTATTGATAAGTTTATGAAGGAATAATAAGTATTATGCACCAGTAGTTATTTGCTACTGGTGCACATGCTTTTTTCGATAAAAATGTGTCGATATAACCTTTTCATTTTCATATTGTCAACTGTATTCTTTATGTCTTGTAAAGATGTGAAGAAGCCTTCTACTCATCCACAATATCTTCCTGAACAGTTCGAGAGAAATGCCAAGAAACAAGTTGAGCAAGAGGACAATAAAGAACGTGTGGCTCCTATTGTCAAGATAGACTCATTGCTAGATAATCATACTTTAGAAATACCTAAAGGTTATACACTTAGCTCAGACCAACTGTTGCTTAGAAAAAGTTATATTTGTTCATACAATTCTGTAAACAGATGTGCTAATTGGTCATCCTGGCATCTTACAAAGGAACATGCAGATGGACCATATAAGAGAAAGCAACTGCATATTCAAGGTGGTTATCTAGAAGATGGTGAAAACCTTATAAATAGGCAGTTACTTAACGATTGGATAGATGTTGATGGTTATGATCATGGACATTTATGTCCTTCTGGTGATAACAAATGGGACTTGAATGCTATGAAGCAAACATTCTTCCTGTCAAATATGTGTATACAGAATAGCCAACTAAACCAAGGGCCTTGGGAAAGATTGGAATCAACATGCAGAGAATGGGCTAAGAAATTTGGTGAGTTATATATCATATGTGGTCCTATTTTTGATAAATCAGGTGGTAATTCTATAGGCAATAACTTACATCTGCCTAAAGCTTTCTTTAAGGTTATTTACAGACCAAATCCTGAACCACTTGGTATAGCTTTCATATATGATAATATTTCACCTGAAGCTGATGACAAGCTTGAAATGCATGCAAAGTCGATAGATGAAGTTGAAAAGATAACAGGTTATGACTTCTTTTGGTCACTCCCTGATGATATAGAAAATGAGATAGAAAGTGATTCTGAAATAAAGAAATGGAGATTATACTAAATGAACAATCCTTTTAAGAACAATTCGTTAGCAAGTGGTCTTTTGGGCTTTATTCTCGGTGCTGGTACACTGGCTGGAGGACAAGCTATCATAGACACCGATAATTCTGGCAATAACAACAATGGCTATAACCAACCTTCGTCTCTATTTCAATCATTTGACGGAAGTAACGGAAATAGCCGTAAAGGAACTCCTGCTTTTCATGGGCTTGCCGACAATCCTGATGGCGATGTTGTAATAACAAAATCGGGAGACTGCTATCATAGTGCCTATGGATGTAGTTCATTAAGTCGTTCTCGAAATCTACGAACAGTGGATCGTTCTGACGCAGAAACTGCAGGAATCTCACCATGTTCAAAATGTAATCCTTAAATTATGAAAAATCTAGCATTGTTATTCTCACTCCTTATTCTGTCTGCCTGCACTAATAAGGAAGAACTGAAGAAAGAGATTAAAGAAGAACTGAAGAATGAAATCATGAATAATGCGTCTGAAACTGCCGTAAAAAAAGGTGATGGCACCTATTTTTATGATGAACCAGTAGGCATTGCAGGCGAAACATTCAAGATAAACCATTCGACCTTAAAATGTCCAGCCATAAAAGGCGGTGTTCAGCGTGACTATAGATTTACAGCAAAATCTGCAAGGGGTCGAAACCTTTTCTGCCATATATGCATGGATGATCATTTGATTGATGTATATAATAGTCAATGGAGTAATTATACCGAATAAATTGAGTAAAAGAATTGAACTTTGAAATCTTCTATGAAAAGGCTATGTTTCCTTATAGTATTGGTTTTCACAGTTGTTTTAGTAACTGCCCAAACCAAAAAGTATTATTGCGAAGTCAAAGGTGTCGAAAAGGAACTCACATCGGGTCTAAAAATAGTATTTGACTTTGGTAACAACCCTGTTTATTCCGCATGGGGTGGTTTGAAAAGTAAACAAAAGCTTGTTGATGAAAAGGGAGAAGAAATCCCTTTCAATAGTATGGTCGATGCAGGTAATTATTTATCTGATAAAGGATGGACTTTTGTTCAAGCATACACATCTGTGTATAGTTCCCAAGCTATCGTTCATTGGATATTTGTCAAAGAAGCAACTAGTCCTGAAGAAGCAGTAAAGGGAATTATGACCAAAGACGATTATAATAAGCAAAAGAAGTAATTTTGGAGTAGGGTCATTAGGGACAGGTATGAAGTGAACCCATTACCCTGCGAAAACAAAAACGCAAACGATAACGCAAAAGCCAAGGGCTAATGACCCAATGTGAAGTGTCAATGAAAATTCTCTCATTGACACTTTTTTTCTACGGCACACCCCTTCGGGTTGTGGGCTAAAGTATTGGATAATAATCTGTAATTATGATTCCCAACCCTTACGGATTGGGCTGTAGAGTGTCGGACTTTCAGCCCTAACGTGGAGTCTACGAGTCTACAAGTCTACAAGTAGTCCCCTAACGGGGAGTCAACAAGTCTACGAGTTTTTTAGGGGGGGGCAACAAGCGGACTTACTTCGGAGTGAGAAAGGTCCCTTTTGGGTTATTTTCACGCAATATATTTCTCTTTGTCGTAATATTGTATTAACTTTGCACCTATGCTATTAATAATAGTGTTACAAAAGAGAAGAAACTAAATAATATCCACAGAAGGGTTAATATATATTACTGGATGAGAAAAACTATGAGCCAGAATGAACAGATAAAAATCTTTGAAGAGAGGAAGGTACGTACCGTATGGGACGATGAAAAGGAAGAATGGTACTTCTCGGTAGTTGACGTATGTCAGGTGTTGACAGATCAGCAAGATGATTTAAAGGCACGAAAGTATTGGAATAAGTTAAAACAAAGACTTGTTGAAGAAGGTAATCAAACGGTGACAAATTGTCACCAGTTGAAAATGACAGCTCATGATGGCAAGAAACGTCTAACAGATGTTGCTACCATTGAGCAACTATTCCGTATCATCCAAAGCATTCCTTCTCTCAAAGCAGAGCCTTTCAAACAATGGATGGCACATGTGGCAGCCGAACGACTCAACCAGATGCAGGATCCGGAACTGAGTTTTGACCAAGCCATTGCTGACTACAAGCGTTTGGGGTATAGCGACAAGTGGATAAACAATCGCATTCGAGGTATTGAGGTAAGGAAAGAACTTACAGACGAGTGGAATCGTGCAGGAGTAAAAGAAGGTCAGCAGTATGCTTCGCTGACAGACATTATTACCAGAGAGTGGAGTGGAATGACCACACATCAATACAAGCAACACAAAGGTTTGAAGAAGGAAAGTCTGCGAGATAACATGACTAATGTTGAGTTGGCATTGAATATGCTTGCCGAAGCCTCTACAGCAGAAATCTCCGATTTGCTTTACTTTTCAGGTTACCTTTCACTTCACCCATTTCACAAGGCCTGACACTCCACACACTATTTTTCCCATTTTTCTTCCTTTGTCTTGTTTTTTATTTATATCTTTGCGGTTGTTATCCGCAATTGGGGGTTGAGTGAACGGTGGGGATAGTAGTGCGGTGTTGTAATTACTAATACTTATGATTTCTTTTATTGGTGGCGTCTTGCTATTGATTCTGGGCTATCTGACTTATGGCAGGTTTGTGGATAGGTTGTTTTCGCCCAACGGGAACAGGAAAACTCCTGCCTATTCCATGCGTGATGATGTGGATTTCCTTCCTATGCCTACGTGGAAGGTGTATCTGATTCAGTTTCTGAACATTGCGGGTACGGGTCCTATCTTCGGTGCTATTCTGGGCATCCTGTTCGGTCCGGCTGCTTATCTGTGGATTGTGTTTGGCTGCATCTTTGCGGGTTCGGTTCATGACTTCTTCACGGGTATGATTTCGGTGAGAACGGGTGGTGCGAGTATTCCTGAGATTGTGGGTGACGAACTGGGTCAGGTGGCGCGTATCGTGATGCGTGTGGTGTCGCTGGTGCTGCTGATTCTGGTGGGTGCGGTTTTTGCCCGTACTCCTGCCGACCTGATTGCGGGGCTCACTCCTACTGAGGGGTTCTGGGGCGGCAGTCTGTTCTGGCTCATCGTCATCATCGTATATTACATTCTGGCTACCTTGCTGCCTATTGATAAACTCATCGGTAAGATTTATCCTGTATTCGGTGCTGCCCTTCTGATTATGGCTGTGGGTGTGTGCTACGGCATTTTCTTTGAGGAGGGTTCGGTTCCGGAGGTGACTGATGCTTTCGTGAATCATTATCCGGGTAAGGCTGTTCCTATCTTTCCTTGCATCTGCATCACCATTGCGTGTGGTGCGGTGAGTGGGTTCCATGCTACTCAGAGTCCGCTGATGGCTCGCTGTCTGAGCAACGAGAAGCATGGCAGACTGGTGTTCTACGGTGCTATGATTACTGAGGGATTGGTGGCTCTCATCTGGGCTGCGGGTGCTATCAAGTTTGCTGACAGTCTGAACGTGGCTGGGGACACTCCTTATGAAAAACTGCTTGCCGTACTGACTGACAACGGTGCGCATTCTGCCAATCCTGCCTTACTGGTGAACGAGATATGCCGTTCATGGTTGGGTACGGTGGGTGCTGTTCTTGCGGTATTGGGTGTGGTGGCTGCTCCTATCACGAGTGGTGACACGGCTTTCAGAAGTGCCCGACTGATTACTGCTGAATTTACTCATATCAAGCAGGACAAACTGGGTAAGCGCCTCTTGCTTGCCCTGCCTTTATTTGCTGTTGCCATTTTCCTGTTCTTTGTGGACTTCCAGATTCTGTGGCGTTATTTTGCGTGGTTCAACCAGACTCTTGCCTGCATCGCTCTTTGGACGTTCTCTGTATGGCGTGCAAAGCGCAGACGTAGTTTCTATGCGACTCTGGTGCCTGCGGTATTCCTCACTCTTGTCACTTCTACGTATATCTGTATTGCCAAGGAGGGTTTCCAACTGCCTGAAACGGTGGCGTACTGCATCGGTGGTGTGGTGACGGTGGCTGTCACGGTTCTGTTCTTCGTGTGGAGGTCAAGACAGGAGATTCCTGAGAAACCGGTTTATTATCACGAAAGCCATTAGGCTTTCGGGGGAGTCTACGAGTAGCCCCCTCTCTGTCCCCCCCCAGAAGGGGGAAGGGGCAAACGATAACGCAAAAGGCTACGCCTATGCAAACGCTAACGCAAACGCAAAGGTAATAAGGGCTGAAAGTCCGAAACTCTACAGCCCAATCCGTAAGGGTTGGGTATCTGTAGGGTGGAAAGACAAAAATACCTTAGCCCACAACCCGAAGGGGTGTGCCGTAGCCTTTGCGTTTGCGTTATCGTATGCTCAAAAAGCCAATGGTCAAATCATTGCTCATCATCCCAAAAGGTATCGCTCGTCGTAATCGATTTCATATGCTTTCAGAAATTTGATTATTTCTTCCTTGAACGATTCTGTGTGGTGGTGTGATTCTTGGTTTTCAATATATTGTGTTGTTTTCTTTAATTGCGATTGGCTGACCGAAAAAATAGAATATCCGTCCTGCCAATCAAAAAGACGGCAACCTGTGTTTGTTTCGTGAATCCATTTTGAGGAATTGGATTTTATATTGGCCACCAAGGTGCTTGCCGATTTGTTTTTATCCAATATGCAGAGAATATGTATATGGTTTTGAGTCCCTCCTATGGAAATAGGGGGACAGTTCTCGTTCATGAGAATTCCTGCTATATATGAATGTACGTCATGCAGAATAGGTTGCGGTATCATATCGGCACGTCCCTTAGTCGAGAACACAATATGAACATATATTTTTGATAATGACTGTGACATGGAAAAATGTTTATAACGTGGTTTATACGTGGTTTTATACGTGGTTTTATACGTGGTTTTATACGTGGTTTGGCCCTTACGGACCCTGGTAGTTATGTCGGACTTTCAGCCCTATATTTATATTATTATGTCAATCACTTGATACCCAGCCCTTACGGACTGGGCTGTAGAGTGTCGGACTTTCAGCCCTTGATTAAAGTCTACAAGTCTACGAGTCTACAAGTCAACAAGTCCACGAGTTTTCGAGTGACCACCGCGCAGCCCTTTGCGTTTGCGTTATCGTATGCTCAAAAAGCCAATGGCCAATGGCTAATGGCCAAAGGCCTATAGATGTATATTCAGGTCAAGGCAGATTTGGAGGGGTTTGCCGTGCTGTTCGTAGATGCGGTCCATGGAGGTGAAGAGGAAGGTGTTGAAATGGCGGTCGGTAAGGTTGCGTCCGTAGATCTGTATGTCGAATGCAGGGAAACCGAGATTGATGCGTGCGCCGAGCAATGAATAGTAGGGCTGTGATGCATCGTTGAGTTCGGTCCAGTAAATCCGTCCTGCTCCGGTGTATGTGGCTCCGAGTGTGAGCGAGTGGAGCGAGAAGAGGCGGTCAGTATGGGCAAACCGGAAGGTATAGGCTGCATCAAGCGTGAGAGTGTGCTGAGGCATGAACGGTACATAATTGTCCGTACAGTCGATTTCCTTTCCCGAAGCATCGTAGTCGTGGTAGTTGCGCAGTTCTGCATGGGTATATCCGTAGTTGGCTGTAACCATGAATGAAGGCGTAATCATGGCACGTGCGGAGAGTTCACCTCCGAGGGTGTAACTCTTGCCTGCATTGACGGTGATGCGTCCGAATCCGTTGGTGGTCATCTGTGAGAGTTGAAGGTCGCGCACGTCGCTGTAGAAGAGGCTTGCATCAAGGTTGAGACGGTTATCAAACAGGTTGAGGTGGGTTCCCACTTCATAGTTCCATGCGTATTCGGGTTTATAGAGACATGCCTCGCTTACGTTGATGTCACCAGTAGAAGCCATACCGCCGAGTATGTCTATAATCATCTCCTTCGTATTGGTTGGAACCATTGACTGATTGTTGAGTATAGGTATGGTTGCTATTGCCACGTCATTCATCATGTCGGCAGTCATCATGGAACGCATGAGCTCGCTCACGTTCTGTATGTTGTAGCCTCCTGAACGGTATCCGCGACTTATGGAGGCATAGACGTTGCCCCTCGGCAGTTCGTACTTCAAGGCTATGCGTGGAAGCAATTGTAGGTAATCATGGGAAAGACTGCCCAGAAGACACTTTCCGACGGTAAAGTCATGTGGCTGCACCATAGTTATGTCGCGTGTCATAGGTCCGGAGAGATGTCCCGACAGACTGTAGGTGTGGGTGAAGTCGTACCATGAGTCGTAGTCCATCCACATCTTTTCATAGTCGAGTCGGAGTCCGAGTGTGGCTGAAAGTCCACTCACTCCGAAGAGGTCGGAGAGTGTGCTCTGATGGAAGATTGCTGCTGAAATCATCGGTGTGTCGAAATCGTTGTCGAAGAGCAATCTGTCGCCGTTGATATGGTCGTCGAAGTTGAACTTCATGGTCATTGGCGGAATGGTGACTGCGGGCATGTGGGCATTGGCGTTGGTGTTGATGATGGAATTGAGCCACTTCACTCCGTCGGTGCGGAACGTGACCGGTGCCTTGGTGTTGAGCATCTGCCATGTGAAGGACGCACCGGTAAGTCGCTGCCACCACGAACTGCCGCGGTTTTTCAGCAGGAGTTCCTCGCTCAGCGTGTTGATGCGCTGACGCTGCATGAGCGAATAGATGTCGTCGGAGATGAAGTCCTGATCCATGAACATGCGGTCGGTGATATTCTGATACGACGTTACGGAATTGAACGTATAGCGGTCGGTACGGTATTCCGTGTTCACGTTGGCATTCCATATTCCACGGCGGTATCTGCCTTCAAGGTTGGCTGATATGGTGGGGTCTACCCTCTCGCCGTCTGTAGTACCGATATAGAAATATGGGTATGCTCCCTCGTCGGAGTATTCGTAGGAGAGACTTCCGTCGAATGAGAGGCGTGATGTAGGGCGGTAGATGAATCGCATTCGTGCCCCACCCTCGGAGAGCGAATCTACCTTCCTGCCTGTAAGGTCGTTGGTGAAGAATCCGTCACCTGCTTCATAGAAGGCGCTGAGAGAGAAGGCAAGACGGTCGGAGAGTCGGCTGAAATGACTGGCACTTATGCGGCGGTGGAGGTCCTTGGTGGCTCCGCTGAGTGTGATGTCGGTACCCTGATGGTCAAACGGATTGCGGGTAATGACGCGTACCAGTCCTCCCATTGTGTTGCGTCCGTAGAGTGTGGCCTGCGGACCGCGCAGCACATCTACCCGCTGTACGTCGAGGAAGTTGAAGTCGAAGGCTGTCTTGTCGTAGTATGGCACATTGTCCACATACATGCCAATGGCGGGTGTACCTATACGCGAACCTATGCCACGGATATACACGGCACTGGTGAGACGTGAACCATAGTCGGGCATATAGAAGTTTGGCACAAGACTGCTGACTCCCTTTAGGGTGGTGACACCGGAAGCCCTGAGTTGGCTTGACGTGACCGTACTGACGCTGCTGGGCTGATCGCGCACCGTACCGTGTTCCTTGATTGATGACACGATATTTACTTCCTGCAGTTCCACAATGTTGAGGAGAGAATCACCCGACGGTTCGATTCCGTCAGTTTCGTGATTAGCGGGCATGAGCAGCGATGCCAATGCCAAAGTGATAATACTTATTGATGAATACATAATATATGTGTGTAATCTGTATGTTTCCTGAATTCGGGTGCAAAGTTACTGCTTTTCCGACAATAATACAATCCTCATTTATTAGGAAAAAAATGCTGATACATTTTTTTTTCTTACCTTTGCAGTCATGAAACGAATTGGACTTCTATCCGACACCCACGGTCACTGGGATGACCGTTACGGAAAATACTTTGCCGAGTGCGATGAAATCTGGCATGCCGGCGATATTGGTACCACGGAACTGGCTGACCGTCTTGCCTCCCTACCCCTCCGTCCCGGCAGGGAGGAACATAAGGTGCTGCGTGCTGTATTCGGCAACATCGACGGGGGCGACCTCCGCATCATGTTCAGCGAGAGATACCGCTTCAGATGTGAGGATGTGGAAGTGCTTATCAAGCATATTGGGGGCTATCCCGGCAACTACGACCCCTCCATACGCGGCAGTCTCTTTGCCCGTCCGCCTAAACTCTTCATCTCCGGTCACAGCCACATTCTGAAAGTGATGTACGACAAGTCCCTCAACATGCTGCACATCAATCCCGGAGCAGCCGGCATCTACGGATTCCACAAGGTGCGCACCCTCGTAAGGTTCACCATCGACGGCAGCGAAATCAAGGATTTGGAAATAATCGAGTTGAAAGAAGAAAAAAACGCTGAGCGTTTTTAAGTGAAAAGTGAAAAGCCAATGGCCAATGGCTAATGGCTAAAGGCTTCCTCGTAGACTTGTAGACTTAAAAAAAACGAGGATGCATCGCTATGATACATCCTCATTTTTATTATTTGAATAGATTACTTGAATACCTTCTGGGCGAAGTTGTAGAGACCGTACTTCCATACTACGAAGTCGTGCTGACCTTCTGGGTACTGGATGAGAGTACAAGGAACTCCGTTCTTGTCGCAGAATGCCTTGAGGCGTGAACTGTTGAACATGAGGAAGTCTGCACTACCGCAAACCATCCACAGGAGTTTGTTTGCCTTCTTGGTCTTCTCAACGTCTGGGATAAGTTGTTCAGGCTGTTTTGTGTTTGGAGCAGAAGAGAAACCTCCTACGTAAGAGAACTTGTCGAGGTTGCCCAGACCGAAGTTGAGTGACTGACCGCCACCCATTGAAAGACCGGCTACGGCACGGTGAGCCTGATCAGTATAAGTGCTGTATTTACCCTCGATGAATGGGATAAGGTCGTCGAGAAGGTCACGTTCGAAGATTTCGAAACCCTTTGTCATCTCAGGACTGTAAACATTACCCTCTGGCTTGTCGTTAGGGAGAGCACGACCGTTAGGCATAACGATAATCATTGGTTCTGCCTTCTTCTGGCTGTAGAGGTTGTCGAGAATGATGTTTGGCACACCCTGCATCCATTCCTTGTGGTCACCGCCTACACCGTGGAGGAGGTAAAGTACTGGATACTTCTTTGACTTGTCGTACTTTGGTGGGAGATATACTGTCACCTTACGAACTGTACCTACAGTCTTGGATGTGTATTCTGTCTCCTCGACAGTACCGCGTTCGATACCTGCAGTTTCCTCATCGAAACCAGCAGGAGCGGCTACATACTCATTGAAATTCACGTCCTCCTGAGGAGCACCGCCAAACATAGGCATACCACCAGGCATTCCTCCAGGCATACCACCTGGCATACCAGGTTGAGCCATTGCAGATACTGCTGCCGAAACGAGCATGGCAGCGAGAATAGTTTTCTTCATTGTCTTTTTTGTTTTAAGAATTATTATAATGGTTATTATAGAGTCTACGAGTCTTACGAAAAGCCATTGGCCATTAGCCCTTGGCCTTTTTGAGTCTTCGATGTTTCGAGCCTACGAGTTTTCGAGTGACCACCGCGCTGCCCTTTGCGTTTGCGTAGCCCGTAGGGCGTTGCGTTTGCGTTCTTCCCCCTTCAGGGGGGATAGAGGGGGCTTCCATCCTCTTTGACTCCTTCCGTTCAAAAAGGTTTAACCTCTCTGTTTTCCTTCCCTCTTCAGTACGAGGAATGTGATTGCCGACGACACAGCCAGAAGTAGTACACCTATCAGCCAATAAATCCAGTCTGCGAGATAGAACGACACTCCTACGGCTACTACCAGCAACACAAACTGCACAGCATATACCGGCAGCAGACGGAATGAGAAACTGTAGCCATATCTGTATCGGTATGCCACATACACAAACAGAAGGTCCACACACCCACCTACCGAGAGAGCAGCACCTGCGCCCCAAAGTCCGTAGCGCCCGTAAGCCAACGGTACCGCAATGGCAATGAACACGTCATACACCAGTTCACTTACCATATACATGCGTGAGTCACCCTTCGCCAGCGACAGATACTCCACAGGGGTGAACATCGCCTTGAAGAAGATGTAGAACGAGGCACATACAGCCATAGGTACTGCATCAACAAACTTATTTGTATAGAGCAACTGCAGCAGATAAGGCATTGCGATGACGAAGAAAATGAGCATAGGAGACAGCAGAAGCGTACAAGCCTCAATCTGACGGTTTATCGTTGAATTCATCTTCACACGGTCGTGACAGATTCCCGACAGACGTGGGAAGAAGTCTGCCTCGAGCGAAGCCAGTACCACCGAAGCATACTGCACCATCATCACATAACCACTCGCGTAAAGACCTACAGCAGCCTCACCGCCCGACTGATTGATGCTCTCCCTGATGAGATACTCAGCACCGCTGCCGAAGATACCTGCCACGATGTAGCCGATACCCAACTTTATCATTGGCAGTCCCTTCTTCAGGTCAGCCTTCGAATAGATGGAAGCAGCATAGGGATAGAGGCGCGTACTCGAACTCAGATATATAATCAGTACCACGATATGGCTCAGCAGAAGGGCAATGGCAACACCCTGCAGACTCAGGAAATAATAGAGGGGTACGCACACCACCAGCGTAGCCACGGCACTATACACCGAAATCTTGGCAACACGTTTCAGTTGTTTCATACCCTTCAGGATAGCCATCTCACCACCCATCAAGGCAAGAATACCCACGATAGGAGAAATGATGACTATCTCCACAGAATGCTCATGGAAGAAAGCCGCCACTATGCACACCAGCGTACCCAGCAGGGCAGTAATCAGACTCCAGGTCCTCACCACCCTCACGAAACCCCGAATCTTCTCGCTGTCACCCGTCTCGAAGAGTTCCGACACATGCTTCACCGCACTAAACGGAATGCCGAAGTTCGTGGAATTGCTGATGAACGAAGTCAGCGCATTGAACAGGTTGATCAGACCGATACCCTCAGGACCCAGAAAGATTGACGTAAGTTTATTACGCACCAGGCTCACCAGCATGTTGATGCCGTGAACCCCACCAAACAGCCCCGTGTATTTCAGCACGTGCCCAATAGTACTGTCATCTTTCTTCAATTCCATCTCTTTAAGTCTACAAGTCTACGAGTCTACGAGTCAACGAGGATGCCCCATAAGGGGAGGTCTTTAGCCATTAGCCATTGGCGTACCTTCTCCCCGGACTCGTTTTGCAAAGTTATGAATAAATAACGAAAAGAAGAGCCGAAACAATATAAAAGGACATGCAAAAAATCAAAAAGGAGGGTAAAAACACAAAAAAAGCACACAATCAATCAAATAAATCACCCCAAAAAGTTGTCAGTTGTCAAGAAATATGTACCTTTGCACGCTGATTTCAGCACGAGAGACATTTTTTATTGTTCACCAGAACAAGAATGAACTGTATAAAAACAATAAAAACAAAAAGAAAATGAAAAAAGGAATTCACCCAGAGAACTATCGTCCAGTAGTGTTCAAGGACATGTCAAACGGCGATATGTTTCTCAGCCAGTCATGCGCAAAGTCAAATGACACAGTAGAGTTTGAAGGTCAGGAATACCCAGTAGTAAAACTCGAAATCTCAAGTTCTTCTCACCCATTCTACACAGGTAAGGCTAAACTCGTCGATACAGCAGGACGTGTAGATAAGTTCATGAGCCGCTACGCAGCAATGAAAAAGAAGTAATCAACCCAATACAAAGGGAACAAGATAAAAGGTATGCTCACTTTCCGAGCATACCTTTTTTTATGTCTATTGTTTTGGGAAATTCCAACAGCCCAAGTATTTCACAAGACCTGGGCTGGCAGAATTAATAACCAATAGTTATCACCAATATAAATCTAATACTTACACTTTTATCTGATACTTATTTTTCCTTGTCAGCATTAGGCAATCTATTCATGCGAATAGTATATTCCTTGCCTGGCTTGTATTTTGACATAGACAGAACAACTGGTTCATAGCCGTCGGCATTGATGACCGCCTTGCGTTTCGTGACGTCGAACTGAGGAACAGCAAGCAGTCCGCAACTTGTACTGCTAAGCAGTTGAGCCTTCTCGTCCAACAGATATGCTTTGGCATTCATCACCTTTTTCTTTGTCTTGCTGTCAACCAGTATGAATTCATAATGTCTGACATCTAACTTGGTTGTCTTAACTGCCATAGGCGATGCGTCCAGCGTAGTGACGTCGGGCTTGTAGTATTCGAAATACTTCTGGTTCGACCTCAGGGTGTTCACATAGAATTCGTTACTGTCGATTTCTCCAGGTTTTCCTTCTGGATTATAAGCCAAATAGAGGTTCTGTGCTGACAGAGGCAGTGGATCAAACTCCAAGGTGAAGCAAACCCATGAACCGGGTTCTGCATGCGACATAAATAGATGATGGCCGTCAGGCAATCCCTGTATCTTCTTGACTTCATACACCTTTGAAGGATTTGCGCGATCAGTAAACATAAAATTGTCAAAACAGAAATATTCCGTTCTCCAGTTCTGCTCGTAAGCCACTGTGATATAGGTCTTCTCCGGTGTGCGCCACAATGCCATCAATCCGTCCTTGCATGGACGTACGGTATGTATATTGTCATAGGCTGCCCATGTGTCCCAGTCATCGGGATTGTAGTCTGCGCTTTCTTCCTTTATGAGTCGTGGCAGTTTCAGGTGAGGCGTCTCGTCATACCCACCAAAGTTGTTGTCGCGGATGTTTATGCCGTTGTGAGCATCACCCACGCCGTTGAGGTTGCAGAGAGGTACTCCGTAGACGAATACCATCTTTGTTTCTTTTGGCAGCAGTGGGAATTCTATAGGGAAGTCGAGTACCGTGCCTATAGGTGCAGCGATATTGAATGCACGGTTCCATACCTGAGGGTCATAACTGCCTCGTGCCTCATAAATCTTGCCCGTCTCAAGGTCAACGATGCTTGCCTTGTCTATACCGCCAAGATAGACGTCATGGAAGTATGTCCTTGTCATCATTATGTAGCAGTGGAGTATGGTACGGTCGGAAGTCTCGGTCAGTACCCATCGTACCGGATACGTTCCCATTGGATAATCCTGGCCATGCAGCTCGAAGATATTGTCATTATTTACCACGATATAATTGTCGATGCAGGAATCGTTTTCGGTTTTGAAGATGCTTTTCACAGGAGCCGCATCACGTACGAAGATTTCACCGATGCACAGCGTGTCTTCCTTCTCCTGTGCTGAAGTCAGAACTGTGACTGATACTAATGTTGCCAGCAGGAGGCAACGCATTAAAGTTGTTTTCATAATCGTTTTATTTAGTAGATTTGGAGATTTGTAAATTAGGAGATTAAGATGGAGTTAAGTAGGATTCTCTACATCATTCTTTCTTTATACTCTACCATACACGCCGACGAAGCCGTATTGTAGCCAATGTGGTGTGTGCGGTATATGATGATGTGACCGTTGGTACGCTCTGCCTGCCATGTATCGACCACTGGCGAGTCAATCCGTCCGTTTTGCAACTGCATGACGAACTGATTACGTGAATAGACGTAAGTCAGGTCTTCGTTCTGTTCCATGTACTTGCACGCTACTTTCAGCAGTTGACTCATTATCTTGTTGCCCTTCTCGTCGGGGAAGTCATAGGCCATTTCGGTACGTCCCGAAGCCTGATTGTCTGAGCACTCGAACACTTTCGGCTCCACCTTATATGTTGCAGAGAGTTTGGCAATGCAGTCGTCCATCATCTTCGTACTTACAAACGGTATGGTGTCAGTCAACTGAGCCAGGCTCTCCATGTAAAACTCTTCCATATCGGCATCACTCTCCGTCGGTACATCCCCATCCGTTGCCGTTACATTACGAGCCTGCAACTGTGAGTTTACAGGTTCGGCGGTCACGTCTTCTTCTTGTTGAACGAAAACAGTATCCGCACCACGCTCCTCACCCACCTTCTCCGTCTTCGGTTTCGTCACCTTGGCTATGGCTGGTCGCTGAATTTCTGTCTTTCTTCCGTCACCGCCAAAAATGATGAATCCAACCAGCACACAGGCTGCGGCAGCAATCGCACCTATTATATATATACTGCGCCGTATCTTAGGCTTCAGCAATACAATGTGCGGAATGTCCTTCGTATCGCGGTCGTCATCGGACTTCATCGACTCGGATTCCCTCATGGCAATGTCGCGAGCCTCAGCAATGACCTTGTCCTTCAGGGAAGGCGATGCCTTGAATTCAGCCTTCGGGCTTAGCATCTCTTCCAGTTCGTTGATATTCATGTCTTCCATAAGTACTATTTCTGTTGAGTTAATTTGTTCTTAATATAAGTTATTCCGTAGCGGTATCGTGACTTGGCAGTTGCCTCGGGAATATCTTCCATAAAGGCAATGTCCTTGAAAGTCAGACCGTCGTAGCATTTCAACCTGATGACCTCCGACTGTTCGGGAGGCAGGGAATCGAGTAGGCGGCAGATTCTAAGATACTCCTCGTGAATTGCCGAGTCGTCATCATGGTCAGGAAGTGTTTCTGCCTCGGAGACAGCAACGGTATGCAACTGTTTCCTGCGGAAATAATCCTTGCAAGCGTTGCTTACCGACTGCATCAGATATTTCTCAAGTTCGTCGGTCGAAGTAAGACGGTCGAGCGACTGAAACACCTTCAGAAACGTGTTCTGAACCACATCCTCGGCATCAGCACGGTTACCGATACGCATATAAGCAAAGCGGAAAAGCCAATCCTGCCGACTGCTTACAATCTGCTCCAACCTGCAAATTCTATCCGATAATGCCAATGCCATCTGATTCCCAGTTAATGAATGTTTCTATAAGTATAACGAAAAACCATATCAAATAGATTTATCAACCCACACTTTTTTTTGAAAAAATAAGTCAGTAACGAGTCAGTTATGAGTCTATTATGAGTCAGTAACGAAAGCCATATTTGACAGGAAGTAAAACTGCACATAAAATAATGTGGCATTACAGATGATTTGCTTATAAGTAAAAAAATGAAAAGTTGCATCAAAAAAAATCAAAATCCGACTTAACTTTCTTAACTTTGCAACGCTTATAGAACAGAATGACACAGGAAGAGTTCGAAAACATTGCCCCAAGCCTGAGAGGCTTGATGTTCTCCATCGCATGTGACTTCTTCGGCAATCAGGATGATGCCGAGGATGTGGCACAGGATGGACTGCTCGAACTGTGGAAGTTCAGGGAACAGATGGATGTCCGGAATTCATCGCATCGCGGTCTTGCCGTCCGTATCGCCAAGCATTGCTGCATAAATCTCGTAAGAAAACGGCGCAGCAACATGGAAGTACTCAGTCAGGATTATGCCACGTTGGCTCCGCTGGGAACAGACACAGCATCCTCGCCCCACGAAGAGATGGAACTGGCTGAAATGAAGAAAGCAATTGACCTGGCTCTGCTGCATCTGAATCCAAGTGAACGCCGACTCTTCCAGATGAGACAGATTGAAGGACTCGGAATCGACGAAATAGCCGCGTTGACCAATATTACTCCTGCTTCCGTAAAGAGTATGGTATCGACTGCAAGACGGAAGATTTTCGAAGAACTGAAACAAAAACGAAGATTATGACACACCAAGAGACAAACCAACTTATTGAACGCTACCTCGAAGGAAATACCACTCCCGAGGAAGAACACCGTCTGGCTCTTGAAGTGGCAAGGGACGATGCTCCTAAAGAGTGGAAAATCATATCTGCCATGCTGGGTGAACTCATTACCGACGAGGCTATATTTGACAGAATGATGGCTGACAGAAAGACCAAGGTCACTCCCCTCAAACCTATACGCCGGATTAAGCCGTGGTATTACATCGCTGCCGCAGCATGTGTGATTTTAGCCTTGTCTGTAAGCATATTACTCTTCACGAGAAAAGAAAGCGACATTGAACCGAAACTGATTGCAAGAACTACTACGGAGAGAATAAAGCCTTCGTCTTCAAAGTCTGACGGACAGGCTCACACGAAGGATATCATCCTTAAAGAAGCGGAACCGACTGAGGCGGCTGAAACACAATCCGTAAAGACTGATATCGACGTAAGGGAAACTGAAACGGAGGTAAAGACGGAAGAACCGGCAGTAATGCAGGACATTCCGCAATCGACTGAAACAAGGCAGACTGAAGGAGATGCCGGACCCAAGTTCTTCCCTATTACGAATCCAAAGCGACTGGAATACACTCCGGAGGAGATTGAACAACTACGGCAGAGGGCAAAGGAAAAGTATCTGGAGTGGATTGAACTGGAACGCCAGATTATTGAGATGGAACAGAAGGAAATGGCTGAACTGACAGACAGCCAGGACGAATGACCGAATATTTACAAACCATTAAAATATAAATGATATGAAAAAGATTTTTTTAGTATGTATGTTGCTGGTGGTAGCCGGCATCGAAGTACAGGCTCAGAAAGAACAACATCAGGAGGGATTCCATCATTATTACACACAAATTCCTGTATATGATGAAAGACAAGCCCTTAATCCGCCACCTACAGTTGACTATGCCATAGGGCGCCTTATAGACATCCACGGCGATTTAAAGGAAATGAATATTGCAAAGTATGCCTCACCCGAAAGCGGCAAGTTGATAAGTGTTGATGCTACGATACCGTTCAGAGGTAAAATCGGCCACAACAATCAGGATGATATAGAACAACTTATTGATGAGGTAATCAAAGCCTTTGCCAAAGACGAAGGAAAGGCATTCAGTTCTGGACACAGGTTCCCGAAAAAAGGCAATTCCGAATACGGAACCACCGTGGGACCAAACATGGACTCATACAGAAAGATTATCCCTTCAGATGACTATGAGTTCGTGTTTATGGAAATAAAAAGCACCAACGACCCCACTATGCGCGGCTTCTTCTGTGTATGCTGGAAAAAGGAGGGTGCTGAAATAAGCGGTCACATCAACATGATTTATTCCAAGCGTCCCGACCTTATTGTCCAGGAAGAGGAAATGGAGGAACAGGGCAAGGGTCAATCCGTGGCAGACATATTAACTGACAGCAATCCGGCAAAAAGGAAGTTGGCTGTACTGGAGAGATTGTCAAAGCAATACCAGGACGAAATCTATCGACTGGCAAAAGAGTTTAATGGTACCCCACTCAATAATCAACCATTGAGAATTGAACTCCAGAATCAGATTCGTGATTATCGTAATAAGCAGAATGAAGTACTCGATGAAATGAACAGGATTGCTATAGGAATGGAATAAGTCGGGAGGGAGCAAAACAGCAATGTCTACAAATATTGCCTTACTTTATTGAATACCTTACCTGCAGTTGAATATCCTCACGATGGGATCGGTCTATCTGTTCGAGTGCTGAACCAATGGTGTCACGGTTGAAATACTTTGTAGCCGCCACCTTACAACTTATGGTGAAATTGCGGAAAATATCGGCTGACAGCAACAGGGCTGCACGGATTCCATGATAGGCATTTCCTGTCATTCCCATGGAATAGAGCAAGGATGGTTCGTAGGTGTAGATGCGTGCATCATAGGTGTCGGTATTGAAATATGAGAATGAGAAATCCATGCGTGGACGCATGGGTTTCTTGTTTTCTTTCCAACTGATTATCTCTGACAGTCCATATCCGTATGCATTATCACCTGCCGGATTGAATGCAACATTGAACGAAGCGGTAGATTTCAACGTCAGTACTGGTGACAGGACCTGTTGGTTCTGAAGACGGAACTGTTGGGTGGTATAGTAATAAAGTTCGGTGGTTGTGGTGTTGATCTTTACATCTTTCTGTTTTGTCTTCAGACGATAACGCAACTGCCATGTAGTGTGGTCGGATGGTGTATATTTCAGTTGACCGAGAAGGTCTAACCCATTTGAACTGTCTGATACTTGATATTTCCGGTATGGGAAATGAAAGAAATCGGCATAAAACCATAGTGAAAGATGACGAAGTGGTTCGGTGGTGAGAGACAGACAGATGCCGCTTTCATTCTGCACGTTGCTGCTTTCACCAAAAGAGCGGGCATATAGGGAGGTGTAGTCCTTGGAATAGTATCGCTGAGTAAGTGAAAGTGTGGTGGTGGAACCTATGCCGTAACGTATGCTGTTGAGTGTTGCTACTCCTCCATCTGCTGACATTGCTGTCTCACCTGATACGGACAGCGTATTGCTGATATAGCCATAGTATAGGCTGGCATTGGTAAAGTCGGAACCCTGTGGATTATACCGACGGTAAAGGGTTGAGGGTGTGTTGTATTTCGGCATGAGCGGAATGGAGAGATGGGCATGTATAAGTGTGGCTGCAAACTGCCAACGATCTGGTGTCCATTGAATATTGCCTCCGAATACTGTCTCGGATAGATTGCCGTCCTTACTGCGTTCAAGTCGGGTACGATGCAGACCGTCTGTCTTTAATGAAGAAATGGCTCCGACGGTATCGGTGCGGAGGGTTCCGTCAATCTTCTGATATGAGAAGAAGATGCTTGTATAAAAATTCTTCAAGGGACGCATGGTCATGGCTATGCCACGGAAATGTCCTGACTCACTCATTGACGAATGTCGGGTAAATCCTCGGTTGACTCCTCCCACATTTCCCATTGATGCGAGTTTGCCGAAACTGAGGTTTGTATTCACCACCAATCCTTGGGCAAAGCCTACCTTATAGTCGCCTATGATGACATTTCGCAACAATCCTCTGTTGCTGTGGTATTGCAGATATGCTGAAACGTAGTCGAACTCGTCTTCGCCTCCGTCCTTCTCTATCTGCAGTCCTGCATTGAGTCGGTTCATGGACGAGAGCGAGTAGCGAAGGGAATGGTAGTTGTTATTGCCAAGATATACCTTGTTGGGTGAATGCTGAAGAATACTGTCGGGCTTGTCCTTATATCCTTCCTTTGTATAAAGAGGGAAATCGGTACGTGCCACTATTTCATGGCTGGCATATCGCAGAAGATTGCGAAGGGACGGAGCGGTTGCTGACGGACTTTGGGTACTTACCGTACAGAAAAGCGAGAGCCGCTGACGTGTAGCATAATCAAGACCATGAACAAGCATCAGTTCCCCTAAAGAGAGGAACTGACCATTGCGTTCACGGTAGAACAGTATGTCCTTTATCTGTGTGTCGGAAAGAAAAGGCAACTGACGGAAATCGTCTTCCGTAGCAGTATTGAGTTCAATGGGATGCTGACGAAGTTCTTCCAGTTCAAGTATATAATTCTGCAGGAAGGTCTCGTCCTCATCGGTTTCGTCATATATTTCTTCCACAAAGTCACTCCAGTCATACGTTGACTGGGCGGTGATGGTGGGGGCTGTCAGAAAGAACGCTAATGCTATACATATCTTTCCTTTCATTGTTTCTTCCAATACCAACTGAAGAAGAGGATGCTGACTATGAGGCTCAATATGAGGGTTATGTTGACGTTCAGGTCGCTGCCGAGTATGTCTGTCCAGGTGGTGTCGGAAGCGGTGTCGCCGTAGAGGTTCATCATGACTACTGCGAAGGTGTTGTTGAGTATGTGGCAGATGGAGCAGAGCACTACGCTTTCGGTCTTTATGTAGATGATGCCGAGTATCACTCCTGTGATCATGGCAAAGGGTATCTGGATTGGGTTTCCGTGTACGACTCCGAACATGAAGGCTGAGATGAGGATTGATGCCCACGGTCCGAGTCCTTTCTGGCGGAGTTTGCCTATGAGTGCGCCTCGGAACACTATTTCTTCGGCTATAGGTCCTACGATGGCTATGGCGAGCATTCCGGGTACGGTGCTTGCTATGGCGAGCATTTCTTCTCCGAGCAGGTCTTCGAGTTCAAACTTCTCGTTGATGAGGCCGGAGGCGAAGATTCCGGCTATTGCTGCCAGTATGATGAGGGGCGCGAGCCGCCATTGTATCTTGCCGGTGCTGAAGGCGGTCTTTAGGTTGATGTACTTGATGGCTACGAAGAGTGCCACGACTATGATGTCTGCCACGAGGAGTATGTAACCGAGGTATGGTGCCCATGCTGCCATGTCGGGACTGATGGCTTGTCCGGTGACTTGTCCGTAAACCATCATGCCGCTTATGAGTATTGCGGAGAGTATTCCCTGTGGTAGATAGAAGAGTACTGCTGTGAGCAGACAGATTCCAATAATGGATAAGATTTGCTTTGGTTTCATATTTTTTATATTTTTAGAGTCAAAATTTTGGTCTTTAGCCTTTGGCCATTAGCCATTGGCTTTTTTCGAGGATTCGAGCTAATGGCTAATGGCTAATGGCGTTCATTCCCAATGTCCGATGTCTTTTGGCATTTCTCCGATGAAGAGGGTGGCTTGTTCGCGGAAGCGGTCGGGGGACTCGGAGGTGTAGTAGCGGACGGTACCGCCTTTGCTGAGTCGGGCGTCCATATCGGGGTGGCGGCGGAGGTAGTCGCACAGGCTTGCGGCTATGTATTCGCCTTGTGAGATGAGTTCGATATGTGGTGGGCAGTATTGCCGTATCTTGTCGTAGAGGAGTGGATAGTGGGTGCAGCCGAGTATGATGGTGTCGATGTGGGGGTCCATCCCGAGGAGAGTGTCGATGCGTTCACGGATGAAGTAGTCGGCACTTGGCTTGTTGTATTCTCCGTTTTCTACGAGGGGTACCCACATGGGGCATGCGAGTCCGGTGACGGTGCAGTCGGGCGAGAGTTTATGGATTTCGAGGTTGTAGGACTCGGAGCGTATGGTGCCTTCGGTAGCGAGGACTCCGATGTGGCGTGTCCGTGTGTGCTGTCCCACGATTTCTGCTGTTGGGCGTATGACTCCCAGCACGCGGCGGTCGGGGTAACTGTGGGGGAGGTAGTTCTGCTGTATGTTGCGCAGCGCTTTTGCTGATGCTGTGTTGCAGCCGAGTATGATGAGCGGACAGTCGTTGGCAAAGAGTTGCTTCACGGCTTCGAGGGTGAACTCATAGACTACGTCGAAGGAGCGTGTACCGTAGGGTGCACGGGCATTGTCGCCGAAGTAGATGTAGTCGTACTGCGGCATCTGGCGACGTATGCTGTTGAGTATGGTGAGTCCACCATATCCTGAGTCGAATATTCCGATTGGTGTCATATTTTTTAGAGTCTACAAGTCTACGAGTCTACAAGTCTACGAGGAAGCCCCCTATCCCCCTGAAGGGGGAAACGCAAACGATAACGCAAACGCAAAGGGGGAAACGCGCGCCAAGGGCTAATGGTCAATGGCCAATGGCGTTCAAGTGTTTCACTTTCCTGCTGCGACTGCGACTTTTACTTCTTCCGTGATGTCGTCAGCCATTTCGGGGTTGATGAATGGGCAGGCGTTGCTGTCGGTGTTGAGGATGTAGGGGTAGCCGCGTTGGGTTCCGATTTCTGCCAGTACGTCTTCGAGGTGCTGACGGACGGGTGCCATGAGTTCGGCTTCTGCTTCCTTGAGCAGCCGCTGGGATTCCTGCTTGAAGGATATGCTTTGTTCCATGAGTACCTGCAGTTCCTTCTGTCGCTTCATGAGTATGTTTTCGGGGAACGTCATCTGTCCGTCGATGTATTCTTCGTACTGACGGTTGAATGCCTGTTCGGAGCGTTCGAGTTCCTTGGCGTAGGTCAGGCGCAGGGTTTCCAGTTCTTTCTGTGCCTTCACGTACTGTGGCATTACTTTCATTACTTCCCCGTAACTGAGGTATCCGAACCTGAGGTTCCTGATTTGTGCTGATGCTGCGGTCATGGTGGTCAGCAGCACTAATGCTATTATTATTCGTTTCATAATTTTTTTAATCAAAAAATTTGGCCTTTAGCCTTTGGCTTTTCGAGGTTTCGAGCCAAGGGCTAATGGCTAATGGCTTTCCCCCTTCAAGGGTTGGTTTAAACCTTTTTTATGAAGTCGAAGTCGAGGGTTTTGCGGAAGAGGTTGGCTTTGGCTACGCGTATGCGTATGCTGTCGCCTATGGTGAAGCGGTGGTGGGACTTGCGTCCTACGAGGCAGTAGTTTTTCTCGTCGAAGTCGAATGGTTCGTCGCCGAGGAAACGCACGTTGATGAATCCTTCGCACTTGTTGTCGTTGATTTCGGCAAATACTCCGGCTTCGGTTATTCCGCTTACCTTGGCGTCGAATTCTTCTCCTATCTTGTCGCTGAGGAACTCTACTTGCTTGTACTTGATGCTGGCTCGTTCGGCTGAGGATGCGAGTTGTTCCATTGCGGAACTGTGTTCGCAGAGTCCTTCGTATTTCTTCTGACTGGCACTGGCTCCGCCTTCTGCATAGCGAGTGAGCAGACGGTGTACCATGAGGTCGGGATAGCGGCGGATTGGTGAGGTGAAGTGGGTGTAGTAGTCGAAGGCGAGTCCGTAGTGTCCGATGTTGTGGACTGAATAGCGCGCCTTCATCATTGCACGCAGAGATACGGTCTCGACGAGTCCCTGTATTCTGTCTCCGTGTACGTCGCGCAGCAGTTTGTTGATGCTTTTTGCTACCTGTGTCTTGGTGCCTTGAGTGACGATATGGTACTTGAAGCGGCCTACGAACTGTGCGAGGTTTTCGAGTTTGCCTGGGTCGGGAAGGTCGTGGATTCGGTATGGCAGGGTCTTTGCCTTGTCGCCTTTCTTCACTTTTCCTATGCTTTCGGCTACGGTACGGTTGGCAAGGAGCATGAATTCTTCTACCAACTTGTTGGCGTCTTTTGCTACCTTGAAGTATACTTCGGTTGGGTGGCCCTTCTCATCGATTTCGAACCGTACTTCCTCGCGGTCGAAGTCGATGGCTCCGTTCTTCATGCGGGCTGCCTTGAGTTGGTGTGCCATTCGGTTGAGTGTGATGAGTTCGTCGCAGTACTCGCCTGTGCGCCTGTCGGGGGCTACGGGTATGTGACCTTCTATGCCGTCGGCTTCTCCGTTCTGTTCGAGTATTGCCTGTACTTCCTCGTAGGTGAAACGGCGGTTGCTCTTTATGACTGTGTGTACGATGCGTGATGAATAGACGTGGGCTTCTTCGTCCATCTCGAAGATGACGGAGAAGGCGAGTTTTTCTTCATCGGGACGCAGCGAACAGATGTAGTTGCAGAGGCGTTCGGGCAGCATCGGTATGGTGCGGTCTACGAGGTAGATGGATGTGGCACGTTTCTGTGCTTCCTTGTCGATGACTGATCCTTCGAGTACGTAATGGGATACGTCGGCTATGTGTACGCCGACTTCGTATGTGGTCTTTGCAGATGTCTTTCCCTTGTCCTTGACTCGGATGGAGAGGGCATCGTCGAAGTCCTTGGCATCGCGTGGGTCGATGGTGAAGGTGGTGACTTGACGGAAGTCTTCGCGGTGGGAGAGTTCGTCGACGGTTATCCTGTCGGAGAGGGTGTCGGCGTATTTCTCTACGTCTTCGGGGTATCTGTATGGCAGTCCGTACTCGGCGAGGATGGCGTGCATCTCGGTTTCGTTCTCTCCTCCCTTTCCGAGTATTTCCTTCACGCGTCCTATTGGGTTGCGTGAGTTTTCGGGCCAGTCCACTATCTGCACTATTGCCTTGTCGCCGTTCTTTCCTCCCTTGAGTTTTCCGTCGGGAATGAACACGTCGTATGGCAGGGTTCCGTCGGGACGCACGAGGAAGGCTACTCCGTGGCTTATCTGAAGTTCGCCTACTACTGGCTTATCGTTGCGTTGCAGTATTTCTATGACTTCTCCGTAGATGCGGTCTGATGAGCGGCGTGTGGCGTAGAGGGCGACCTTCACCTGATCGCCGTTGAGGGCGTGGAGGGTGTCTTCGTCGTGGATGATGATTCCTATGCCGTCGGGGGTGTCTACAAAGTTGCGTCCTCCCGATGTGCGGGTGAAGGTTCCGATGGCGGTCTGGTTGGTCTTGCCGTTATAGGCTATGCCTCCGTCGTAGTTGCGGAATATCTGCTGGTCGTCGAGCAGTTCGTTGAGTATGTCCACCAGCAGGAGTTTTGCGGGGTGGGCAGTGACATGCAGCGCGCTGAAGAGTTGCTTCAGCGTGAATGACTCGCGTGAATGACTTGAGAGATAGTTCAGTACTTTCTCACGCAGTTCCTTCTTTGTTAACTTTGAACGTACCATAGGCGGTTGTTTTTATTGAGTCGATGAGAAAAGCCATTAGCCATTGGCCATTAGCTATTGGCTTTAACGCAAACGCAAACGATAAAGCAGACGCTAAGCCAATTTGACCCTTATACTTTTAAACTCTTAATCTTTTACTATTGACTATGCAAAGTAAGCGATTTTTATTGATTTATCCGACATATCTATGTATAAATTTCATTTGTTTTGAATAAATTCGTAACTTTGCAGTCCGATAATGGGGTGTTCGACGATTCCCCGCTTAATAAAAAAAGATTCGCTTTATATGGAACAGAACCTACTTGTATATAACACTCTCACCCGTCAGAAGGAACTTTTCCGTCCGCTGCAACCCGGACATGTGGGTATGTATGTGTGCGGACCTACCGTTTACGGTGATGCTCACCTCGGTCATGCGCGTCCTGCCATCACGTTCGACATCGTGTTCAGATACTTGCAGCATTTGGGCTACAAGGTACGATACGTGCGCAACATCACTGACGTGGGGCACCTTGAGCATGATGCTGACGAGGGTGAGGACAAGATTGCCAAGAAGGCAAGACTGGAACAGTTGGAACCTATGGAGGTGGCTCAGTACTATACGAACCGTTTCCACGATGCCATGCAGGCTCTGGGCTGTCTGCCTCCTTCTATCGAACCTCATGCTACGGGTCATATCATGGAGCAGGAACAGTTGGTGGAGGAGATTCTGAACAACGGATTTGCCTACGAGTCAAACGGTTCGGTGTATTTCGATGTTGAAGCCTACAACAAAAAGCATAAATATGGCATTCTGTCGGGTCGTAACCTCGACGACATTATCAACAACTCACGCGAACTTGCGGGTGTGGGCGAGAAGAAGAATCAGGCGGACTTTGCTCTCTGGAAGAAGGCACAGCCTGAACATATCATGAGATGGCCCAGCAAATGGAGCGATGGTTTCCCTGGTTGGCACTGTGAGTGTACTGCCATGGGACGCAAGTATCTGGGCAACCACTTTGACATTCACGGGGGCGGCATGGACCTCATCTTCCCTCACCATGAGTGTGAGATTGCTCAGGCTGTGGCGAGTCAGGGGGACCAGATGGTGCACTACTGGGTTCACAACAACATGATTACTATCAACGGACAGAAGATGGGTAAGAGTCTGGGTAACTTCATCACTCTCAACGAGTTCTTCGAGGGTTCTCACAAGAATAAGGAGGGTGTGGAGATGCTCAGTCAGGCTTACAGTCCTATGACTATCCGTTTCTTCATACTTCAGGCTCATTACCGTTCTACGGTGGATTTCAGCAATGAGGCTCTGCAGGCTGCGGAGAAGGGTTTTGAACGACTCATGGATGCATTCAAGACTCTCAAGTCGCTTTCTGCTTCGGCTGACGGTTCTGTCAAGTGTGCCGACATTGAGGCTCTGCGTCAGAAGTGCTATGATGCCATGAATGATGACTTCAACACTCCTATCGTTATCAGCAATCTCTTTGAGGCTGCACGTCTCATCAATCAGGTTGCTGACAGAAAGGCTACTATCGGACAGGAGGCTCTTGATGCTCTGACCGAGATGTTCTGCACTTTCACGTTCGACCTTCTCGGACTTCGCAGTACTGCCGGTGACAACAATGCTGCCCGTGAGGCTGCCTTCGGTGAGGTGGTGGATATGCTGCTCGAACAGCGAATGAAGGCTAAGGCGAACAAGGACTGGGCTACGAGCGATGCCATACGCGACAAACTCGCTGCACTTGGTTTTGAGGTTAAGGATACTAAGGACGGTTTTACTTGGAAACTGAATAAATAAGTCTTTTTAAAAGTAGTCAGGAGTCAAGGGGTTAAAGGGAGTTAAGTAGAAGTTTCCCATCAACATGCAACCAGAGCTTTTAACTCCCCTTAACTCTCTTAATTCCAATACTATTCAAAATAAAATCATCATGTCTCAGTTACAGAAATTACTCATGACAATTTCACTTCTGTTTATAGTGATCTGTCTTGCTGTATGTATCTATTTCTCGGTGGCTCTTCCTTCAAATGATCCCAACGCTGTCACATTCTATGTGATGACTGCCATTTTCGGTTTTGCTGCCGTGTGGTTCACTATTACGTTCATCAAGAGTCTGAAAAAATAGGTTCCGGCAGTTTTCCTGGACTGCATCGGAGTTGTCATTGACTGAATAAGTACTGTCGGGATTATGACATACATAAATAATGGGGAACAATCGATGATTGCTCCCCATTTACTTTATCAGTTTCGGTCTGTTCCGGTTTGTCTTACTTGATTCCGAGTTTTGCCTTTACCTGGTTTGTAACGTCGGTACTGATGGTTTCGTTGATGAATGGGATTCCTGCTGTAACGTCCATTACATATACGTAACCTCCGGCTGCTCCTACTTCGTTGATTGCCTTACCTACCTTTTCTGAGATTTCCTGCATCTTTGTCTGCTGTGCCTTTGCTATCTCCTGCTGACTTGTCTGGTAGTACTGTTCGAGACGCTGGTTGAGGTCAGTGAGTTCCTGTTCACGACGCTGCTTTGTTGCATCAGGAAGTGTGGAACCGTTCTTCTGATAGTCATCAAGTTTGGTCTTGAGTTCGTCCTGCATGCGCTGGAGTTCTTCTTCGTACTGCTTGCCGAGTGTCTGGAGTTCAGTCTGGGCTGTTGTGTACTCTGGCATTGCCTGGATAATTGTTGCGGAGTTTACGTGTGCAAACTTCTGTGCAAATACACTCATTGGAAGTGCGATGAGCGCTGCTAAAATCAATTTCTTCATTGTCTTAATGTTTTTTAGTTGTTATTCTGTCTGTTTTGTTTCATTCGTATAGAGTATTCTGATGTGCAAAAGGTTTAACCTGCATTGAATAATACTGGCTTAATGTGTGTAACCAAGTTTCAGGAGTACTTCGTCGCTGATGTCAATCTTTGGTGATGCATAGATGATGCTGCCTCCTGATGCACGGTCGAGCACGAGTTGATAGCCTTTCTGGTCGCTGATGTCCTTGACGGCATTATAGATTTCGTCCTGAATAGGTGTCATGAGACTCTGGCGCTTCTTGAAGAGTTCGCCTTCGTTGCCGAAGTATTTCTTGCGAAGGTCACTTGCCTGCTTCTCCTTTGACATGATTGCTTCTTCGGTCTTCTGCTTCTGGGCTTCGCTGAGGAATACGGCTTCGGACTGGTATTTCTTGTACATGGCTTCTACTTCCTGAAGGATTGTTTCCACCTCGTCTTCCCATGTCTTGGAAATTTGGTTTAACTGTTCGTTGGCTCTTTCGTAGGCTGGTACATTCTTGAGTATGTACTCCATATCTACCAAGGCAAACTTCTGTGCGCTGGCTGAAAGTGCTGCCATCGCTACGCATAAGGATAATATCAATTTCTTCATAATAATAAGGATGTTTGTCTCATTTATTATTTATTTGTTTCGCTGTTTTCGTTAGTAACGTGAGTTTCGTTATTTTCGTGAGTAACGTTTTTTTATCTGAACCTTAATTAGAATTCATGTCCGAGTACGAAGTGGAACTGGCTTCCGCCGTAACTTGAACTGCCGTATACCTTGTCGAAACCGTATGCCCAGTCAATTCCCATCATTCCGACCATTGGGAGGAAGAGGCGTACTCCGACTCCGGCTGAACGCTTCATGGAGAATGGGTTGAATTCCTTCACGTCGTTCCATGCGTTTCCACCTTCAAGGAATGCAAGTGCATAGATGTTGGTGGAGTTTTCAAGCATGAGCGGATAACGGAGTTCGAGGGTCATACGTGAATATGCGTATGCTTCCTTTCCGATGCTCGGTGTGAGGGCTCCGTTGTCGTAACCACGAAGTCCGATGGTTTCGGTGTAGTAACTTGATGAGTAGCCCGACATTCCATCACCTCCGACATAGAAGGTTTCGAACGGTGAGCGCTTGCTCTTGTTGTAGTGTCCGAGGAATCCGCAGTCGAAACGTGTCATGAGTACGAAACATTTCTGTGCGTTGGAAAGCGGTATGTAGAACTTGGAATTGAACTTCCACTTATGGTATTCAATCCAACGGTATTTCTTCTGAAGGTCGTGCTGGTAACTTGCATCGGCGTATGTGGATGCGAGGTTGTCGTAGTCTACTCCGTCAAAGAGTGAGAACGGTGGTGTTGCTGATACTGACAGGGTGATCTCCGAACCACGGCGTGGATAGATGCCGTTGTCAATGGAACGGCGGGAGAGTTGCAGAGAGAGGTTGATGTTGTTACAGTTACCGTTGCTGATGAGGAAGTACTCCCAATCCTTCAGCATATAGCGTGTGTAGGAGAGTTGTGCCATGAAACTGAAGTTGTTGTCTGGCCATGTAAGACGCTTTCCCCATCCTATGGATAATCCGAAGAGTTGGATGTACTTGTCTGGATCGTAGAACGATGAATAGTTGTTGTAGTATGAGTTGTTGTAGTTACCATAGCCATAAAGCATTGAATAGTAACTGTTGTAGTATGAACTGTTGTAGTATGAACTACTGATGTCGGTCTGGCGTGAATAGAAGGCTGATATAGAGAGTTGGTTTGGACGTTTGCGACCGAACCAGTTGTCTATGAATGAAGCACTTATCTGGTTGTAGTAACTACCATTGGATGAACCGCTGATTTCGAACTGCTGACCATCTCCCTGGGGGATAATGCCTCGGCGGTTCTTGCCTCCGAACAGATTGCGCATGGAGAAGTTGGTGAACTTCAGTCCTATCTTTCCGATAAGTCCGGTCTGTCCCCATCCGAGTGAGAGTTCCACCTGATCGGAAGACTTTGGTACAAGGGATAGTCCGAGATCTACGGTTCCGTTTACTGGGTCTGGCTTTATATCAGGCTGTGTACTCTGTTCAGGATCGAAATATGTCATCTGACCGATTTGCTGCAATGTCTGCTTTATGGCATCCATGCTGAAGAGGTCGCCTGGCTTGACATCGAGTTCACGACGTACTACTTCTTCGTATACACGGTCGTTACCAAAGATGGCTACCTTGTTCATGGTTGCCTGAATACCTTCCGAAATCTGAATGTCGAGGTCGATGGAATCTCCGTCAACATTTTCTATCGGTGTGACATCATTGAACACGTATCCTCGGTTGTAGTACATGTTGCCTACTGATGTGTCATCGGACTTCAGGCGCTTGTTGAGGAGTGTCATGTCGTAAACATCACCCTTGTTCATGGTGAGCACGGAGTTGAGGGCATCGCTTGTCCAGAGGGTGTTTCCTACCCAATTGACATTGCGGAGATAGTATTTCTGTCCTTCATCTATATCGATATATACGTCGACGAGGTTGTTGCCTAAATCGACTACGCTGTCGGCTACGATGACGGCATCACGGTATCCGAGTTCGTTGTACTTCTCAATCACTCGGTCCTTGTCTTCTGCGTACTTGGTGTCTACGAACTTCTTTGCCTTGAAGAGGCTCTTGAATCCTTTCTCGTTGGTTTTCTTCAGAATACCGCCGGAGAAGAAACCTCCCATGAACTTCTTGCGTGGAATGGCGTTGTTTCCTGTGATATAGATGTGATTGACGTGTACTTTCTCGTGCTTGTCGATATTTATGTCTACTATCTGCTGACCGTTATTTGCAAGGTCGTCACGCTGAAGGATATCCACATCGGCATTCTTGAATCCCTTACCATCGAAATACTTCTTAATGATGCGCTTTGCACGGTCTATCATGTTGGGAGTCAACTGTGAACCTTTCACAATACCTATCTTTTCAGCCAAGTCATCCTTCTCGGACTTCTTCACTCCATTGATGTTGAGTTCGGAAACTTTAGGACGTGTGGCCAAAGTGATGCGGAGGAAGATGCTGTCTTCCCGTATCTCATCGGCTTCTATGCGGACATCTGAGAAGAGTCCATGCTTCCAGTAGCGCTTTGCTGCATTGGATATGTCTTCGCCTGGTACTGTCACTACATCTCCTACGGACAGTCCGGAAATTCCTATCAGGATATAATCCTCGTATCCGGTTACTCCATCTACCTTGATATCTCCAATCACATACTTTCGCTGCTGACCGTAGAGTATGACTGGTTTCTGACTTGTCTGACCTGCGGGGGTTGCTTCCTGTGCACAAAGCGGCAATGTGCCAACTAATGACAGCAAGCCTACCAACATCATCAAAATAGTATTTCTTTTCTTAATCATAATCAATAATTTCATTTAGACTCTTCGTCCTTTACCTGTTCTCCTGTCTTGCCAAACCTGCGCTGACGGCCCTGATAGTCTACGATGGCCTTGCAGAGTTGTTCTTCATCGAAATCAGGCCAATATGTGTTTGTGAAATAGAACTCGGTATAGGCGCATTGCCACAAGAGGTAGTTGCTCAGACGCTGCTCACCTCCTGTACGGATAAGGAGTTCCGGTTCCGGCATGAAGTTGGTCTCTAGATGTTCCGTTATCGTCTGTTCGGTGATTCCGTCACTACTGAGTTTTCCGTCTGCCACCTCTGAAGCGATGTTGCGCATTGCCTTCGTTATTTCCCACTTGGATGAATAACTCAGGGCCAGTACCAAACATGTCTTGCTGTTGTCTTTCGTGACTTCAATAAGATGGTTTACGGCATCCTGTACCTGCTGAGGAAGGCGTGACACGTCACCGATGACGCGGAAACGTGCATCGTTCTTCATGAAGAGGTCCTGTTCGAGATGCTGAAGAAGGAGTGCCATCAATGCTGATACTTCTTCCTCGGGACGGTTCCAGTTCTCTGTGGAGAATGTATAGAGGGTGAGATAATCAATGCCAAGACGTGTTGCTGCTTCCATGATGTCATGTACTCGCATTGCACCTTCCTGATGGCCTGCTGTACGCTGTTTACCGCGTTGCTGGGCCCATCGTCCATTGCCGTCCATTATTATTGCCACATGATGCGGCAGACGGTTCTTATCTATTTGTTCCTTATACATTCCTGTTCTTATTATTGTTGCCTTCAACTGTAAGTTTCCGGCTTTGTTCTTTCTTTTACTGATTGCTTCGGAATCTGAATCAAGGTCTGACCTTCATGATTCCCTTTATCCTCAACGTCTCAACCTCGGTACTTCTCAATCGTTATTGCACTTACGGTATTTGGGACAAAGGTCGTAAGACACATACACCATTGTTGTTATGTATGAATCCTTGTTCTTGAGGAAACCGCTCTTCATCTTGTAGGGGTCTGTTATTCCGTCGAGTTCATCGCTCATGGAGAAATGTACTGCCCAGTCAAAACCTACATTCAACCGTTCCTTCAACTTATACTTTACTCCAAAGCCAAGTGGCAGATTGGCAGTAAATGCTTCGTTGCCGTATGTGAATCCAAATCCCAGTGCAATGTATGGTACCAATCGACGTGTTCCCTTATAACTGCGTCCTGTGCCATAGCCCCAGAATCCAATCTCGTACATGCAACTGCAGTCAACCAATGAATTGCTGAAGTTCCATTCCTGTCCTTCTGCCTCAGGAAACCTGTTTGCCTGTTCCAAAGCATTGCCGCTAACTGTGGTGAATGCCAGGTCTGCTTTCAATGCCATACGTGGATTGATGTTCCAACGTCCCAGCAACGAGGCTGCGAGATTTGTATTCTTATAGAGCGACGAGTAGTTGGCATCGCCAAGGTATGAACCCAAACCGACCATTCCTCCCAACTCGTACTTATATTCCAGTTCCTGTGCCTTTACTGAGGGAGAGCAGACAAACGAACAGAAGATGAAGCCTACTAGCATCATCACCCTACTGATATCTGTTCTCTTTTCAACCATTATTTCACGGTTTTCAACGTACCTTTCCATACCTTTGGCTGTTCACCGCCCTGAATTACCCACGCATTGTTGTCCAGAAGGATGAACGATGATGGTTCGGTTGTGGCAAGATCTGATGGTGGAAGTACGTGCTCTGTATTTTTATGCCATGTAATACCATTGTCTTCGGAACTGTACAATGAGTGCGTTCCTGCGGCATAGTCTGCGACAAATGCAAGAAGTTCACCTTCATAATATACGAGGGACAATTCATCGGCATGTGGCAATGTATATGCGTTACCAGTTTTATGCGGTATATAATTCCAAGTCTGATTGCTGCTTTCATCATCTGACGAAATCTTGAACCATACTACTGAATTTTCTGTATCAGATGGTGAAGTTCCTATCATAACTACATTCTGAAGTTGTGAGTTTGTTCTTGTCGTATATGCCTGACTGCATATATTTGACAGTGGAAGCATTTCGGTATCAACAATACCATTTTCTTTCCATTGAGCCATATCCTTGCTCGCAAGAATCTTGCCACCAGTCTGAATATATAGATATGCAGCATCGCTTGCCAATATCTGTTCTGCATGCATGTCTGACACCTTGTTCCACTGCAAGCCATCTGCCGATGAGAGAATCTGTCCTTCAGCATCAAGGGCATAGAAATCATTGCGGAACAATGTAACTGACTTAGGGTTTACCTGTGAGTTCAGGACTGATGGTGCAGTCCATTCAGTTCCGTTCAGCGATGTGGTGAGAGTTGTATTGCCTCCATTTTCAGCAAAGACGAACATGTTGTCGTTTCTTGCCACCATATGGTGGTTTCCATTCAGGACAAGATTATTCTGTGGAAGTGCTTCCCATACCAAAGTATCGGCATCATTGGAACTCTTGTTTATTGTTACTGTATATTTCTTGGCACTTGTACCATCCGTGCTTACCATCATAAGATCCAGGCCATTGGTAAAGTCAAGCGAATCTTTTCCGTTGGAAAAGGCATAATATATGTCGTTTACCCTTACGTATGCATATCCATATCCGCTGTATGTAGGTACGACGCGTGTAATATCCAACCAATTAGGCAATGAATCCACGGTTGTTATCAAGCCACGAATCTGGTCAATATTGAATTTTATGGAACTTCCACTCATCGTGCGGTAATAGACGCTGTCTTCGCCTAAACTGTTCTTGATGGTTATAGCACTTTTTATGTCATCTACAGCAAACGACAGTATTGCGCACTCTGATGTTCCTTTATTTTCTTCATCAGTTCCAAGACATGAATTCAAAGACAGCATAGTACTGCAAGCGAGTACTGACAGATAGATATATTTAAATATTTGCTTCATTTGTCCTTTTTTCTATAATAATCAGGCATCACGGCAGTTTGGATTTCCGTCAGGAAAAGCACACGTATGGCTAAGCCTAATATGCGAATAATCATGCAAAAATACGAACAATTTTCGCCATTACGAACAAACTATGCTACTTTTAATGTTTTTTATGTGTTTTTTTTGCTATTTAAGCTTAAAAGCACATTATATATACGTGGAAATGGCAACAAAAAATCCGCACAGACGAACGTGGGTATATTCGTTTGTGCGGAATAGAAATTGATACGGAGCATGGAAATCTCCGAAAAACACCGAGTAAAATGTCTGCCTTATACCAAATGGCGGATAAGTTCTTCCCTATCACCAGGAAGCATGTCAATCACAGGAATTTCCACCATAGTGTATACTCCTGGTTGTTGACGGACTGAAGCACGTGCCACATTTACAAGTACCTGAGCAGTAAGTGCAGGGTTGTTTATCTTCATGTCAAATTCGAGTATTTGGTTGTGTGTCTTTCCGCTTACGCCCTTGCGTACAAGATTCACACCATGGCCTACGTCATTAAGGTCATCTACACAGTCGACCTGCTGAACATGAGTCTCATCATTAACGAAATATGGATCAGACTTGATTGCTGCCTCAATTTTCTTGAAATCGACACCTTCTTCAAGTTCCACATAGACCATGCGGCGATGGATACCTGTTCCTACCGGGATTGTCATTGAAAGAGCATCACGTACTCCTTCGATTGCACGTACAGCAACAGAGTGTCCCATTGAACGGCCTGGACCGAAATTAGTGTATGTGATTCCCTTTGGAGCGAGACTCTGCATGAGAGTACGTACAATTGAATCGCTTCCCGGATCCCATCCGGCGCTGATGACACTTACTGCCCCGTTTGCCTTTGCTACTGCGTCGAGACTGCGACGGAGATCAACTATCTGGGTGTGGATATCAAAACTATCTACTGTATTGATACCCATTGCAAGATATTTCTTTGCATTCTCCTCTACCTTGCGTGAAGGAGTTGCGAGAATAGCAACATCTACCTTTCCCAATTCATTGATATTTGTAACAGTCTTCATGCCATTTGGCATCACGAAATAGCCTTCGGCTGATTTCTGGAGACCTTCAACGCTTCTGCGGACTATTCCTACGCACTCCATGTCAGGAGCGGCTTCTACGGCATCAAGGGCATATTGGCCGATGTTACCGTAACCTACGATTGCTACTTTAATTTTCTTTTCCATACTGTAGTGTGTGTTGTGTTTGTAAAACAAGAAGAGGATGCTCCATGAAAGGGCATCCTCTTCATTTATTCTGCCCCGTATTTTATGCGGGCTGCAATTAACAGTCGTCTACCTGCCTGCAAATGAATCAGGTCACGACCTTATGTACCTTATTATTTTGCTTCGATTGCTTCAGTAGCCTCAGTTTCTGTTTCACCGGCTTCATTGATCTTGCGGCCAAGTACAAGGAATGCAGTTGGTGCAGCAATGAAGAGAGATGAACATGTACCGAAGATTACACCGAGAATCATTGCGAATGAGAATGAGCGGATGCTCTCACCACCGAAGATGAAGATACAGAGCAATACTATCAATGTTGAAACTGAAGTATTGATTGTACGAGCCAATGTTGCATTCAATGACTGATTGAACAGCAACTGCTTGTCACGCTTAGGATAGAGCCCCAACTCTTCACGGATACGGTCAAAGATTACCACCTTATCGTTGATTGAGTAACCGATAGCGGTAAGTACGGCACCGATGAATGTCTGGTCAACTTCGAGTGAGAAGCCGATCCATCCGTAGCAGAGTGAATACATACCGATGATGAGGAGTGTATCGATTGTCAATGCAATGATAGCGCCGACTGAGAATGCGAGGTTGCGGAAACGGAGGAGGATGTAGAGGAAGATAAAGATGAGGGCGAGTATGACTGAGAAGATTGCTTTGTGAGTTACAGTTTCAGCGATAGAAGGACCTACCTTCTGTGAACTGATGATTGAACCACCTTCGCGCTCGTCGCGGTTCTTGAACTTATCGAATGAAACGGTGTTACCGTCAATCTGTCCACCTTCTACGAGTGTCTCATAGATTACCTTTTCAATTTCTTCGTCTACGTTCTGACCGTTTTCGTTGATACGGTAGTTGGTTGTGATACGTACCATTGTACCTTCTGTACCGAGAGCAAGTACATGAACCGTAGCCTTATCTACGTCTTCATTAGCAGCAACGAGGCTCTGGAACTTGTTGTCGAGGTTTTCTTCGATTGCAAGACGGTCAACTGGCTGAACGAATTCAACCTTGTAGTTACGACCACCGGTAAAGTCGATTGACTGGCTGAGACCACGTACAAAGAATGATGCGATACAAACGATGAGAGCAATTCCGAATACTGTGTATGATGCCTTGTATGCACTCATGAACCTATACTTAGTTCCCTGCATCATGTTCTTTGATACAGATGTTGTGAATGTAAGGTCTAACCACTTGTCACGGTTGAGGAAGTGCTCGTAGCAGATACGAGTCAACCAAACTGCAGTAAAGAATGAACATACGATACCGATAATCAATGTTGTTGCGAAGCCCTTGATTGGACCTGTACCGAACCAGGAGAGGATAACACCTGTGATGATTGAAGTGAGGTTCGAGTCGAAGATTGCAGAGAATGCGTTGCTGTAACCGGCAGCAACTGCGTTCTTGATGTTCTTACCTGCCTTCATTTCTTCCTTAGTACGTTCATAGATAAGCACGTTTGCATCGACTGCCATACCGAGTGTGAGCACCATACCGGCAATACCAGACATTGAGAGGGTAGCCTGAAGTGATGTAAGAATACCAAGTGTGAAGAAGAAGTTGAGCAAGAGTGCACAGTTGGCAACCATACCAGGACGGAAACCGTACATTACGCACATGTAAATCATCAGTACTACGAATGCAATCAGGAATGAAATAAAACCTGCCTGAATTGATTCTGCACCAAGTGATGGACCAACGATATCTTCCTGTACAATCTGTGTTGGAGCAGGCATCTTACCTGACTGGAGCACGTTTGCAAGGTCCTTTGTATCATCGATAGTGAAACTACCGCTGATCTGTGTGCTTCCACCGTCAATCTTGTTCATTACGTTTGGAGCACTATATACGAGATTATCCAGAACGATGGCAACGCAGTGGTTTACGTTTGCTTCAGTGAGTGCAGCCCACTTACGTGAACCTTCTGGATTCATCTTCATGCTTACTACAGGATTGCCGAACTGGTCGAAGTCGTCCTTTGCTTCTGTTACGACTTCACCTTCGATTGGTGCACGGCCGTTCTTGCCTGTAGTGCGGATTGCATAGAGGTCGAAGAGCTTACCTGTCTTGTCGCGCTCGTCAGCCTTTACACCCCACTTGAGGCTGAGGTTTGCCGGGAAAATCTGCTTTGCGATTTCGCTGTTGAGCATTGCATTGATTTCTGCTGTATCTGATGCAAGTGCAACGGCTACGAGACAGCCACGGTCAGCGTTGATTGGGCTGAGAACTGCGAAGAGTGGTCCGTATTCAGCAGCACGCTTTGCCTTGTCTTCCTTTGTCTTTGCCTTTGTGTCGATGTCCTGGCTTGAAACCTTGGCGAGGATGTTCTCTTCGCTCTTCTTTGCTGAGTCAGCCTCTGCAACCAATGTAGAGTCAACTGTCTCTGCATTTTCTGCTACTTCGGTTGAGTCTGCTTCTGTTTCTTCTACAACCTGACCGTTCTTGAGTGCGGTGTTGAGTTGTGAGAGGAGTGGAGTAACGATTGGTGCATCGTAAGTCTCCCAGAATTCAAGGTTTGCACTACCCTGAAGGAGTTTACGTACGCGGTCTGGTTCCTTGATACCAGGGAGTTCGACCATGATACGACCTGACTGCCCTTCAACATTCTGGATTTTAGGCTGAACAACACCGAAACGGTCGATACGTGTACTAAGTACGTTGTTAGCGTTGTCAACTGCGCTGGCAACTTCTTCACGGAGTACTTTCTCCACTTCGCTGTCTGTGCTGTTAGGTGTTACCTTGCCATCCAACTGGAGTGTGGCAAAGATCTGTGCCAGACGTCCGTTTGGAGCATTCTTCTTAAAGGCTTTGACAAACAGTGTGATAAAATCATCCTGACTTGTTACTGCTTCCTTTGCTGCCTCATCAATGGATGCAACGAAAGTAGAGTCAGTACTGTGATTGGCTAATGCCTTGACTACATCAGGAACTGAAACCTCGAGCATTACGTTCATACCGCCCTTAAGGTCAAGACCAAGACCGATGGCAGTTTCGCGGCATTGCTTCAGGTTGTAGCTACCGAGGTAGAACTTGTTCGCGCTGAGCGAATCCAAGTAGAGTTCCGCATCTTCTTCACTCATTTTTGAAGCCTTGTTCTCAACGACATTTGTAACGACTGAGAACGAAAGGTAAAAGATGCAGATAAGTGTTAGCGCTATGGCTAAGAACTTAACAAATCCTTTGTTTTGCATTGTTGTGATTAATTTAATTATTTAGTTTTTTGTTTATTGTTTTCTCTTGCCGAGTACCGCATCGTTGGATAGCAAACTACCCCTGCAAGCGGTATTTATGCCCATAAAAAGGCAGCATGCATGAAATGCACACCTTTTTCAAGTTTGCAAAGATAATGTTTTTTTCTCAATTAATGCAATTCTATAGTACAAAAAATAGGATAATGGTCACTTTCTTTTATAGAATTATCTACTTTTGCATTATAAGGCGTAATGTTTTTTGAGGTTAGGATGTTGTCTATGCGGAAATACATAAGGTTGCTGTTGAAACTTATGCCCAAACCATTACCTGATGCAGTATAGGCATCATTCAAATGGCGGGTCAACCTATAATGGACGTATGACACCGGAGAATCATTGAAATCACCGCAAACCAGGACATACGGAGTTGTCAGTTTTTCAATAATCCGGGAAAGGCTGTCAGCCTGATGGCTTCGTATGATATTTGCAGTTTCCAGTTTATCCCTGAGCAGGAAAAACATCTCAGCACAATCCACCCCATTCGACAGGGTGTCGGTATACTCCCTCCTACCCGCAGCCTCACGTACCATTTCAGCATACGCAGACTTATCGTCAGCCGACAGTTTATATGATTCCAGATGATTGTTGATTACAGTTATCGTGTCTCCGCTGCCATGCAGCAACTGAAACAGGCAACTGCCGTTGTAACTGTGGGAAAAAGCAATATCCTGCTTACCCACAATCGGGAGTTTGGACAGCAATACAAGAGTACATTGATTCTTGTTGCTCGTTTCAATATATGGATAAATTCCGCCGAAAGCGTCACGTATATTCTCATCCGTCATGTTGTAGGTTTCCTGGAGGCAGATAATGTCGGCATCTGAATTGAGCAGGAACTGAATCTGTCCGGTATTGTCACATCCGAACCCATGTGTGTTGTAGGACAGCACCTTAAGCGTCTCCCCCTTCGGTTCCGATTGAAAAAGATTTATCGGACAATAGTCCCTTATCGGAGAATAGCAGACGAGTAAGGCAACAATACTTATAAGTGAATATCTTTTCTTGAAAATCAGCCATATCGGAATGAATGCCAATACAGTCAGGACTGCTGCAGGAAGCAGCATTCCGAGGTAGGAGCAACTTGGAAAATCCGCAGGATGAATGGTCTGTGAATATGCACACGAAATCAAGGTGAATGCCGCCAGAGCATTGAGGGCAATCACGACAGTCTTCAGAATTGACTTCACCGACTTCATCTGCAAAAAGATCGAGTTTGATTATTTCTTGCTGCTTGCGTCAAACAGACGTTGCTTCTCTTCAGCCGTCAGACTTTCATATCCAGCCTGACGTATCTTATCCAGGATTCTGTCTATTTCCGCATTCTGCTGCTGCCGTTCAGCATTGAACTGATAATCACGTTCCCGTTCATTACGGGCATAGTCACCGCCGGCTTTCTCCTCCCTGTTATACACCACTTTTATGTGTGGGCGTGTAGAACTTTGGTTTCCCGAACCGAATGACCATCTACGTGATTTCTGCCCGTTACCCAAACCATACTGACTCTTGATTTTGTTCTTCCACCAAAGGATATAGACAAGACCGAACAGCATTCCTCCAAGATGGGCAAAATGAGCCACACCGTCCTTCATCATCAGACCTTCCACTATTTCAATGACAGCATAACCCATCACGAAATACTTCGCCTTTATAGGGAACGGTATAGGGATAATAAACATTTTTTCATTTGGATACAGCATTCCGAAAGCCAGCAGAATACCGTAAATCGCACCACTGGCACCAACGGTCATCGCATATGCGGGGATTACACCGACCAACTGTCCTGCCTCCTGTACCAGAGCCGCACCGATTCCACAGATGAAATAATATATAAGAAAGCGCCTTGTTCCCCAAGTCTGTTCTATTATACGTCCAAACATCCACAGGGCAAACATATTGAAGAACAAATGAGTGAATCCTCCATGCATAAACATGTAGGTAACGAGTTGAAACAGGCGGAAGTTGTGGTTGAATATATAATACAAGCCACATATATCATCCAATGGTATGACCATGCACACCAGAAAAGCCACTATATTAATAATGAGTAGATATTTTACTGCTTTTGTCATCATTTGTACAATTCTCCTTATTTTTTATTTGTCAATACCAAACACTATCGCACCACTACGACCATATTGAACCTATTGCTGCAAGGCACAAAGTGTTGTTTATACGTCATTTATCAAACGGACTGCAAAAATAGCACTTTATTCTATAAAAAAAGCCTATTATACAGTAAAACAACTTTTTTTTAATGTTTTTAGCAACTTTTTTAGTTATTTTGTTGGGTATTTGCAAAATAACGTATATATTTGTGCCGAAAAGGGTGCAAAAACAACGCCCATCTTTTGAAGACTATACTTAATCAATTAACAATAGTGTTAACAACTTTAATTTTTTATCATTATGAACAAAGGTGAATTCATAAAGGCTATCGCTGAAAAAGCAGGTCTCACACAGGTTGACTCAAAGAAGGCAGTAGATGCTGCTATCGCAGTGGTAACAGAAGCTTTGAAGAAGGGTGACAAGGTTGCTCTCGTTGGTTTCGGTACATTCTCTGTAGCAAAGAAGGCTGCTCGCAAGGGTATCAATCCTGCAACAAAGAAGGAAATCAAGATTGCTGCTAAGAAGGTTGCTAAGTTCAAGGCTGGTGCAGAACTCGCTGAAGCTGTTAAGTAATCCTTACACGATCCAAGATTCAAGAACCGCGACCAAAAAAAATGGTCGCGGTTCTTTTTATATGCCAAGAAATTCAATCTCCCTACCTTATCAGCACTTTCTTTCCGTTTATGAGATTCAGTCCCTTACGCACTTTTTCAAGTTGTATCCCATTGATGCTGTAAACACCAGAATGAACCTTGTTGCTATTATCCAGAACATGCCCTATTATATCATCGGCATTACTTTCAGCAAGTGGAGTCACTTTGATTTCTGCGATACGGAGATCTGGAGTATAATTTATGCGCTGACGTTGTGCGACCCGAGAACTAAGTTGTATCAGGTGGCGCTGAACAACATCAGTTGGTTCAATAACAAAAGTTATAGTATCACATTTTGTTCCACCAGCCTCCCAATAATTGGAATTGTCGGTTGAATTACGTATATTACGTCCCTTACTCAAAAGTTTCACATCACCCTTATCGTCTGCAAATGCATCGAACCATTGCAATTGAAAATAGGTTGGACGCGTATCTGTCACATTTTCCATATTTGGAGCCACCACTACTGATATCTTATATTTGCGGTCAGGAAACATGGGGTGGATTATATCAAAAGCCACACTAGGGAGAGCAGCTTCGGATTGTGCGGTCACTCTATAGTATCCATTATACGGAATAGATTCAGCAGGAACAAAGACATAGGAACCTATAAGTTTTGAATACTTCATTTGCCCCGTGGCTCCATCATATTCCCTACAATAATCCTCAATCATTAGATTATATGGCTCCATGCCCATAATATATTCTTTAAAGTCAGTAGGCAATTTGTCCAAAATGAAGATATCCCCATCAGAGCACGCATATCTACGACAGCCTTCAACATCCAAAGTCTCCCTTTTAGCCTGCACATATTCCAACCAACCAAGTCCTATGGCTGTTACCCCTGCCATTGACAATGTATCAATACCGATTTCTGCACAAAATTCATGCAATACTTCTTCTGATGGGACAATCGGAACCTGAACATTGTAGAAACGATTTTGAATATTATTAAAGGTCCAAAATATCGGAGCATACATCAAACTTCGCTCAATGCTTTCGTTCGGGGTTTCATCACATTCCATGATAGACTTGCATCTACCCCAGAACTTATCTTTCTCGTAGTTTCTTCCTGTTCCATACGGAACTGTCAGAGAAATAGAATCGACTGAGAGTCCACACTCTTCATAACTATTAACATCAGATGGCTTTATGTTTTTTACACGTACACTACGAATGTTGTCACACCCGCCAAATGCCTGCTTCCGCAACCATGTAAGACTGGATGACAATACCACCGTTCTCAAGTTTTTGCAATTATTAAAGGCATACGAATCAATCATTTCAACCCCATTTGGAACAACTATACTGTCCAAACTATTACAGATTGCAAATACTTCACATTCAATACTTTTAAGACTGTCAGGAATATCAAAGCACTTCAATGATACACAACCCAAGAATGCACCATCACCAATTGCTTTTACAGTTGGAGGAATAACTACGGATTCCAGTGACGTCATATCCATAAACGCATAGAGTCCAATAGAAGACACCTCGTCTGAAAAAACTATTTTCTTTATTTCTGTACGAATGTCATACCATGGAGGTAAGGGCAAGGTCTGTTGATTGGCACCAGAAATTCCAGTTGTCACTATATATGGATTCTTGTAATAATTATCGACAGATTTATTAACATACAAAGTTTTACTTTCCTTATCGTATGACCACCAATCATTATCTTCCGTTTGCGCATTGCTACATATTGGAAACGTCATTAATACGATAAAATATAATATGATTTGTTTCATAATTCTTCAAGTTTTTATGAGTTAATATTACATTTATTATTTGTGCAAATACATACATTAAAA
>JAKSJB010000013.1 GCA_024398475.1 Bacteroidaceae bacterium | reverse complement strand
GTCAATCCTCAGCGGACTTCCGTTTTTTTTGTGCCTATTGCTTGCGTCTTTTGCATTCAGTATTTGATGTTTGTTTATCGCCGATAGTGTCTTCCTTTATTTGTATAATATACCTTTGTGTAGGGGATTGGCATATTTTCTATGAAGTTTAAGTCGTAATCCGATTCGCTCCTGTAGACGATACCTATTACGTCAATAACGTATGAATTAGATAGATGATAATATGCCATATAATGGAGAATTGCACGGGCTATATGTGTTATTTTTCTATAATCTACTGCTTCTTCTGGTTGACCGCCTCTTCCTTCGTATGCTTTACTTCTAGTCTTTACTTCTACGAAATGCAGTATATTGTCTTTCATTGCTACGATATCCAACTCACAGCCATGGTGTAGATTCCAATTCCGATGTAATATTCTAAACCCTTTCTTTGCCAAAAAGTCTCCTGCCAGTTCTTCTCCTGTTTGACCTAATTCCTGATTATGATTAGCCATGTTTGTTTCTTTATTAAGAGTTGTACAATCAATATAGTTTTGCAATATATATAGTAGCGTATAATAATTGAATCTTATAATTAGGATACACGTATGATAAATTTTGACGTGATAAAAAACTTTATAATATAAAATAAATAAGCGGTGAATTTGGTTGATTCACCGCTCACCGCTTAATTTATTTTTAAGATTAAAGTCCTTTTCCGTGGCAGTTCTTGAATTTCTTTCCGGAACCGCATGGACATGGATCATTTCGTCCGATTTTTGGACCTTCATTGCGAATTGGTGCTACTGGTTGTTTTGCACGTGTATCTCCAGAGGCTGCTTGCTGCATTCCTCTTTGAGTCTCTGAAGGCTGATCAAGGTCTTGTTTTGATTCCACGTATTGTGGACGTCTAGGTTGTGCAACCTGCTGTGGTGCCTGACGTACTTCTTCTGGATCTGGCATTGGAAGTGAACAACGCATAAGTACGCTGATAGTACCGTCATTTATTTCGTCTATCATATTGTCGAACAATGTGACAGATTCAAGTTTGAAGATAAGCAGAGGGTCTTTTTGCTCGTATGACGCATTCTGAACGGAATGTTTCAGTTCGTCGAGTTGTCTGAGGTTCTCTTGCCATGCTTCATCTATTGTATGCAATAAGATTAACTTCTGGAATACTACGAAGATATTCTTACCTTCTGTTTCATATGCTTCGCGGAGTGGAACAGATACATTGTACATGCGTCTTCCGTCTGTCAGTGGCACCAGAATGTTTTCGTACATACTGCCCTTCTCTTCATACACATTCTTGATTACAGGCCATGCTGTCTGTGCCAATCTTTCACTTCGTGCCTTAAATGCGGCAAGCACAGCATCGTATGCTTCATCTACAAGTTTTTCTGGATTGCTTTCGAATTGTGCTGCTGTAAATGGTACTTCTATTGCAAATAAGCGGAAGAAACTTTCCTTACATCCTTCATAGTCGTTGTTGAGTATAACTTTGTTTACTCTATCCCAAATAATATTTGAAATGTCCATTCCGATACGTTCTCCCATGAGTGCATGGCGGCGGCGTTCGTAGATAACCTTACGTTGCTTGTTCATTACATCATCGTATTCAAGCAGACGCTTACGGATGCCAAAGTTATTTTCCTCTACTTTTTTCTGTGCACGTTCAATAGATTTGTTGATCATTGGATGTTCAATCATCTCTCCGTCTTCAAATCCCATCTTGTCCATAATCTTGCTGATACGGTCACTTGCAAAGAGTCGCATGAGTTTATCTTCAAGACTTACGTAGAATACTGATGAACCAGGGTCACCCTGACGTCCTGAACGTCCTCTTAACTGACGGTCAACACGACGGCTTTCGTGTCGTTCCGTACCGATGATAGCAAGACCTCCGGCTTCTTTTACTTCAGGTGACAGTTTAATATCGGTTCCACGACCAGCCATGTTTGTTGCAATAGTAACAATACTCTTCTGTCCTGCATTCTTTACGATATCCGCTTCGCGTTCGTGCAACTTAGCATTGAGTACGTTGTGCTGAATCTTTCGCATAGAGAGCATCTTGCTGAGCATTTCGGATATTTCTACTGAAGTGGTACCTACAAGTACAGGACGGCCCTCTTCAATGAGTCGTACTACCTCTTCGATAACAGCCTTGTACTTTTCACGGTTGGTCTTATATACTCTGTCGTTCATGTCGTTTCTGATGACAGGAACGTTTGTTGGTATTTCAACTACATCAAGTTTGTAGATGTCCCAGAATTCACCTGCTTCAGTAATGGCTGTACCGGTCATACCTGCAAGTTTGTGGTACATACGGAAGTAGTTCTGAAGAGTGATTGTTGCATAAGTCTGAGTTGCTGCTTCAACCTTGACGCGTTCCTTTGCTTCAACTGCCTGATGCAGACCGTCAGACCAGCGACGTCCTTCCATGATACGACCAGTCTGTTCGTCAACAATCTTGACCTCGCCATCCATAACGACATAGTCGTCATCGATTTCAAACATAGTGTAAGCCTTGAGCAGTTGCTGCATTGTGTGGACGCGTTCGCTCTTTATAGCATAATCCTGCATCAGTTCATCTTTCTTTGCAAGACGTTCCTCTTCTGAGAGGTTTTCGTTTTCCAAGTCAGAAAGTTGTGTAGTGATGTCAGGAAGTACGAAGAACGTGTCATCCTTTACGATATCGGCAATGAGTTGGTTTCCCTTATCTGTCATTTCAACAGATTTCTGTTTCTCGTCGCATACAAAGAACAATGGGTCAGTAGCCTCAGGCATACGGCGGTTATTGTTCTCCATATATATTTCTTCAGTCTTGAGCAGACCGGTCTTTATACCTGGTTCAGAAAGATACTTAATCAAAGCCTTGTTCTTTGGCAATGACTTGTATGCACGGAACAAAGACAGGAATCCTGCTTCAATATCCTTTTGGTCATCGCTCTCGAGTAATTTCTTTGCGTCAACCAAATATTGTGAAGCCTGTTTTCTTTGTGCTTCAACCAACTTTTCAATATAAGGGCAGAATTCATCAAACATTTGGTCTTCACCTTTGGCTACAGGACCGGAAATGATGAGAGGGGTACGTGCATCATCAATAAGGACAGAGTCCACCTCATCGACAATAGCATAGTTGTGCTTACGTTGAACGAGGTCTTCAGGTTTCATTGACATATTGTCGCGCAGATAGTCAAAACCGAATTCATTATTTGTTCCGTATGTAACTTCAGCCTGATAAGCGCGACGGCGATCTGCCGAATTTGGACGATGCTTGTCAATACAGTCAACATTCATCTGGTGGAACAGGAATACAGGTGAGTTCCATTCAGAGTCACGTTTTGCAAGGTAGTCATTGACCGTTACCACATGTACACCGTTTCCTGTCAATGCATTAAGGAATACAGGCAAGATACTTGTAAGAGTCTTACCTTCACCGGTCATCATTTCTGCAATTTTACCCTGATGAAGAACTACACCACCGAAAAGCTGGCAGTCGTATGGAACCCAGATATTAGGCGCTCCGTCAAATACTTCATGTATGAGAACCTTTTCATCAACGATTTCTACCACTCCGGGATAGCGCATGACAGCCTCGCGGTCGAAGTCAGTAGGAGTCAGAGCAAGGTCTTCTATAGTCTTTGCTTCGCGGAATCGGCGACATGTATCTTTAACGATAGCATATACCAAAGGCATTATTTCATCGAGTTTTTTATCGAATGCTTCAAGAACATCTTCCTCGAGTTTGTCAATCTTCTCGAATAGAGGTGCGCGGTCCTGAATTTCAGTATGCTCAATCTGTGCCTTTACTTCAGCGATTTCTTTTCTGAGGTCAGCAGCCGAATCCTGAATGTCCTGTTTTAATTGTTGTGTCTTCTGTCTGAGTTCGTCGTTTGACAATGCAGCCAAACTAGGATAAATCCTGTTGACTTCCTCAACGAACGGACGAATTGCCTTTATGTCTCTTTGAGCCTTATTGCCAAAGAGTTTAGTCATAATATCATTAAATCCCATATGTTATTTATTATTCTGTTGTCTGGTTATTATTAGGTTATTACTTGTGAACCGAAATGATAATACTTATGAAGGTTAATAATCATTAGTTCCGATTGCAAAGATAAGAAAAAATCCTTAAATTTACGATTACTCTTACCAACAAAGTAAGTACCACCGGTAAAATGGCTATATTGAATGCTTGCCCTGTCAGTAGTATTGTCAGTACAAGTAACAGTATATCTGCCAAGGTGACGTATGAGACCACATTTGTCTTCCTTTTAAGAATAAATGGAATAGCAATAAAATGCAAAGGATTTAGCAGAATTACAAGATAGTTTGTGCTGACTCCGGCATGTTCTGAAAAGAAGAAAAGGAATGCGATAAGACATCCAGCCAAGCCAAGGATAAATGCCAATGAAGCATCAAACCACCTATAAGTCTTTTTACGTTTAAGTTCCAGAAGGGCCAGTCCTACTGAAATGAAAAATAATCCAGTAGTGCACATGAGTGCAGAATGGTTGTTGTCAACTGTACGTGCTGAATCGGATTTGATAGGAGTGACGGTAGAACTGATGAGTGGACGTTGGTTGCCGGCATCATCTGTAATAACAGCCTGCCCGGCAGCGTTCATATAATTAGCCGGGATAAACATCTGCTGCCTGTCTGTAAGAGGACGGTCAATCTCCTCTCCGAGGACAAGGTCTATGCCGAACTGTGTCCAATCGCTGACAGCGGTGTAGTTGTGAAGTATGGACCGTGTAGTAGTGGAATAATCTCCTTCGGCCGGATACGATACCTTACCGTCGATGGAACTCTCAATTATGTCCCGTGCCCTGGTTGTACAGTTGTCGTATAGCCAGTTGTACCGATATGTCCGATTCTGCGGCAACGCGTTTTCTTCAAGTTTGCCTGCCAGGGTTTCTTTCTCCTTTTCCGTAAGGTTAAGAATCTGTTCCGTGACGGTAATCCCTGGTTCATTATATCTCGTGAAAAAAAAGTCAGTAGGTTCAACTCCGAGAATGTAGTCAGTCTCTCCCTTGACAAATCGGTATATAAAGTTTTCCGACTTGTAATTGAACATACCATAGTTGAACACGTAATCCCTGAACTGGTAAACATAATTCACTCGGATACCGGTATGTCCGAACATGGCATAAGTATCCTGTCCGGGTGAACATGTAATTAGCGATATCTGCAGAGAATCAGTTTCCATCTTTTTTCAACGATAAAGAATGTTGGATGATAAAGTATGTTAGATGATAAAGAGCAGTTCGCGGTATTTTGGCAAAGGCCACAGTTTGTCGTCCACGATAGTTTCCAGTTTATCAACATGATAACGGATTTCTTCAATCAGAGGAGCCACGGTGTCGTGATAGGCAATAGCACGTTCCCTGTTCGATTCGATGACATTTGCTACCTTTCTTGCTTCGATCATCCTGTTGACATTTTCTATGATAAACGTTTCGTGTTCGGAAATCTCACGAATGATACCCTTATTGTTGGCTGTGAGCCTTTCTGCTTCTGAAGCCTGGAATACCTGTTCCATCTTATGTACATTGTCGAGCAGCAAAGTCTGATAGTTGGTTATGACAGGTATGATATGGTTCATGCAGATATCCCCGAATATGCGTGCCTCAATCTGAATCTTCTTAGTGTATGTCTCCCACTTGATTTCGTTGCGAGCCTGCAGTTCAAACTTATTCATCACGTTTTGGCTCTCAAACATACTGATTGATTCAGGTTTGAGGTAGTGGTCGAAAATAATAGGACAACTGCTTTCGCAATCCAATCCCCTTTCCTTCGCTTCTGCCTTCCACTCATCGCTGTAGCCATTACCGTTGAAACGGATAGGCTTGCAGTATTTGATATCTTCCTTGATGATTCTGAGAATAGCCTTTTCCTTGACTTCACCCTTCCCGATAAGAGCATCCACCCTTTGCTTGAATGATGCAAGGGCTTCAGCAACAGCCGTGTTGAGTGCAATCATGGCACTGGCGCTGTTTGCCTCCGAACCGATTGCACGGAACTCAAACCTATTTCCGGTAAAGGCAAAAGGTGAAGTACGGTTGCGGTCTGTGTTGTCGATAAGAAGTTCTGGAATGGACGGAATATCAAGTTTCAATGCCTTCTTGCTCCTTACCTTTATCTCATCATTCATGTTGTTCTCCAAATGGTCGAGAAGGTCGTCAACGGTCTTTCCGAGGAAAGAACTGATGATGGCAGGAGGGGCTTCATGAGCTCCCAGACGGTGAGCATTGCTTGCCGACATGATACTTGCCTTGAGCAAACCGTTATGGTCATATACAGCCTTCAGCGTCTCCACAATGAACGTCACGAAACGCAGGTTGTCCAATGAAGTCTTGCCTGGAGCATGGAGAAGTATTCCCGTGTCAGTTGACAGCGACCAGTTATTATGCTTTCCCGAACCGTTGATGCCCTTGAATGGCTTTTCGTGGAGCAGACAGCGGAATCCATGCTTTCTGGCAATCTTCTTCATCACCGACATGATGAGCATGTTGTGGTCAATGGCAAGGTTGCATTCCTCGAAGATAGGAGCCAACTCAAATTGGTTTGGTGCAGCCTCGTTGTGTCTTGTCTTGCAAGGAATACCTAGTTCCAGCGCATGTATTTCCAAGTCGCGCATAAAGTTTTCCACACGCTTAGGGATACTGCCGAAATAGTGGTCATCCATCTGCTGGTTCTTTGCGGATTCATGACCGAGCAAGGTGCGTCCCGTCATGATGAGGTCAGGACGTGCACTATAGAGAGATTCGTCAACAAGGAAATACTCCTGTTCCCAACCGAGGTTGGTGCGCACTCTCTGTACATCCGGATAGAAGTACTGCGCAACTGCCGTAGCAGCCTTGTCGATGGCATATAGTGCTTTCTTGAGCGGAGCCTTATAGTCGAGCGATTCACCTGTATAGGCGATGAATATCGTAGGAATCATCAGCGTGTCGGCAATGACGAATACCGGTGATGTAGGATCCCATGCAGAATAGCCACGTGCCTCGAAAGTGGAACGGATTCCTCCAGAAGGGAAAGAACTGGCATCAGGTTCTTGCTGAACGAGCAACTTGCCTTCAAATTTCTCAACCATTCCCCCCTTGCCGTCATGCTCTACGAAACCGTCGTGCTTTTCAGCCGTACCTTCCGTGAGAGGCTGGAACCAGTGGGTATAGTGTGTGGCACCAAGTTTCATTGCCCAACGTTTCATACCGTCGGCAACAGCATCAGCCATAGCCGGATCAAACGGTACGGCATTGTCGATGACGTCACACATTTTTCTATATACATCTTTCGGAAGATATTCTTTCATGGCATCCTTGCCGAATACCTTACGTCCGAAAAATTCTGATGGTCTTTCTGCCGGCGGAACAATACGAAGCGGCTGTTTCTTGCTTGCCTCGTCCACCATCTTGAATCTTAAAGTTGAAGACATATAATCGCTCTTTTTAATAATGAGTGCAAAGGTACGAATTTTTGTCCAATTGAGAGTTGAAAAATTAAAAAGAGTGCGTCACAATCTTTTGTGGCGCACTCTTTTTCCGTTATATTCAAATATTGCTATTTGTTATTCCTCTGTTTCAGGAAATCTTGAATAGTTCTTGTTGTATTCACCTTCAATATATGTCTTGAAGTTGTTTGTGTTTGTTGGAAGAACTACGCAATCCCAAGGATTCTTGTCACCGAAGATTTCATATCCACCTTCTGTACGCTTCCAGTACTGTGAACCGAGTTCCTGAGTGCATGCTTCGTCTGTGTAGAGAGTCCATTCACCTGTTTCCTCGTTGTACTTGTTGTAGATTGGATCCTTGTAATCTCTGAGTTTAGCGAATGCGTTGATATAGTAGTCAGGCTCGTTGTCAAGGAACTTGATAGTTGAAGCATCAAGCATTGGCTTGAGTTCGTCACGTGTTGTGTTGTCCTTGTAGTAGTTCCATACTTCGAATGTGATTCCGTCACCGAAGTTTTCGCGGCAGTACTTGAGAACTTCTGCATTAACTCCGTCTGTAGTTACGCGGATACCGCCGTTCTCAAATTTAACTGTGAGAGTAACTGTCTGACCTGCAACCTGGATTTGTGTCTTCTCTGTCAGCTCGTTGTAAACATATACGCTGTCGTGGAGCTCAACGATGTACATATCGTCTGCTGGACAGTAGTAATCAGCACCTACTGGGATGAATACTTCAACGTCGGTAGTGTCACGTACGTGGATTGAGAGTTTAGTTGCGATATAGTCGCCAGTTTCCTTCTCGTCGTTTACTGAGAGGTTAACTTCTACGTGAGCCTTATTCTCATAATATTCAGGCTTCTTAGGATTGTTGTATGGATCTTCTGGGTCTGGAGTATTTTCCTTTTCCTTGAAGATTGCAGTAAAGTGCTTGTCCTCATTCATGATTACAGTACGTACAGGATCTGTATTGCCATCAGTCCATCCAACGAATTCGTAACCGTCTTTAGGTGTAGCAGAGAATGTTTTGGATTCTCCTTCTGGAATGTTTTCTTCTGTACCAGTTACTTCACCCCAACTCTCCTGTCCTTCCTTAATGTCAACAAGGAGGTCGTATGTCTTGATAATCTTTTTGAATGAAGCGTAGATGGTTACGTCACTATTGATGATTATAGTATGAGTAGCATCTTTGCTTCCGTCGCTCCACTGAACAAATTCATAGCCATCTTTAGGAGTTGCAATTACCGTCTTCTCTGTTCCTGCAGGGATATTTGTTGCGCTTCCTGTTGCAGTACCCCAATCTTCCTGTCCTTGAACAACAAGTGCTGTGAGTGTATATGTTACAGGAGTGTCGTCTGTTCCGTAAGCTGGGTGGCAATCATCTGCAGGGATGTAGTAATCTGCAGTATTAGGGTTGATTGATACACCTGACTGTACAGGAATTTCATTTGCCTGATATTGTTTTCCTACGTTAAATTGATCGCCTGCAACAATCTTTGCACTTTTAACAACAAGGTTTCCTTGCAATGCAGACATTGGTTGATTTCCGGAATCACCGAGACCTCTGAAACGGAAATCATCGCAGTCAACCAATGAGAGATTGTCGGAAGAAATAGTCTTTTTCTTGCTGTTTCCTGCACTTGTTGTAGCAGATTCAATATATGCATTGCCACCATAGGCAGGGATTACGATTGCTCCTGATGAGAATACAGCTGTGTGAAGGTGCATTCTACCCTGGTCGAATGAGATACGTCCGGTGCTCAGGTAGTCTTCAACGTAGATATCGCTTTCTCCGTTCATGTAAACGTCACCTGCAACGTTTGCACATCCGTTGAAATAAAATTCAGAATGTGATTCGACAGTAATATTTCCTTCGCAATTGAACTCATCATTGAATACATATGATGCTGAATTTGAAGTCATGTTGCCCTTTACGGTAACAGGAATTTCACTGTAGAATTCACCTTCTTGACCATTGTTGGCTTCACAGAAGAAATCTCCGTTGACAACGAATTCTTTCATCTTACCTGTATTGAATAAGTTGAGGTAAGAACCTCCCTTAAGCGTTACAGACTTAATATTTGTAGTGGTTTGGTTGTTGTCTCTTGTACCAATGACTCCATAGCAGTTGATGCGTGCTGCACCACCGTTGCCAATATAGAGGCCACCGTTATTGTTTCCATTCCAGTCCCAATAGAGTTCACCTCCAGGAAGAACGGTAATGTCGAAATCTGCAATTCCGTTTGCGTGAGCTGGAACAATCATCTTTCCTGCAACATAGATTGTAACTGTGGAATTGTTTCCAAATGCGTTTTTGAGACTTGCGCTCAATTTTTGATTGAACTCTTGTCCTGCAGGAACAAAATATACACCTCCGTCATTTAATTCGAATCCAGGGAAATCATTAGGATTAGGATAATAATATGGAGGTTGAGCATTACTGTTATACCAATCGTTATAAGCTGATTGATAGGCTTCTATGATGTTGGTTGCTCCGTCTGGAACATTGGGAATGTTCATTGCCTTCTTACCATGTGCTGACATAGCACGTGTAGATGCAGCATCTGCCAACCAATCGTGCTTACCTGAGTAAATTTTGAATTCCGAGTTCTTTACGAGCGAAATTTCCTGTTTACCATTTATGTTCCCAAGTTCGTCCTGAGAACAAGCGAAGAGTGTCAAAACTCCTAATAACGCAATTAGAATCTTCTTCATTTTGTTTCTTCTTAATGTTACTAACGTTTGTATAATTTTTTTCTTATTTATATCAATGTATTTATGCTTATCAACAATCTCCAATTTCAACAATCTTTCAACACTTCAATATTGAATTTCAACTATTCCTCCAAAATCGTGTGCAAAGGTACGAACTAATTTTGATATTGATTATCCTTTATTTTAAATAATTCATGTTTTAGATGCATTTTTATCGTAATATGCATTTGAATAGGTAAAATGGTACAATGAAAAGTAAAGTGGATATTGCAACGGAACTACAACTGCTAATAATTAGATCATGGAAGTTCTTGCAGAACGATAATATTCCCACCTGGCAGGTTGGGGCAAAATGGGAAGTCAGTAACAGGTCAGTTATGAGTCAGTTATGAGTCAGTAATGTTTCCGTCCTGCTGACAAATGCGTAATTTGTTTATTTATTAATTTGTTTATTTGTTAAAAACAAGTGTATTCAACATTATTTTAGGGAAGGACTGGACACTATTTTGCGGAACGGTAATCTAATAAAAACAAGAGAAGACTACTTTATCCGTAGCCTTCTCTGCATTATTTGATTGAGTTCAGAATCTTTTTACCACCAGTAGATGAGGTAATCGTCTGTGTTGCCATCTTCGTTTGTGAAACTTGCTGGCTTGTTGTACCAATCATCTTCAGTTCCATATTCTGGATAAGCAGTAGTGAATGCATTTGTTTCATCTGTGTGCTTTGTAAGAATAGGAGCCTTTATGCAGTTGTAGTTCTTTTCACCGTTTACTGTTACATAGAACTTCTGGTTCTCGATGTCGCAGATGATGTCTTCCATCTTATCCTTCCATTCGTCGAGAGTCATCTTGCTCATGTCTGGATAGCATACAACGGTAATTGTGAGAAGGTCGCCGCCGAAGTTTTCATCATCACGCTCTACGTTGTACCAGTAGTTGAGTTCTGGATCGGCAGACTGGTTGAAGAACATCTCTACACCCTTTGAATTTGTGTATTTAGTCTCGCAAGCCTCCTTGGTCATAAGCCACTCAATACCGCTGAGGTCAATGTCGTAACTGCCTTCTGCGAAGTTTGGCTTGGTTCCCTCAATTTTGGCTGTTGTATTCTTGAGTACTTCCTTTATGTCAAGACTGTTTCCTGCCGTGATGTACATGTCGTCGGCTTCGCAGAAGAAATCCTTGTCAAGTCCTTCGAGGTCGATACCAACTGAAGTGATTTGGTCGTCGCTGAGAGCGCGGAGGTGGATTGTAGTCTTGAGGTAAGGCCAGTTGCCTGCTTCAAGAGAATCTGCTGAAGGAATGTAGCCTTCTATGTCATAATCGAGTACGGCGTCGTTGTAGTCATTGTCATTACCTGTTGTTTCAAACATGGCAACGCCGCTTGAGTGATAGTATGTACCGTTGTCCTTTTCTTCCTTTGTAGGTGTTGGGTCAGCACCTGGAAGTGGAGCAGGAATTTCGTCGTCCCAAATAGCAGTCAAGTCAACATTCTTGTTGTCCATCTTGTATTCTTTACCTGGTTCATAAACCTTGCCTGTTTCATTGTCTGCCCATCCCTTGAATACGTGTCCAGGGTAAGTGAGATTAGATGGTTGTGCTACATAGAATGTGGAATCTCCAGGTACGTTTGTCATCTGCGCTGGAACTGTTCCTTCGAAATCGTCAGTACCTGCATGGTAAGTAACTGTGTATTTAACAATCAGGTCTTCTTCTTCTGGTGTGTCGATTACTTCAAGAACTTTAGGGGCTGTGATGATGAAGTCGTTGCAGTCGTATGCACCACCTCCGTGCCAGAATTCCCAATCTTCGAAGCCGAGGTAAGTATTGCCGTCGTAAGAGAATGTGATTGCGTGACAACCCTCGCCGAGACATGGCTGATCAAAATGCTCCATATCTTCGCATACTGCTTTGTTTTCCTTAGACAAAGAATAGAAGTTGTATGTAGAAGTGTGTGTGCTGGAGATGTAGAAACCATATTTGTATCCTGCAGGGAGTGTAATCTGAATACCATTCTCGCCGTTGAGATTATTCGGAATGCTATATTTACCTTCTGTTGCATCCTCCAACTCTTGTCCGCTTTCCCAAATTATTTGATCCTGACGATTTCCATTCTCATCATAGTAGTAAATACCCAAATCGTTCTTTGAAGATGAATTTATGTAGATAGGGTATATAACAAATGGCTTTCCGTCTGATTCGAAAACGAAGTCCTTGGAGAAATTGTCGATTTCTGAAGAAGGGTTATTGAGATTGTCGTGCTCTTCTCCGAATGTCTCGAGGAAAAGTTGACAACGTTCATCTATATCATCGTTTGAAAGTCCATCTACTGCTTCAACTTTCAAAATATCACCATTGCTTGGCTTTACTGCAAAGTGCTTTACAGCAGCAACGCGAGTACCGTTGGAAGTTGCTCTGGTTGTGCTTTTTGCGTTTACATTATAAAAGATGTCTACAAATGTAGGAGCATCTGCAAAGAGTTTGAGTGATACAGTCTTGAATGCGCCGGTTGCGATGCCTGCTGATTCAACGTCAACTGTAACGGTCTTTTCTCCGTTGTTGTAAACTACGTCTACGGTTTTTGTTCCTGCTGGAACTACGAATGTGGCAATAGATGATTGGTTGCCTGTGGCTCCCATTTCGATTACTTTGCCAATCTGATTGCTCTCATCTGTTGTCTGTGGTGCATCATTCTGGAATAGATCGTCATCCTGAGAGCATGCTGCCAAGGTTAAGACTGATAATGCTAAACCTAAAAACTTGCTTGTCTTCATTTGGTGTTATTAAATTAACTGATTTATGAATTTATTAAATACTTATTCTACTGATATTATTCCGCTGAAAATTATATTATCGTTTGTGTGACAATTTGTTGTTGTTTTTGTGATAATTTATCGCAGTTTGTGTCACGACCAATTATTTTTGCGGCGCAAAGTTAGGCTTTTTTATTAATGTGTGCAAATTTTTCTATTGAAGAGTTGTTATTTTGGCAGACTTATGACAAAATAACGTAAAAAGTGATAAGAAATAATTACTGAAATAGATGTGTCGGATAGTCAACGCCTGTAAGGAAGAGTGCATTTCCGGGTACGCTTGTACCGGCTGAACATCTGTCCTTCTGCTCAATTATTCTGCAGAACTGTTCAATACTTATTGCTCCGCGTCCAACGTCCAGTAGGGTTCCTACTATGGCCCTTACCATATTCCTGAGAAATCGGTCAGCCTGTATGGTAAACACCCATGTGGTTTCCGATGTCTGTTCCCATTCGGCTTTCATGATTCTGCAATTGTTCGTTTTTACGTCGGTATGCAGTTTTGAGAAACTTGTGAAGTCGGTATAGTCGAATAGGTGCCTTGCTGCCTCGTTCATGGCGTTGAAGTCAAGTGGGAACGGTGGCATATAGGAATAATGGTTTTGGAAAGGATTCCTTTCTGTGTGGATATGGTATTGATAGGTGCGTGACGTGGCGCTGAACCGTGCATGTGCATCGTCGGTTACGGCTGCGACCTTACTGACGGCAATGTCACGTGGCAGTATACGGTTGAGTTTGTGGGTAATCTGATTGCATTCTGTATTGTCCAGTACCGTACTGTCGAAATGTGCGACCATCATCGAGGCATTCACTCCGGCATCTGTCCTGCCGGCTCCTGTCACTTCGGTAGGTTCTCCGTTCAGAATGCTTACGGCACGATTGAGTTCTGCCTGTACGCTGTTACCGTTAGGCTGTATCTGCCAACCGTGATAGTTGGTTCCGTCGTAACTGAGGTAGATGAAATATCGCATAATTCAGAATTCCAGTTATCTGGCAGTCAGGTGGAAACATGCCTGTCTGCGTTCGTATTTTACGTAGCATTTACCCTGTGCCTTGAGGTCGAACAGTACTTCGGCAAGTATCATCTTCAGGTTTTCGTCGTATTTGGTAATTTCCTGTCTTCTGTCCAATGGCTGAAAACGGTTGTAGGTGATATCTACTGTTGTTCCGTATTGGTGGGCTGAGTTCTTGACTGAGTTTCGGTTGCCTCTGCGAAGACGTTGGATGTCGCTGCCTGTACGCAGTACCGACGTCACTATAGGCAGATGGGGCGGATACCCCTTACTGATGAGCGAATCCATGAAGTTTATACCTATAGTGTTGAGCAGGTGCTGTGCCTGAGGTACAAGATATGGCATGGAATGTGTCAGTTCATCTATTATATAATAAGGAGTATCTTCGATGGATACCAATCTGTGGTTCTGTACGTTTCTTTCCACTTCGCCGATACTGTCCATTGGTTCTACACCAATGGCTTCCGCTACTTCCAACTGCAGGAAATTGCTGTCGCTGAAGCATTCATTGTATGACCACACATTGCGGGACGAAATCCTTTTTCTTCTGGATGTATCCGTACCGTTCGTGTCCAGATATGCAATTACGGCGGGGGAAGGGGATATTTCTTCGGTATCGGAAGTGGCTTCGGACTCATTTTTCTTTTCAGAAATTAGGGCGGAGGGCAGAAGATAATGACTGATGGCAGCAAGTATTGCTACTACTACCGTATATGCAATGTAGAATTTTATCTTCTTGTAACCTTTTGCCATCAGTGCCGTGCCTTTATGATGCAAAGTTAATAAAAAAAGTGAAGACAAACCTTCTCTGTTGAAATAAATTGAATGTAAAGGTATATTTAATCATTAAATATAAGTCATATTAATTATTATTCGTACCTTTGCAGCCACAAAATGCATTTTTAATGAAAAAGCTCCTATTAATGTCAATAGTCATGATGATGACTTTGGCAAGTTGTGATTGGATGTCTTCAAATGAACGTCCTGAGAACGGTGAGGCTACTTTCGTGTTTGCCGACAGTAGTAAGTATGTAGGTAACTGGAAGAATAGCAAGCGTTCCGGCCAAGGCTCTATGGTATGGGCTAACGGTGACAGTTATGAGGGTGAATGGCGAAACGACAAGCCTCATGGCAAAGGTCTTTACAAGTGGGCTAACGGTAATTCGTTTGAAGGCGAATTCCGCGACAGCGTACCATGTGGCAATGGAAAATATACATGGTCAAACGGTGCTGTCTATGAAGGCAAATACAAGGATGGACATCCAAACGGCAAGGGTAAATACCTGGCAAAGGACGGTTCAATGAAGGAAGGAACTTTCAGAAACGGCTATCTTGAAGGAAAGGGTGTTGCCATCAATGAATTCAGCGAAAAATATACCGGTTATTTCAGGAAGGGTCTTCCTCATGGTGAGGGTACCATGGAATATCCGAGCGGAAATGGCAAGCGCTTCCGTAAGTATTCGGGTGAATGGGTTAAGGGCAAGCATGAAGGGCACGGACGTCTTATCTATTCTAATGGAGATGAATATTCCGGAGAGTTTCATGCCGACCATGCTGAAGGCTATGGAGTGTATATCTGGACTGACGGCAAGAGATATGAAGGCTACTGGAGAAATGATGCCTGCAATGGCTATGGTAAACTCATTACTCCGGAGGGTGATGTGTTTGAAGGCGAATGGTCAAACGGTGATTTCCTGGGATAGAATCGACTACTTAGCTCCCTTTAACTCCAAAACTACTTAACTCCTGAAACTGAGCAAGTCAGAAACTTGCGAAAGTTGAATTGTATATTAAGAAAATTTGAGTGCAGTAAAGATTTTTCTTCGCTGCACTCAAATTTATTTTTCACCGCACTCAAAAAGATGCGGAATCAAACTTATACTTCTTCTTCGAAGTATAGGTAGCGCTTTATGCTCTTTTTCGGAGTCTTCTCGAATTCCTTATCCATTATCTTTATGCCTGCAAGTTGTTCGTAGGCTGGTAGGTCGGCATTGAGTTCCCTGCGTACCGTTTCCATCATATCCTGCAGATTCTGACCTTCTGCTTCAATTGCCTTGATTTCGTCTTGGTCAGGATATACCAATCCGTAGAGTTTCGTGTCCTTCTGTATTACGACACTTTCTGCAATGATCTGCATTGCGTTCAGTCTGTCTTCAATCTCTTCAGGATAGATGTTCTGTCCGGAAGGACCGAGAAGCATGTTCTTGCTGCGTCCGCGTATATAGACAAAACCGTCCTTGTCCATTACACCGAGGTCACCCGTGTGGTACCAACCATCGCTGTCAAGTGTTTTCTTTGTTTCCTCTTCGTTCTTGTAATAGCCGAGCATTACATTGTCGCCCTTGCAGAGTATTTCTCCTACAACGTTGGCTGGGTCTGGGGAGTCTATCTTTACTTCCATTCTCGGAACAGCCTGTCCGCATGAACCAGGCTTGAATTCCTTCCAGTCGGCATAGCAGATGAGTGGGGCACATTCTGTTGCTCCGTAGCCTACCGTGTAGTTGAATCCTATTTGGTGTAGAAGCATTTCTACATCGCTTGAGAATGCTGCTCCTCCGATGATTACTTCATAGAACCGTCCTCCGAATGCATCCTGGAGTCTGTCGCGTATGGCATCCTTTATTTTCTTGCTGATGACAGGTAAGTGCAGTAATGCCTTCACGCTCTTTTTCTCCAACTTAGGCATAATCATCTTTCTCATAACCTTCTCGATGATGAGAGGAACACTTACGAAGAAAGTAGGTTTTACGTCAGCCATTGCCTTGAAGATGATAGTAGGACTCGGTACACGTGTAAGATAGTAGATATGCATGCCGAGTGCTATTTCACTCAGCATTTCAAATGCCATTCCATACATGTGAGCCATAGGTAAAATGCTTAGTACCGTACCGTCAGGTGCTATGATGTCTCCGATTTCATCTATTACGAACTGTACGTTTGACCAAAGGGCGCGGTATGGAATCATCACACCTTTTGATTTGCCCGTACTGCCTGATGTGTAGTTGATCAGGGCCAACTCATTGGCATCAGCCTCATAGTAATGAATGTCGTCCTTCGTAAATTGCTTGGGATAACGCTGGCCGAACAGCGCATTTATATTTTCGGCTGCCTCATTGAGTTCTTTCAGATGTGTGGTGCGGGGAGCGAATGTGTCCATTTCGATAATGGATACTTGATGTTCTGCATCCTCCAAGTCTATTTTCTGGCTTGTAAACAGAACCTTTGCTTCTGAGTGCTTGACGATATTGCGTGCCTGCTCTTCCCTGAATTCATGAAGAATAGGTACTGCAACTGCTCCGTATGTGATGATACTGAAAAATGCAACAGCCCAGTTCGAACAGTTCTTGTTGAACAATGCCACCTTGTCACCCTGTCTTACTCCGGCACTTTCAAGAAGAATATGCAACTTCTCTATTTGCTCGGCAACGTCTTGGTAGCGTAGTGTCGCGCCCCCATAATCCGTAAGTGCGGGTTTCTCCCAGTTGCTTTTTATGCTTTGCTCAACTAAACTTATATAGTTATGTTCGATATTTTTCATATTTTTTTTGCTCATTTTGTGATTCTGTGCGCAAAGATACTAAATAAAAGCCACATGACAATGATATTTTTTTCCATTTTTCACAAATTGAGCCCATCTGTGCAATTTTCGGCTTTCATACCTGCAAAATGTGGAAAAAGTGTGCAATGATAATTTTTTTTTAGTAACTTTGTCAGCGATTAATCAATCAACAATCCGGCACGGCTGATAGTTGTGGCTAAATGCTAATTGCAATTTGTTGAGCAAAAGCAAAACTAAATACTTAATACTCATGTTAAGAAAAATCAGAATCGTACTTGCCGCCATATTTTTCCTTGGAATAATATGGCTGTTTGTTGACTTTACCGGTTTGGCTCATGTGTGGCTTGGCTGGATGGCAAAAATCCAGTTTCTTCCGGCTGTCCTTGCCTTGAATGTCGGTGTCTTTGTGGGACTTGCAGCATTGACTCTTGCGCTTGGAAGGGTCTATTGTTCGATAATCTGTCCTTTGGGCGTTATGCAGGATCTGTTTGCGTGGCTTGGTAGGAAGACAAGGAAAAACCGATATTGCTATTCAAAACCAAAGAACTGGCTTAGATATCCGATGCTGGTATTGTTCGTGGTTCTAATGCTGCTGGGAGCAGGAGGAATCGCTTCATTGATTGCCCCTTACAGTGCATTCGGAAGGATAGCGCAGTCATTGCTCCAACCACTCTGGATATGGGGAAACAATCTCTGCGCACTGGCTGCTGAACATCTGGATTCCTATGCATTCTATAGTGCCGACGTTTGGCTGAAGAGTCTTCCGGTTCTGATAATTGCAGTTGTTACGCTTGTAGTTCTTGCAGTTCTTGCATGGCGTAACGGACGTACTTATTGCAATACAATATGTCCTGTAGGTACAGTTCTGGGCTTTATATCCCGTTTCTCTTTGCTGAAGCCTGTTATAGATACTTCCAAATGTAATTCCTGCGGACTCTGTGCACGCAACTGTAAGGCTTCATGTATCAATTCAAAGGAACATCAGATTGACTACAGCCGTTGTGTCGCATGTATGGATTGTCTGGAAAACTGCCGTCAGGGAGCAATTTCCTATAGTATTCCTATAAGGAAAAGGAAAAATTCAGAATCTCAGGATAGGTCATCTGAAAATATTGATAAGTCAAAGCGTGCCTTCGTCACGGGTAGTGCCGTTGCGTTGAGTACTGCTGCCATTCAGGCACAGAAGATAAAGGTTGATGGTGGCCTTGCTGCTGTTGAGGACAAGAAGGTCTCAAAACGTAAGACCCGTATCGTTCCTCCAGGTTCTTTGAGCATAAACAATCTCTCCCAGCATTGTACGGGTTGTCAGTTGTGTGTCAGTGAATGTCCGAATGGAGTACTTCGTCCATCTACTTCGTTGATGAATCTCATGCAGCCAGAAATGTCGTTTGAACGTGGTTTCTGCCGACCTGAGTGCAACCGCTGTTCTCAGGTATGTCCTACCGGTGCCATTCGTCCGATAACAGTGGAACAGAAATCGTCAACTCAGATAGGACATGCAGTATGGATAAGATGTAACTGCGTTGCAGTTCATGCCGATCATCCATGTGGACTTTGTGCCAGAAAGTGTCCTGTAGGTGCCATTGAAATGGTTCCTATGACTCATAAGGGACGTGAAGTTATGGTACCAGCCGTAAATGAGGAAAAATGTATCGGCTGTGGAAAATGTGAGAACCTATGTCCTGCACGTCCGTTCAGTGCAATATATGTAGAAGGACATGAATCCCACAAGGAGATATAGTCAACGAGTCAACAAGTCAACGAGTCAACAAGTCGGCGAGTGACCGTAAGTATGGCAAGCCAGTGGTCTGGAACTAATGGCTGAAGGCTTACAAATAAATCAAATTATTATGAGCAAGATATCAAGAAGAGAATTTATAAAGCGATTAGGCGCGGGTGCTGCTGTAGTGGGTACGTCCACTTTAGCGGGATGTGATTCACCTACATCCTCAACATCATCATCAGACAGTGTATTGCCTGATATCCCTACGGATAAGATGACATACCGCAGGGATCCGGGTACTGGAACTAAGGTCTCAATACTTGGCTATGGCTGTATGCGCTGGCCTATGAAACCAAAGGAAAACGGTGAGGGTGAAGAACTCGATCAGGAACAGATAAACCGTTTGGTAGATACTGCAATCGCACATGGAGTAAATTATTTTGATACATCACCAGTCTATTGTCAGGGGCAGTCAGAACATGCAACAGGTATTGCCTTGAGCCGCCACGACCGTAGTGAATATCAAATAGCGACCAAACTGTCGAACTTCTCTCCCGATGCTCAGACTCATGAAGGTACCGTTCGTATGTATCGTAATTCATTCAAGGAATTACAGGTCGATTATCTTGACTATCTTCTGCTTCATGCTATTGGAGGAAATATTGAGGATTTCAACCGCCGTTTCGTCGATAATGGAATCATGGATTTCCTAAAGGCGGAGAAAGAGGCAGGAAGAATCCGTAATATAGGTTTTTCTTTCCATGGACAGCAATCGGTCTTTGACCAACTCATGCAGTTCCATGACGAAGGTAAATACCATTGGGATTTCGTACAGATTCAGATGAATTATCTGGATTGGCTTCATGCCGGAGTGCAGTCAAAATATCTTTACGATGAACTGACGCGCAGAAATATTCCCGTCGTCATAATGGAACCATTGTTGGGTGGCCGTCTTTCAAAGGTAAATGACCATATACTTCGTGAAATGAAGAGCCGTGAACCTGAACGTACTGCTGCTTCTTGGGCATTCCGCTTCTGTGGCACAATGGAAAACGTGATGACAATTCTCAGTGGTATGACTTATATGGAGCATCTGGAAGATAATCTCCGTACCTTCTGCCCATTCACGGCATTGTCAAGCGAAGAACTTGATTTCCTCGAAGAGATGGCAGTAGAGATTATGACTTATCCAACAATTCCATGTACAGGTTGTCAGTACTGCATGCCGTGTCCTTACGGATTGAATATACCTGGCATATTTGCTCATTACAATAAATGTGTCAATGATGGAATGATGCCGGCTTCATCTCAGGATCCTGAGTATGCACGGCTGAGAAAGGCATTCCTTGTTGGATATGACCGAAGTGTTCCTCGTTTGCGTCAGGCAGACCATTGCTTGGGCTGTCGCCAATGTGTGGAGCATTGTCCTCAGCACATAGATATTCCTCAGCAGATGGATCGTATCGATGAGTTTGTTGAAAAACTCAAGCAGGGAAAATCAGTCACGGAGTAAGTTTGTCATTTGCTTTTGGCTGAAATACGAGAAAAATAAATTTGTATAACATAAACAAGCGGACTTCATAAATAGTAGCGATGGCACGCCGGATTGTAAAATCGAATGGCTGACTGTAAAAATGAAGTTTGCGTAACATGTAATATTTATATGATTCAATTATTATTTTTAGGCGGTATAGGATTTCAGGAGATTCTTATTCTTGCTCTAGTAGTTCTTCTGTTGTTCGGAGGCAAGAAAATTCCAGAATTGATGAAAGGACTTGGTAAGGGTGTCCGTTCCTTCAAGGACGGAATGAACGGTAAGGATGATGAACAGAAGGCTGACAGTCATGATTCCTTGAATGAGAAGAGTGAGAACTGATAGTACTATTCCGAAGACTTTCTGGGAACATCTTGATGAACTTAGAACGGTAATCATACGGTTGCTGGTCGTGTTCCTCATTGCGTTTATTATTGCGTTTTGTTTCAAGGAATTCCTGTTTTCTGTATTGCTGGCACCTCAGCATGCAGATTTCATTACATATCAGTGGATTGATTCGTTGTTGTCTTTGATGGCAATATCTTCCGACGGTATCCAATCCGGTGGCAATATATCCATTCCTCTAATCAATACGGAACTGGCCCAGCAGTTTATTATTCACATGAAGGCTGCTGCCTGTGTAGGTTTGATAGTTATTTCTCCGTATGTTTTGTACGAGTGCTTTCATTATATATCACCCGCTCTCTATCGTAAGGAACGTAAATATGCTGTATGGATAGTTCTTGGAGGTTATATTATGTTTATGCTGGGACTGTTGTTCGGTTATTATGTGATATTCCCATTTACGTTCCGTTTCCTTGGTACATATCAGGTTGACGAATTGGTGATGAATACTATTACATTGGACTCATACATGTCAACGCTCTTTGCAATTACATTGACCATGGGTATAGTATTTCAGATGCCGGTCCTCAGTTGGATTCTAGGGCGTATGGGCTTGATAAGTCGTAAACTTATGCGTCGATACCGTCGCCATGTCTTTGTATTTATTCTTGCAGTAGCAGCCATTATTACACCTACATCCGATGCCTTTACCCTTATGCTCGTATCTTTACCAATGTATATGCTTTATGAAGTGAGTATATTGCTGGTGGAAAATAAAAAACATTAGACTGTCTGAGATAAAGAAAAATCCTGCACCGTTATTGCGGTACAGGATTTATTCTGTTATTAACTAGCTGTATTCTTTATTCCTTAGAATGAGAAATACATACCGAAGTCGATTGCAGAGTTGTCTACATTAAGACCGAACTTGTCATACTCGTCCTCTATAGACTTGTAGCCAAAACTTCCGATGTGTGAAACGAGAGCCACCTTATCAGAAAGTGCAACCTTGATTCCTGGACGTACTGCAATTTCAAAAGTAGATTGAGCATCAGCATGCTTTTCCTTATAACTACCATAGGAAATGCCACCGTCAACGAAGAATGAAGCGATGCCTGACTTTGCAAAAGTGTAGCGTGCGTAAGGGCTGATTGTGAATTCAGTAGTATTATAGTCCTTTACACCCAAGAGATTGGTCCATGAAGAGAATCCCAAACCTACGGCAATGTCCCAGTTCTCGTTGAGTGAATAACCGATTTCAGGGCGGATTTCAAAATTTGTTTCAGTTTCTTTGTTCTCACCGTCGTTGTCGTACATGTTGAAACCAACTGAACCTCCGAACCAAGCCTGTGCGTTTGCAGTTAATGCGCATACAGCTACCAATGCTGTTAAAACAATCTTTTTCATAAATAGTAAATGTTTTAGTTGTGCCTACTCTTTTTTGAGGTTTTCGGCTTTTCCTCGTTTATTAACTCGGTGCAAAGTTGGGCTTTTTTCCCCGATTAACCAAATAAAACAGCAAAATAATGGGTTTTTGTAATAGAAAAAACGACAGATAGTCTCATTCTGTATGCTATTTTACTCTTCCACCGCTAACCCAATGCTGTTGAAAATAGGGTGTAGTGATGTTATCAACTACAACCCCACGGCTGCCGCTGGCATGTATAAACAATCCGTTGCGAAGGTATATTCCGGTATGGTTGATATTCTTCTCAGAGGGATTGTCTGTGGTAGAAAAGAATACAAGGTCACCTTGTTGCAGTTTTTTTTGACTGATACGTTTACAGTCTTTATTAAATTGGTCAATACTGCGTCGTTGCAGTTTTATTCCGAATACATTATTATATATGGCAACGTTTAATCCGGAACAGTCAATTCCTGCGTGGGTGTTGCCTCCAGTTTGATAAGGAGTGCCTATCCAAGTTGAGGCTTCAACCATTAGGTCCCAATTGTCGTCCTCTTCAATATCAAACCCCAAACGGTTGCCTGCTCTTACCAATTTAGTGATGTCTGTACCATGGTAGGTGATATTTCGATGCGACGAGCATGATACAAAAAACATTATGGTCAGCATCGTGCTGACCATAATGATATTATTGATTATCTTCGAAGTAGTGCTGTATTTCATCGATGATTTGTTGCTTGTCCAACTTTGTAGATTCGGTATTGTCACTGCCGGGGTTGTTTTCGCGTTGGTCATAGTCCTTGATGATATGTCCGTGTTCCAACAATGTTACGCGGGTACAGATATCAAGTGTGTGCGAAAGATTATGTGAAGATACCAATATTGTGGCACCTGTTTCCTTATTATAATCTTCAAGCAATCGCTTCATGGCGAGCTGACTGGATGGGTCGAGGAAATTGAAAGGCTCGTCAAGTATCAGCAGACCTGGTTGGTGTAGCATTGCTGAGATAATACCTACTTTCTGCTGATTACCTGCAGAAAGATTGCGTATGAGTTTATTCTGTCCGATTACTTCTCCTCCCATGAAATGCTCAAACTTCTGCAATTGGACATTGAGATCTTCCTTGCTCATGCCATTAATCTTTGCAATAAAGTCGAAATACTCTTCAGGAGTTAGATAATCAATCAGGAATCCCGCATCTATATATGCACCAGTAAAATCTTTCCAATCCTCCGTGTTGTGAGTTATAAACTCATTGATTGAAGCTTTACCTCCTTCATCGGGTTGCAGCAAGTCAAGTATGATACGGAATAGGGTGGTCTTGCCTGCACCGTTATTACCAACAAGTCCCATGATGTCTCCACTGTTTACGGTGAAGTCGGGGATGTCAAGAACTACATTGTTGCCAAACGTCTTTTTTATGTTATCGAGTTTGACGGAAACCTGCCATGTTTTCATATCTATGATTCATAAATCGTTTGTAAATATTTCTAAGCCAAATTGGATTAAGGATAGTACCTGTCAATCCAATGATACACATGATGATACCTGCAATTGTCTGGTTGGACAGGGTAATTAATGCATACATAATACCCATTGGAACAAATAAGGCAACCATGGATACTATTATCTGAGATTTTGAACTTTGACCGCTTTTGGTCAGTTGGTTCGTAAGATGTATAGTTGTGTTATTATATACAGCCAACTGGAAAAGGAATGGGAATATGACACCGGTCGTGAAGAACAGACACCCAAGTACTTCCCATATTCCGACCTTACCTTTGAAAATAGGAACGAGTATGAATAGAATCGGAACAATCATCATCATACAGTTGAAATAGTACTTCGCCTTGAGCAATGAAAGTACGGATTCCCTACGGCTCATAAGTCCATCAATGTAGTTGCCCTCAACACACATGATACTTGTCAGTGTGATTACTCCAAGACAGGCAAAGCAGTAAACACAGATGAATGTGCGCATGAATCCGGCGTCATAGACTTCTGTAAATGAGAATAGGGCACATAGCATCAGCATACAGATAACACCCGTGATGAATTGCTTGCGTACAACTGCATTGCGCTGAACTGATTTTATTTCGAGTTTCAGATATTCTCCAATCTGTCCGAATCTGTTTAGGAAAGACATCTCGCGTGAACGTACATTCTTGACTTTTTCAAACTTGGATATTTCCTTATAGATGAATTTCTTTTGGAAGAAACGGTTGATAAGAAAGAAAACGAAAATAAAGGCAATTACCCCGATATAACTGAGAAGGTTACCATTGATGAATCCTCTCATGAAATTCATGGAACTGTTGTACAACCATTCCTGATTGACCATGCCGAAATATATGAGGGCTCCGTAGATAATCGTTGGACAAAGAATGTAAATCATCTTTTGGTTGATGAATGTCCTCCAGAACAGATACCAGTATCCGTTAGCGACAAACATCAGCCATATACCTATGTTATAACTGAGGAAATTCAGAAATCCATAGTGTGGCAATAGCCATATAGCTTTAATGCTGAAAGGAATGAAGAAGAACAGCCATATTAGGTTAATTACGCCCAATCCAATCTTGATGAGGAATATATCCATCAGGAAATTAGTCTTGATAGGCAACAGCTTATAGGGCTTTATATCCTGAGCAGGCGTTTCCTGCATACCTAATCGCATGAAGAAATCGATTGTCAGGAAAATAATGAAACCGCCATTGATGTAGTCGTAGGCCTCGCAACTGGCATCACTAAGTCCGAATGCCAAAGCGATACCTATGATTATTAGATAAACAGCCCAAAACGCTGCAAAGCAATATCCGAAAATTTTCATTGCCTTGTTACGCTCAAACATTGGATGACGTTTTGCCGCTAATTTCTTGTTCTTGCTTATTTGGCGATACAATTGATATTTATTCATTGCCTATGATATTTGAGTTTTTATATTTATAGACGAATAAAAATATTAAAAACTACAGATTCACTATCTTTTTTTCGTTTTTTATGAAAATTTGTGCGAAATATACAAAATCCAGTGTCTAAAGGCTATTTTCAGCCAAATATCTTTCTGCTTCCATGGCAGCCTTGCATCCACTGCCTGCTGCTACGATAGCCTGACGGTAGGTTGGGTCGGCAACATCACCGGCTGCAAATACTCCTGGTACATTCGTACAAGGTGTGTTGTCTTTCGTGATGATATAACCGATTTCATCCGTTTCAATCCATGGACGGAAAACGTCAGAGTTAGGCTTATGGCCTATGGCAAGGAAGAAACCGTCGATAGGTAGGTCATAGTGCCGCTCGTCATTCTCACCCTTACGGAATACGAGATGTGCACCTTCTACTCCGTCTTCACCGTAGAGCCCTTCAGTGTTTGTTTCGTAAAGTACTTCTATCTTTGGGTTGTCGTTCACTCTCTGCTGGAGTATCTTTGATGCACGGAGGAACGGTTTGCGGACAATCAGGTAGACCTTTGATGCCAATCCTGCCAAATAGCAGGCCTCACCACATGCTGTGTCTCCTCCTCCCACAACTGCTACAACCTTCTTGCGGTAGAAGAAACCGTCGCAGGTAGCACATGCACTTACTCCTGCTCCCATGTATTTCTTCTCATCGTCCAAGCCGAGGAATTTTGCACTTGCACCTGTCGCGATGATAACTGCATCGGCTGTGACTTCACTTCCGTCATCGAATGTGAATTTGTATGGACGTGAAGATAAATCACTCTTAACACATATGTGTTCGCGTATTTCTGTCCCAAACTTATCTACTTGTTCGCGCATCAGGTCCATAAGGTCCTGTCCTGACAGTTCCTCAGGATGGCCGGGGAAGTTTTCAATCATGTCTGTGATTGTCAGTTGACCTCCGGGTTGAATCCCTTCGTAGAGAACCGGATTGAGATTTGCACGTGAAGCATAGATTGCTGCGGTATAACCGGCAGGGCCGGAACCGATGATTAGGCATTTGATGTGTTCCATTTGTCTTTTTGAGTTGTTAGCCATTGAGTTGCCCTGAGGCGTGGCTGTTATTGATTTTTAATTTTATACTATTAAATTAACGCAAGTCGATAACCTCTGCATTCGGGTATTTCTTTTTATTGAATTGATATGCAGAGTCAGCCTGTTTGCTACCTTTCTTGTATGAATTGATTGTTATGACCATGTTGCCGGTCTTCTGGTTGCTCATCGCAACATACATAGGTTGGTAGTTCGTACGGTTTATATGAACGGTGAGTTTCTGAATTGAAGTCTTCGTATCCTGAGCAGTCAGAATGACTTCGAAATATTGCTTGGTGTTCTTTCCAAACGCTATCTTGTAGCCTTTCTTATAAATGCCGAGAAAAGCGTATGGATTTATCTTTGCAACCTGTGCCGAAGAAGGAGTAGTGACGTTTACCTCCTCATTCTCCTTGTTGTACGACCACATAGTCTTTCCGTCAAACCAGATGGTCATGTTTGACAGTTGATTGCGGAATTTCTGTCCCTGCAACGTGATTGTACCCTTCTCACTGTCTCCGCTCATGGATACAGTATAGCCAATTGCTACGCTCGGACATTTCTTAAAACTTGCAGATGCCTTGTCGAGTACGGATTTTGCAGTATCTGCAGCAAATATGTTCGTGAATGCCAATAGACATCCGATTATTGCCATGATTGTTCGTTTCATATTGCTTTGCTGTTAGCCATTGACCTTTGGCTTTTATTTCTACAGTTAATAATTTATGGTTGATTTATCAGGCACAGAAGCCAATGGCTGATGGTCGGCAGCCAATGCCATCTACCTTAGGTTTTCAAGCATTCTCTCCAACGTATTCATATCCTGTACAAGTACTTCACGAGGCTTGGAACCAATCTGTGCACCAACTATACCAGCCTTCTGCAACTGATCCATAATCTTTCCGGCACGGTTGTAACCGATAGAGTAGTTACGCTGGAGTAGTGATGTGCTTCCGCTTTGTGACGATACAATAAGACGGGCACATTCTTCAAACATAGGATCGAGATGCTTGAGGTCGGCATCGCTGTTGCTGCTGCCTCCGGTTCCTTCACCGTCTGCTGCAGGTTCAGGTAAGTATGCAGCATGAGGGTAACCTTGCTGTTTACTGATAAACGTACAAATCTTGCTGACTTCCGGAGTATCGACGAATGCGCACTGTACACGGGTTGGGTCACCTCCATTGAGATACAGCATATCACCTCGTCCGATAAGTTGGTTTGCTCCGGGACGGTCGAGAATGATACGTGAATCCATCATTGCTGCAACGCGGAATGCAATTCTTGCAGGGAAGTTCGCCTTTATGGTTCCAGTGATGATTTGTGCGGTAGGTCGCTGTGTGGCAATAATCATGTGTATTCCGACAGCACGTGCCAATTGGGCAATACGGCAGATTGGCAATTCAATTTCCTTGCCTGCCGTCATGATAAGGTCACCGAACTCATCAATGATGACAACATAGTAAGGCATGAAGTCGTGACCTTGCATAGGATTGAGTTTGCGTTCCTTGAATGCCTGATTGTATTCCTTGATGTTTCGTACCCCCGCAGCCTTGAGAAGGTCGTAACGGGTATCCATGAGTTGACAGAGTGAGTTCAGGGTCTTGACTACCTTCTGGACATCTGTGATGATTGGCTCATCTTCGTCCTCGAGTTTTGCGAGGAAGTGGTTCTCTATTGGGTTGTAGATGCTGAATTCTACTTTCTTTGGGTCAACCATCACAATCTTCAGTTCTGATGGATGCTTCTTGTACAGCAATGAAGTAACAATGGCATTGAGACCTACAGACTTACCCATACCGGTTGCACCGGCAACGAGCAAGTGCGGAGCCTTGGCGAGGTCAATCATGAATACTTCGTTTGTAATAGTCTTACCGAGAGCGCAAGGAAGTTCCATCTTGGATTCCTGATAGGTCTTTGTATTGAGAATACTTTCCATGGACACTATGCACTTCTTTTTGTTTGGAACTTCAATACCGATTGTTCCCTTGCCAGGAATCGGAGCGATGATACGGATACCTTCAGCGGCAAGACTAAGTGCGATGTCATCTTCCAGGTTACGTATTTTTGAAATACGCATACCTTCGGCAGGTGTAATCTCGTATAGAGTGATTGTTGGACCGATAGTAGCCTTGATACTGCTGATTTCGACACCAAAACTATGGAGAACATTTATGATACGCTCCTTGTTTGCATTTTGTTCGTCCATATCGATGGTCGGTGTGCTGTTTTCTGTTGTATCAAGCAGACTTATCGTAGGATACTTGTAGAATTCCAAATCCATCTTAGGGTCGTATGGAGTGTTTATGTCTCCACGATGTAAGTCTCCTGTGGCTTTGGCAGTCTGGGCTACCTTGTCAAACTGAAATGCAATATCGTCATTGTCGTTGGCTGGCTTGCTGTTAGGCAAGGTCGTATCAATTGTCTGAGATTGCAATGATGGAGTTTCGAAGATTATCGAACCATTGGCAGATTCAGGATTAATCTCAGTATTTTCTACATTGAGGTCTATGGTATTGTCCTTTTGATTTTCATAGAACTCCTGTTCTTCATTATTTCCGTCTTCTGTGTTATCCCCATCGCTGTCATTCATCTGCAACTTATCCCATTCGGTAATTTGCTGAGTCTTAGGGTCAGAGAATGTTGTAGGATCCGGTGTGATTTCTTCTCCGTCTTCTTCCTTCTCCAATTTATGTGAGAGTCTGTCGCGCAGAGTCTTGAGACGTTCCATGCGGAAGAAAGCCTGAACTATGATTACGGTCTTTTTGCTGAGGTAAATGAGCATCAGCAATGCAGATAGCATAATAATACCATAAAGACCCGGCTCTCCGACCATTGTGGTCAGCCAATCCACTACACGCTGCCCGCTTTTTCCGCCGATGTGGTAGAATAAATCACCCAAGGACTGTACGTCCTGACTTATGGCATTTAATGTAATACTTCCCCAAATCATGATAATGCCGAGGATTATGAACCAACGTATTGAACGTATGCGGAAAGCCCCGATGAACTTGACTCCCAACATGATGAAATAAATCGGAATTATGTAGGATGCCCATCCGAAACATTCGTCAATAAGGAAGAATGCAACTTTTGCTCCTGCACCTCCACATACATTATGTGTCTTGAATGATTTAGAAGCCAGTTGCGCATAATAGTCAGCATTCCCGTCAAGATTTGCAAAGTCCGAAGCCCCGGAATATAAAAAAGAACTGAATGCCATTATCAGATAAATAGCAAGAAAAACAAGCACGATTCCAATGATAAATCGCGTAATGGCCCATTTGCTGAGTCCATCATCATGTTTGCTTGCAGTCTTTCCTTTCTTCTGATTGGATTTGGTGTTATTCTTTATAGCCATTTTTAACTCACTTGTAATTTGTTGTCAAAGACATAATATTTCACGCTACAAATGTAAAACTTTTTTTTCACAAACACAAATTATTGGAAAAGTTTCATTATCTTTGCGCCTAGAATAAGTAAAACTTTAATTATTATGCTATATAACGAACGAAACTATAGGGATGAATCAGTTCTGGCTGCAACTCAGCAAATAATGATAGCAGCACGTACTGCCCCAAAATCACGTGGCGTTGATCTTGTTGAAGTATGTACTGTGACGGGAGAGGAGAAACAGCGCATTGTTGATGAAATGCGAAGGATTGCCGAAGAAGAAAATATACAGTTCTTTTTCCGTGATGCCTTGAATCTTGAACAGGCTCAGGCAGTGGTACTTATAGGCTCTCATTGTCAGAATCTGTCCTTGAACTGTGGACGCTGTGGCTTTGCGACATGTGCAGCCAAACCTACAGCGGTACCATGCGTATTCAATACTATAGATGTAGGTATAGCCATAGGAAGTGCTTGCCGTACTGCTATGCAGTTATGTGTTGATTCCCGTGTGATGTATTCCGTAGGACGTGCAGCACAGAATTTGGGCTATCCTGATAATGAATCGGATTACGTATGCGCCTTAGTGTTGAGCGTTAGCAGTAAAAGTCCGTTCTTCGATAGAAAATAAAAAGTAGTTTCAAGTAGCCAAGTAAATTTACAAAATACTTGATAATTTTGAACAAATACATACGATGACAAATGGTTGGAACATCTCAACCACAAATCAATCGACGAACTTCAGCGTCAGGCTGAAAAATACGTAATGACAAACATCAATGTCAATGATGACAAAATGTTATAGAGGGCACCTTGAACTGTCCCAAAAATTGATTGAAGTTGCAGACGTAATAAATAACAGTAACGGCGGACATTAATATGCTCGCCGTTACTTGTAATCAATGATGTGAGAGGAAAATATCAAGTCCTCATGATTTGTTCATTCTCAAGTTCCCCATATCAATAATATTTATGGATATGTGAAAGTGGGAGAAATCATAGTGTTCAAAACCGGATCTTTTGCATCAAATTTGTATATTTTCAGAATATCGGAATCATTTGGCAATTCATAATTTTCACCATAAAGATACGATGTAGAATTTTTGTATACAACGATGCATAAAGTATCTATATGAGCCTTGCTAAAATAATAATTCCACGAATCTCCCCAGGGAGTGTTGTCGCCTTTAATACCATAAAAGTATGATAGATCAGATGAAATTGTACTTAAGGGCAATATCGGATAATCAATTCCCATACAATGATAACTGTTGTCTTGAGAGGATTGATAATTTTCCAATACTGCAATTCCAACCGTATCCGTTGATAGATTGGCAAATTGAAAAGGCCAATAATAAGGACCTGGTTCTTCACAGGAAGAAATAATAGCACAAGACAAAAAAATCAGACAAACCGTTATACTTACTTTTATTCTTTTCATATAATTATCAAATTTGATTTTGCTGACAAAGATAAGGAATTTTTGTTATTCTTTTACTTTATCCTGCGATAATGATAAGAACCGAGTATCAACACCGAATCGTTGAGTGTGGCAATTTGCCTATGTTCAGTCTTGTTGAATTCGCTTTTAAAAACCACATAGTTACCCGAGCACCTTGAATCCCCGACCTTAAGACTGTCAAAAGTCGTCGGTACTGAAGGTGAAAGATAATATGGTCTATTGTAGTCAGCAAGAGACGTTTTATATTTGTTTGGTCTTAGATTGTGTTCTTTAGGGGGGCGAATATAGGAATATTCTTTATAATACGACTCCTTCATTTCTGAATTTGTGAATTCCAATGTACCGACATATTGGGAAAATCCTAAATTCGTTTTTGTACTTCCTGGAATTCGTCGGAGTCCCCATGTCGTTATCCACTTAGTACCTATTAATTGAGAATGGTTATACGTCTGGGAATAACCATCAGCAAATGCCATAGAAAATATCGCAATAAAAATAAGTCTTTTCATATTATTTTATTAATTAATTTAATTGTTTATATAAAAATCATCTTTGACAAATTGGTCGTATTTATAGACTATATATGTACCGGAATTTATGCCCGTGTCTTCTCTTAGTGTTTTATCTGCATGCGGATCCATGCATAAATATCCACCTAGTGCAACACCTGTAGTAGAGTCTATACGCCCAATGTAATCCACTATTATCACGGCATGTTGGTTTTCATTGCCATTTACTCCCCTTTTTAAACATGCGAATACAGTCTTTTTCTGATTAATGGCATCAATAATATCTTTTGGGTTGGAAATCTTAGTCATATTATGCTCACTGGCAAAAGCCTCTATTTCAGAATCATAGGGTCCATGCTCCCATTGAGGATATTCTTTTCCACGAAATTTCAAAAACCAAACGACATATTGGTGTACTTGTTCACCGTATTCAAACTCTGACATTGTAAATTCTGAACGAATCATATCAGCCAATGCCAAGGCAGAAGGTACACATACTCCATGGGGAACTGCATTTGGGTTATTATAATCACATATATCTGGCTCTTGAACAGGAAAATATTTTGTTGTATATGCATGTGTTTTACCTGCCAACTCAAATTGTTCGGGAGTCAACACATGCTCTAAGTCCAAACGACCTCCACTTAATTCAATGTCTTCTTTCCATGATATATCATGCAATTCAGGTACCTCATCATCGTATAATCTACGGTAACTTCCTCCGCCACCAATACCTGACTCTGTTGATGAAGAACCTCCACCACCCCCACCTCCACCAGTATACCCTGATGGTGTTGAACCATGACCATAGTAGTATGATTGCGAATTGTATCCACAAGTCGATTGATGCTTGTCCCGTTCAAATGAATCATAGAATATAGCACCGCAATATGTACATTTGTATGTGTAACTGCCTTCTACAACTGCTCCTTCACTTCTGCACAGTCTCAGATCGGCATAGTAGTACCACAGGCCATCTGTTTCCTGACAATTATCTCCAGCCTCCTTGGTCAGGTGTTGTGCCTCCGCTGTCAGACACTTCAGTTCCAGCCCGACATAATCACTCTTGATTACTATCTGCAAATTTACAAACAATAACAGAATAAACAATAATCTTTTCATGTTTTTTCTCCTTTCTGTATTATTTTTAACGCTCATGGAAGATTATTGCCTGATATACACGTTTTCCGGCTGTCATGCGGACGATGTATGTGTTCTCGCTTGCATCGGGAGTGACGGAGAACGAATGTACTCCTGCCTTGAGTGCTCCGAGCCTGAATCCCTGCCTGAACATTCCGTTCTGTGTATATAGGTTGATCTCGGCTGCCGGTACGTCCTCTTCAAGTTCGAACCACATCGTAACCCTTTCGCGGTATGGGTTCGGATATGAATAGATCCTTCCGTTGCCCTCTTCATCGACTGCGTTTCCTTCGCCATGCTCTCCCGTCTTCATGAGGCTCACGTACATCGGACGTTCAGGTTCCTGCTCGTCAAGGGAATAGAGGCGCAGTTTTCCCGAAATCATGTCACTCACATAACTAAGGTCGGCCTTTTCGAAACTATAGCGTGCCTGATAGGTATCGGAGTATCGGTCATACATCGTTACCTCAGTACTGTCGAAGCATAGTTCTCCGCTGTCCGTAAGGCTTGCGGCGAAAGGAATGGAATCGCCTTCCATGAGCCACAGTCCTTCAGCCTTGTCCTCGTCAATTCCCATATCCACAGTAAGCGGCTTTTCGGAAATCACCTTTTCTCCGCTCCAGTCATAGGTTACGAGAAGTCCGTGATACCTTCCGGCAAGTACACGTTTGTTGTTGGGTAGGTAAGGTTCAATCTCAGGCATACGGTCAGGAATTTCCATGTTTTCGGAAATGCTCAGTCCATGCAGGGACGGATTGTATTCGGGCTCTGGCTTCAGCAGTTCAAGCATGGCATCCCTGAAGTTCAGGTTTGCCGACTGACGCAGGTAGAACCCAGCCCTTGCCGTATCAGGCTCAACTCCGTAGCCGTTGCGGTAGCAGAGTCCGAGCATGAACAGGGCCGACGGATTTTCCCTGTCCGCAGCCTTTCTGAATTCCTCGACGGAAGCAGCATAGTCCTGATCGCATCCCAAACCCTTGTAGAGCATGAATCCCTTGTCGTACAGACAGTCGGTACTGCCAGCATCAGCCCCTTTACAGAATGCCTCGTATGCCTTTCCGAAGTCCTGTCTGCCTACAGGAGCATACTTGTAATACATTCCGAGGTTGTGATAGGCAGCCTTGAAGCCTTCGGCTCCTGATGCTTCGAGGTAGGAAACTGCCTTGACGGTGTCAGGCTCCGTTCCCAGACCGTGCAGGTAGGCTATACCTAGCACGTTAAGCACAAAGGCATCACGTTCTTCCTCAAGGGTTCCCTCAAGGAACTGCAGCGCCCATTCCTTACTCATGGAGTCATCCCTACCTTTCAGTACATCCACGGCAAGCCTCCATTCGTCCTTTCCGTCTCCCGTATCAGCTTCCTGGCAGTATGCTTGCAGGGAGAACGGGGACAGTGCGGCAAGCAGGAAGCCTGCCAGCATGTTTCTTTTCTTGTTCATTTGGTTGATGATTTTGATTTGTTGATAAAATAAAACAATATGTATGGGTACGGAGAATGCTCACCATGAGAATTCTCCGCCCACTTTTTTCTCCTTCTGCTGTTTCTCAAACTCCTTGTGACGCTCAGCCATACGCTGCTTTTCCTCTATGGCTTCATGCATCTTGATCATTTTAGGCTTGCGACGGTATATCTCCTGAAGATTGCGGTCGAGCAGGCTGTATTGCCCAACATAGATATCCCTGTAGCGCATTTCCAACAGATAGTATCTATGGGCAACTGTCATTTGTTCAGTACTGTCCAACTGTTCTGTCTGATGGTTTCTGTCCAATGCCGCCCATATTTTTTCAGTCTGTAGCAAAGCCTGAAGGTTGTTCTTTTCATCAAGTACCTTTTCCAACTGTTTTTTGCTCAGCGTCTTCTGGAGGAAGTCCATCTCTTCCCTTGCAAAGTTTGTAAAAGGATCCTTCCTGAGCCTACGGGCAAATACCAGTGCCTTGTCCATAAGTTTGGATTGCTTCTTCTCCGGAATCTTCATGACATCGGACATTCTAATAGCCATACTGATGGCATGTCCTGTGATTTGAGGATTATAAGGAATTAGGATGGCATCGATGGAATCCTGGTAAATACTGTCTATCCTATCCTTTTCCGCTATGCGTACCATGGGATTCGTATTTATATAATTATGCGTGTATTTCCTGAGTTCCCTGTAATGACAATATCGTTCCAGAATGGATGCCTTGTCCTTCTTGAACTTATAGAGCCTTGCAATATCGGCAAAGGCATCTTCTGCAAGAAAGTCTGCGTGCTTTCTTATGTCATCGTACATTTCTGCAAGCACATTCTCTTCTTCTTCGGAAAAACTGGAAGACTGTGCCATCAAATTTCCCGTCATCAATGTACAGGACAGGCACATTAGCAATTTTGTCATGATTTTCATAAATCGGTTGATTGTTTATTAATGTTGTTGATAGATTTTCCTGCTCTCTATGTATTTTTCTGCCATTTCCTGAATGGATGCAGAACGTTCATTCCTTATCTTTACTTCCATGGAGGCAATCTCATGAGCTGCGTCAAGTGCTTTTACGTATTCTCCAATGCTGTCATACCATTTCATGAGCACTATTCTGGACGTGAGGTTCTGAGGTATAACATTCCGAACACTTTCTATGTATTTCACGCCTTCAGATGTCTGTCCGAGCCTGTCATGACAGTTGAACTTTCTGAAGCACAGACTCGGCAAATATGTATATTCCGATGCCTTTTCCGCACATACCAAGGCACAGTGGAAATCCTTTCTTTCATAGAATACTTCATACATAAAATTCCAATAGGCTTCAGATGTTCCTATATCAGCGGACAAAGATTCCAAACCTGATGTATCGGATAGAGTACCGTTCTTTTTCATGTCCTCATATATTTTCAGCCTATACTGTGCACGTGTCTGCCTGATATGCTTGTCTGCAAGTACCGTAAGGCAGAACAGCAACGGAAGGGCTGCAAGACCACGGACGGCTTTTCCCGTCCAACGGCATTGCCGGTCATGTTTCTGTCCTGAGGTACGGCAACTGTCCTTGCATATTATACTGGCACCTATGCAGATGAGAAGAATCCAGGACAGAACGGAAGCACAGACGAAATTCATCAGCGACATGTTGAATACGGCTGTAACGACTGACAGTTGCGGTATCATCCTGTATCTGTATGCACCAATCATCAGGAATACATAGAACATGAGCATGAACACCATTCCTATTATGCCGGATTCTACACCTTGTTCCAATATGTCGTTGTATGCCATATTTGCCGTGGATGCTATGTATCTGTCACGGTCGGTTCCCTGACCTGGTACAAAGTACTCTCCCTGGCTGAGGTTGTAGTCGCGTCCGAACATACCGATTCCGCATCCCTGTGGTCTATCCATTATCATAAGGGCAGATACCTTCCATATCAGAATCCTTCCGTCTGCGGAACCTTGCTTGTGGTGATATATGGCTACTGACGATATTATAACTACCATCAATGCTGTCAGGAGCAGCCACACCTTCGTCATGACTGACCGCTTCCATATCCAGCCTGTTATCCTGCAGGACAGAAAGATACGGATTGCACCAACGGTGAGAAGACCGATGAATGCCGTCCTGCAGTTGAGCAGAAACAGAAAAGCCACCGACAGAATTGATATGGTCAGATACAGCCAGGGGTATCTGCCTGTACGGATCCTTTCGAAAGCAAGAGGCAGGGACAGCGCAATATACATGGCTGTACAGTTGGGATTGTCGCAGCATCCCGTGATTGGAAAGTAACTGTTGTCGGAACCGATTATTCCCAAATACTGAAGACACAGATACACAAGCTGTATGCACAGTATCAGAATCAGTCCTCCCTCAAGTACCTTTAGACTCAATATTCCGTTATACAGGAGATATGACAGGACAGGAAGGAGCAACAGCGACTCTTCAAGGTAAATGAGTCTGTAGGTCTCTGCTTCGGCAATAAGGACTGAATGGAAAAACAGGTATGCCATCCAGAGAAGGACGAAGGCGGTCCACCTTACTGACGGCATACTGCCCCTGCATAACATCCAGTGCAGGAATGCCGCAACCGATAGGATTATGATAAGGATTCCTCCGAGCAGTGTCTGTGACAGGCTGACATACACGAATTGACGGGAATCGATGCTTATGAAAAGGCACATAAGCATGAATGCAGAAACGCAGAACGTGTTGATGGCTGACTGCATCAGGGATATCTTATGTGTGTGCTTCATTGAAAGTTGTACTGGTGTAGAGGATTACCACCAGACCTGTTTACCTGATTCGTAGGTAAAAAGCCTGTCTTCATGTCCTTGCGTGGCATCGTGCAGCAGAAGAAGTGCATTGTCCGGAACATTCTCAAAGGTCAGGCAGTCATCGTATCCGGCTTTCTGCTGTCCCAACAGAAACCATTGTCCCCTGTCCCATATAAGCAATTGATATACATCTCCGGAATTGATGGAATTGCCGTCACTTCTTGGATGTATTCTCACCTTGGATATGTGTGTCGGCTGTTCCAGTTCTACTGCAGCCCAGGCTTCATTCGGACTGATTCGGCTGTATGTCGTCAGGATGTTCCCATCAAAGACCTTTTCTGCACTATGCTCTTCCCATGCACATGCACCACCGAAACGGTCTATTGGAGTCAAAAGCCTGCCGTTTTCATCGAATAACTGAATTTCGGCAATGTTGCCATGGGAATAATCAGCACACAGATACTTGAAGTACTTGTATTTGCCTTGATAGTTCAATTTGATGGTATGGAAGCGGTTTTCCTTGATATTTTCAACGGTATCAATAATAACCGAATCCTTAAAATCCCGGTCATTTGAAACCACAAGACGACCGCCTTCCAATTGATGATTATATTCATGGAGCACATCGGATTCATGGTATTTCCTGAAGACCTTGATTGAATGGCTATGCGCCCTGTCCGGTATCATATAGCGCACGTGTCCTTCTCCATCTAAAATAAAAGGAACAGATACCGGATATTGTTTCCCGTTACGGTCTATTGCCGTCACCATATATGCCGTACTACGACCTACCTTTGGAAAGTATGCCTTGTTCCCATTCCTGCGCGCAAAGGCTACAGGTACCCAACTATGGTTGTTGAACGTTGATAAATAGACCCATTTCACATCGATTTCATTATGAAGCGTAAGATCTATGGTTATGTCTGATGTAGATACATATAAATCCGTAACATCAATATACTTGTTGGTACGGAATTCCTGCGGAATATATTCTGTCTGGTCATGCGAAATGTCATTCAGCCACTCCTGGTCAGAAAAAGTCGTCCTATATACCTTCGGCAGTACAAGTTCTGCCCTGTCTGAAAAGTGTGAACCGATCTGTTCGTTTATTCCGAACGGAATGGTATATGAGTCGTTTACAAACATTACCGTCCAGCTGTGTCCCATGGATCGGTTTCCCCATGCCGGAATATAATCAATTGTTGAGGGAATGCCGAAAGCTCTAAGCTGTGCCACGCTGCGCGAAGAATACGAACCACAGTTCCCAAGCTGCATACTCAGCAATTCCTTCAGGCTGAATTCCGGCAAATCCGTATTCGGATAATATACATCCCCGTTGAATCCTTGATTCAGCCTGTTGTATATGCTGTAGACAAAGTAATAATTGAATTGTTTTGAATAATATTGGCTTATATTGTTTATGTATCTGTCGTAATATGTGTTTCGCCATTCGCTTAGAGGTTCATTGCCTATTCTATACGGCAAGATATATTCACAGAAATTATCAAATGAAATATGTCTGCTGTACTTCTGCCACATTTCATATGCCTTGTCAATGTCTTCAATAAGATATTCAGATGTTATGGTTTCGGTGTCATAAACCGTATCACATTGTTCGGGAAAAAGAGGTATGGATGAACTTGCCTTGGCATATTCCGTACGGAATTCGTCATTTGAGCGTGGTGGTCCCGTAAATACGGAATGCATCGTTTCATAGAATTGCTGCACGCCCGGACTGTTATACGAACAACAGCCAGCCATGTTGCTAATCAGGAAAACAGCTGCTTTATACTTCTGACTGTCGTGCCTGTAATGTTCAAGTACCGCTTCCAGATTCTTTTTGTCAGAGTGGTATTCTCCTGGGGACGACTCGCTTATGACAGTGTTACAGGAATGTACTGTCTGGGAGTATGCCGTGAGAAACCATGACATACTCATTGACAAGACTAACAGTCTTGCAATCAATGATAATTCTTTCATCATGAGATTTTACCGAATTGTTTTTTTTGGGTAAGTTAGGAATAATTTTGAAATATTTTGATTGTATAATTTCTATTGTTCAATCAGGCTTTTTTAGAAATGCCGTAGGAACATATGCCGTTGCCAACATGCAGACACCTTTTATGTCAATGACTACACGCTGCTGTCCCATGATATGGCGGACATATCCTGTTACACCTGCAAATGCGCCGTCTGTTACCTTAACCATATCTCCTTTCTTGTAGGACTTGGTTGACTGGCTGAGCAACCTGATGTGCTCACTTCGGGAACATGTGGCTATGACAAAGTTTTGCATATCCCAGTCTGGAATTGTCAGTGGATTGTTGTTTCCTTTCTCATCAGAAGATGTATGATCGTAATAATATGATAGGAAGGATAATGATGGAGTCTGTTTGATATATTCATTTGCCTGCTTTTGCGTAGAATACACGAAAAGCAGGTTGGGAAGTATTGACTTGAGAACTTTTTTGTTCTTGCCGGCAATCTTATATATCTTATAGCACTTAGGTATATACACGTATGTTCCGTTGGCAATAAGATAATCCGACGCAACATCCTCACGTCCGTACGATGCACGGAAGACAAACCATTTCTTGCCTGGGGTCGGGGTATACTCCACCGACACCCCTGTTGTTGAATGTTTAGCTTTGGGGAACGCAATAGCGGCAAGGCTAATGCAAGAAGATCCTTTTTCTTCTTCTGAGGTTTTCACATTAGACAATGTGAGAAAATCGATATGCTATAGTGTCGATTTCGTTTTTTATTTTGGCATAAAAAAGCGTTAAACTGCCGTTTGCTCAGTTCAAGATTTTAATTATTTTTTCTTGCAAGATTTGGTACGTCTTGAAAAAAGCGTTGTAAACGCATTTCTATGTCAAGAAACCCATTCTGACATTATGCACTTGTTGTTAGTATGCACAATTTGCATGAATAATGAATTTCGAGTGACAAAGTTACAAATTTTTTTCAAATGAAAGAATGTTTTCATGTCTTTTTGATGAAAATTTTGACATTTTGGAATTTTTGGTAAAAAGATTAATGTGTACCTACTTATGGATTTGTCACTTAGCAGTGCAAGTACTAAGAGTGCGGAAATATTGGATTTACAATATGTGTATAGATACTATTTATGGAATTTCATGCAAAGTACATCGTCAATAGTAAAAATTATACCGAGGACCTTGCGGCTTCCAAATATAATTTGTACTTTTGCATAGGAAAAAGTAGTCAGGAGACATTCCTTATGGAAAAGTGAAAAGCCGAAGGTTGAGTATCTTCACTTGCGAAGACTGAAGGTTTTCCTTCACAAATGAGCGCCGAAGGCTAAGAGAAAAGTGACCGTCCGGATGACAGCCAATGGCTAATGGCCATACAAGTAGTCAAACCTATCCTTAACCCCCTTTAACTCCCAATCTCCTGACATGCTATAAATTAATTACTAATCCATAAAATAATTATTAAATGAAAACAAATTCTATTACAATCAGGCAGGTCGTACTTGTCTTTTTTATGTTGATGGTTCAACATGTTTCCTGGGCTCAGCCAATGATGAATATTTCATCACGTAACGTTCAATCCCTTGATGGAATGTGGAAATTCATAATTGATCCATATAACCATGGCGATTGGTCATATTGGCATGACCAAAAATTCGATGGAACCATTTTACAGGATTATGATTTCGACACATCTCCTGAATTGCGTGTTCCTGGAGATTGGAACACACAACGTCCTGAACTGTATTTCTATGAAGGAACCTTGTGGTATCGTACAAAATTCAACCTTCAATCTTCAATGCAACGCAAGGAAGATTCGAAACTGTTCCTCCATTTCGGGGCAGCGAACTATAAGACAAAAGTGTGGCTGAACGGAAAGTCAGTAGGAGAACATGAAGGAGGCTATACTCCATTCGAATTTGATGTTACGGATAAAGTATTCAGTGATAAGGATAATTCCTTGGTTGTCAGAGTCAATAATGTAAGACTTGCTGACGGCATACCTACCTACAGTACGGATTGGTGGAACTATGGAGGATTGACTCGTTCAGTATGTCTGGTGGAAACATCACCTACGTATATATATGATTACAGCGTACAATTATCAAAAACTGACAGCAAGATAATTAATGGTTGGATAAGGTTAAAGGGAAATAACGTATCCGGTCAGAAAGTAAGACTGTCTATTCCAGAACTTAAAATAAATAAGATTTTGGAATCAGGTACAGACGGAAGTGTAGGTTTTTTATTAAAGGCAAAACCAATCCTTTGGACTCCTGAAAATCCAAAACTTTATACAGTGAATCTGACGCTTAATGGCGAAACTATCTCTGATAAGATAGGTTTCCGTACAATTTCAGTTCAAGGTGATAAAATCCTGCTTAATGGCAAACCTGTGTTCCTTGCAGGAGTCAATATCCACGAAGAAACTTTGAATGACAGCCGTCGTGCTACATGTGCAGAAGATGATTCGCTCCTTTTATGTGCTGCCAAGGAAGTTGGATGCAATTTCGTGAGACTGGCTCACTATCCACACAATGAAGATATGGTACGCCTTGCCGATAGAATTGGATTGATGGTATGGTCTGAAATACCATTGTATTGGGGTATTGATTGGAAGAGCAAGCGAACCTATAGCCTCGCGGTAAACCAACTTACCGAAATGATTTCCAGAGACCGTAACCGTGCGTCTGTCATCATTTGGTCCATTGCAAATGAAACATCAGTCAATCGTGAAAGAACAGAATTCCTGACAAATCTGGCTGGCGAGGCTCGAAAATTGGATAACACACGTCTTGTGAGTGCCGCATTGCAAAATGTCAATAAGCAACTTGCACATAATGTATATACCGTAGAAGACCCATTGCACGAGGCTTTGGATATATTCTCCTTCAATGAATACATTGGTTGGTATGACAATACTAAGTATGCTTGTGACAGTATAACTTGGGTGCTTCCTGAAAACAAGCCAATTGTGATAAGCGAATTTGGTGCAGGAGCAAGAATAGGTCGCCACAGTGGAAAAGATGCTTATTTTTCAGAGGACAACATGGCAGATGTCTATCGCCATCAATTTGTTATGTTGAGAAAAATAAAGGGCTTGGCAGGAACGATGCCTTGGATTCTCAAGGATTTCCGTTCTCCACACCGCATGCTTTCAGGTATTCAGGATGATTTCAACCGCAAGGGCGTGCTTTCTGATAAGGGTGAGAAAAAACAGGCATGGCAAGTCCTGAAGGATTGGAATGAGGAACATAGAAAATAGTTCCTCATTCAAGATGCTTTTCAAGATCTTTCCTCATGTCTTCAGCAGAATTACCATGTTCGATGATTTTATGGTTACTGTCAGCCAGAATGTATGAAGGAACAGTTTGTATGCCCAACTTCCTTACGGCTGGTGATTCCCATGCCAGTCCATCGTACAGGTGGGTTGCATAGAGGGAATCATATCTAATAAAATCTTCCCAGGAATACTGCTGATGGTCGAGTGAAATGGTAATGACTTTCAATCGGGAGGAATTCTTTGCAAAATCTTCGCAGATACGATGGAATTCGTCAATATATTCATATTGGCGTTCCATCCATGCTGCCCAGAATACGAGAAGGGTATAGTCTGCTTTTTGTTTTCCAATATTGACAGTATCACCTTTTTTCGTCTTTAAGGAAATACTTGGGAGAGTCTTGCCGTTTTGGTATAGTTCTATGCTTTTTACCTGCCGTTCCATTACCATGAGTTTCGTATTGTCTTTCCAATATCGTTTCAGCAGTTTCAGAATGTCTTTCTGACCGTTTATCGGAGCCGTAACGTCCTGTATTAAATAACGCTCGAAAAGATATAGCGCAACCGGCGATTGTGGCGTTTTTTGAATGAATGCTATGGCTTTGTCTCGCGTTTCAGCATCGCTCAGTCCATTTGTCTCCTGACGGAACTTGTTCATTAAGGCATTTGCTTCATTTCCTTCCACGGTATAGTTCTTTAGGTCGTTGGCAGATGCCTTGTATTTAAGGATATCTCCGGGACCTACAAAGACTACCTGCTCCAATGCATTCGGAAATACGATGATACATGGAGTCGTTTCGGATACATCACCTTTGTATCTGAATTTACTGTCAGTAATCTTAACGGTATCGAAACGTGCGTTGTTGTCTGACGGATTGTAGAAATACAACTGTCCGGAAGGCATGTCCGAAAACTCGCCTTCCAACTGAAACTGATTTCCGTGAGGTCCACAGGAAGTGATTCCGAAAGATAGAAATGCAAGGGCGAACACCGTGAGCGTTGTCGTAAACTTCTTGCTGAGATGACGTACAGGATACCAAACGGATATAAATCCTACGATAACTACTGTAATGAAAATGATGATTATGTCCATTATGTGAATATTAACAGGGTAGGCATCGATAATATAACTGCCGGCAGAATGTCCGAAACGTATAACTCCGTATTTTTGCTGAATATAGCAAAGGACAACTCCGATGACTATTCCTAAAACTGCTCCCATCAAGGCAATCAATCTTCCTTCCACCATGAAGATGTCTGCAATTTGTCTGTCGGACGCACCAAGACTTCTCAGCGTGACAGCATCTGATTTCTTTTCAATGATAAGCATTGAAAGTGAACCTATTATGTTGAAGCATGCAATTACGAGAATCAGTACAAGGAAGATGTATGACATGAGTTTTTCAATCTGCATAATCTTGAACGTGTCTTCCTGCTGTTCATAGCGGTTCAGTACTTTATACTTGTCACCCAATTGTTTTTGGATTTCTTTCTTAACCTTGTCAATGTCTGCTCCCGCCTTGGTCTGCAGTTCAATTGACGAGACCATACCTTTGCGCTCAAACAGATTGCGGGTGAACCGTAGGGAGGTGAGTACGTAATGGGCATCATATTTTGTTTGCTTTACGCTGAATCCCACATGTGGCGAATAGAGTTCGTCCATGTTGAAACTTTCCGAAGGATCATTGAGGTCAATATGTTCACCTCCGCGTGGCGCATAAACCTGTATCGGAGTACTGAAGTCTGTTCCAAGTCCGAGACTCCCCAGAAGATTTATGCCGAGAATACCATATTCGAGAACATCTGCATGCAGTTCATAGACACCGTCGCCGTATTTTATCCGCTTGAAATCAATCATATCCTCGAAGTTGTCGTCCACACCCTTTATTGTTGCCATTACCTGACGGTTGTTGGCAGTCAGCAGGGCATTGTCTTCCAATGCTTCGCTGTATGTGATGATGTTTGGATTCTTGCGTAATTCCCTGAACTCAGGTGAATCCGCTTTCATGAATTTTCCTTCGGCTGGAACAATCTTGAGTTCCGGGTCAAATGCCGTAAAGAGATCTGATACCATGTCCTGAAAACCATTGAATACTGACAGAATGCACACAAGGGCGGCTGTTGCTACCGCAACTCCGGTTATGGCTATTCCGCTGATTATGTTTATGGCATGGTGTGACCGCTTGGTCAGCAGGTAGCGACGTGCTATGTAGAAGGAAAACATCTTATTTCTTCAATAGGTTGTCGATGTTTTCGATGTAGTCGAGTGAGTCATCGATAAAGAACTTCAGTTCCGGAATGATACGCAACTGATGGCGTTCAAGCGTTCCGAGCTGATAGCGTATCTGTGCAGCGTTGTTGTTGATGTTTGTAATCAGTTCCTCTGCGCGTGCAGAAGGGAATATGCTGAGATACACTTTTGCAGAACTGAGGTCTGGACTGACTCTCACAATGCTGACGGATACAAGGACACCGCGCATTTGACGCGTTTCAGCCTGAAAAATATTGCTGAGGTCCTTTTGAATCAATCTTGCTATTTTACTATGTCTGGTTGTTTCCATATTTTTTGCCTTTAGCCATTTGCTATTAGCCATTAGCCTTCAGCCGCTGGCTTGCCGTATGGCGTGGTTGATGATAATTAGAGATAACTATGAAATAATGAATTTCCGAATTGTCAAAGTCAAAAGTCAATGACTATATCTTCAGCCGTATTATAGTCAATCCATCACGAATGGGAAGTATAACCTTTTCCACGGAGTCGTCATCCTTTACCATGTCGTTGAACTGAATTACACCCTGTGTCTGCGCATCGTTGGAGTCGGTTTCCAGTACATGACCGTCCCATAAGGTGTTGTCGGCGATTATGTAGCCACCGGGATTTGTGTATTTCTTCACCATCTCGTAGTATTCAGGGTATATCCGCTTGTTGCCGTCGATGAAAGATAAATCGAACTTCACTCCGAGCGAAGGAACTACCTCCATTGCATCTCCGATGTGAAACCTGATTCGGTCAGCCCATGGTGAATTTTCAAGCCAAGGACGAGTGAAGTCTTCTATCTCATCGAAAATCTCTATGGTATGCAACATACCTCCCTCCTGCAGACCTTCCGCCAGGCAGAGGGCTGAATAGCCGCTGAATGTGCCAATCTCAAGAATGTTTTTCGGACGAATCATTTCTACCAGCATTTTCAGTAACCGTCCCTGTACGTGCCCACTTGCCATACGTCCGTAAAGCAACTTGGTCTGAGTGGCCCTGTAGAGTTGGTGCAGATAATCACCTTCTGCATCAATGTGCTGTTCTATGTATTCGTCAATCGTCATGCTATTTTTCAGTAAGAGCCAGCAATGCCAACTTGTATGACTTCAGTCCAAATCCCTGTATCGTACCCTTGCATGCCGGACCGATCATTGATGTATGACGGAAGGATTCGCGTTGCATCACGTTGGAAATGTGAACTTCAATTACGGGAGTGGTTATTGCACGTATGGCGTCCTGCAATGCAATGCTCGTATGTGTGTATGCACCGGCATTGAGGATAATTCCGTCGTATGAGAATCCCACTTCATGGAGTTTGTTGATTAACTCACCCTCAATATTTGATTGGAAGTGAGTGAGGTTCACATCTGGAAATTCAGCACAGAGTTGCCTGAAATAATCGTCAAACGAAGCAGAACCGTAAACTGCAGGTTCGCGGCGTCCTATAAGATTGATGTTTGGACCGTTGAGAATTAAGATATTCATAATATGCACAATTCTTGAATGGCCTCGGAGATTTGGGAAGTCTCCTTTGCCTATAATTTTGTGCAAAGGTATGAAAAATAAAGTATATGAAGAAAAGGGTAACATAAGAATTTGCAAAAATGACAAATTCCAATGCGTAAAAAAGTAAATATTAAAACTTTTAACTACCTTTGCCGTGGAATTTTACAAGTAGCATACTGCTAACGGTTACAGGCTGATTAATATGGAAGAAGCAGAATTTGAAAGGATAAAAAGACGATATCACCAGTATCTGAAATTGGAAAAATCATATTCCGACAATACTGTTGATGCCTATGAGCGCGACCTGATGAAGTTCGTGAATTTTATCCGTGCGGATAAGATAGATCCTCTGAATGTTGAATTGAAGGACTTCCACCGTTTCTCGTCTGCTATGCACGAGGTTGGAGTATGTGCCACGTCGCTGTATCGTATTCTTATGGGTGTGAGGAATTTCTATAAATTTCTCGTGATGGTATGCGAACTCGATAATGATCCCACGGAACTTCTTGAAATGCCTCAGAAACCGCAGCATCTGCCTGACGTACTAACCGTTGATGAGGTGGATAGTATAGAGGCTGTAATAGACTTGAGTTCTCCTGAGGGACAGCGCAACAAGGCAATTATCGAAACCCTTTTCAGTTGCGGACTACGGGTGAGCGAACTGTGCAATCTCCGTATGTCGGAACTCTATCTTGATGAAGGCTTTATCCGAGTGACAGGAAAGGGCTCAAAACAACGCTTGGTACCAATTTCACAAAAGGCAATAAAGGAACTGCAACTATATTTTACGGAAAGATGTCATGTCGATATAAAGCCGGGGTATGAAGACTTTGTATTTGTGAGTAAGGTAAGAAAGAAAAATCTCTCGCGCATTATGGTCTTTCACATGGTAAAGGTTCTCGTGGAACTTGCCGGAATCCACAAGGAGGTAAGTCCACATACTTTCCGCCACAGTTTTGCAACGTCCTTGCTTGAAGGTGGGGCAAACCTACGTGCAATACAGGCTATGCTTGGACATGAATCAATCAGTACTACCGAGATGTATATGCATATTGATACAACACACCTTCGTGAGGAAATCCTCACCCATCATCCGCGATACGTGAATTCTGCGGGTCGGTAGGTTGGGGGATTGTTCTTCCTCAACTCTTCCTTTGTTCTTTCTCTGCTATTTCTCTGCTATTTCTCTGCGCTTCCTCTGCTGTAACTATGCAATAAGTCTGCACCAAAGTCGAACCAAACTCGAACCAAATTCGAACTGACTCTGCTATTTTATCGAATTTGGTACGACTTTGCATCGACTTTGGTTCGAGTTTGCAAAGGAGGTATAGCGGAGGTATAGCAGAGGTATAGCAGAGGTATAACTGACTTATTACTGACTCATAACTGACTCGTTACTGACTCGTTACTGACTCATAACTGACTTAGAACAGACTTTTAACGGAGTTTGTTCTGTTAAGGTGCGCCCAGAACATGCTGCCCTCGATCGTGTCACGCTGCCCATCAACGCCCCGTTCTGGCAGGAGTACTATCTTCCTAACGGATGGAACTGCCGCTGCACCGTCGTACAGGTGCGAAAGTCAAAGTACCAACCCACACCACACGACCAGGCCATGGCTCTCGGCGAGCAGGCTACAGGCAAGGACACAAAGGGCATCTTCCATTTCAATCCTGGTATCCAGCAGAAGACAGTCCCCGACTACAACCCTTACACCATACGCCGCTGCCGTGACTGCGAACTGGGCAAGGAGAAACTCGCTTTCGTTCCAGATAACGAACTGTGCGCTGCATGTAAGTTGCTTCATCAATGTGCTGCTGACCGCACTAAGTCGCAGACCGCCATCGAGCGCAAGCATTACTTGCACGAAATGGAGCACTTAATGACCAATAAGCATCAGAAGACTTTAAGAGATGGCAGAAAAATCAAGGTTCAATTCACAACGGATGGAAATAAACATCTTTTCTCTGACACCTTCGGTAGAACAAGAAGATTGCAGAAGGAGCAACTGAAGGACTTGGGGGACATTCTTGATCGTGCGACTTACGACGACGAGGCTTTCCCAGAGCCTGGGCACAGTAACGATTACGAGTATTTCTATTATTTCATAGACCCAATCCTCAACATAAGGCTCAACGTCGGAAAAAGAACCATCAGAAGAAGGGATGGATTTATCTTTGCTAAGTACATTCTATATTCCATCAATGACGTTAGGTAGCCACTGTTCCCTGCGGTTTTCCGCAGGGCATAAAAAAACGCTCTGGGCGACAAATGATGAGGGGTCAAGTCCCCTGGCTGTCATTCCCAAAGCATTTCTTGACCGCAAAGGTACAAAAAATTCCGTTACTTACAACAAAGTAGCGGATTTTTTTTGCTTTTTTAATAAAAAGAGTGCCGCGATCCTCCCGGACAGCGACACCCAAAATCTTTCAAACAACTAAAAAAGTAATTAAAAAACCAATTATCTATCTATTAACCCATTTTTCTGCACTCCGCCACCATTCCCTGCCATTGCTAATGGCCAATGGATTTTAGAGCCAAACTTCTGAAACAGAGAAAATGTTTAATTAATATGACGAAATAGAATCGAAACACATAGTTTTTTCAATCCGTTTAGGCTTAAATGTCGAAATTTTACTATCTTTGCACCTTGAAGGCGTAATAAAGCCATTGGCCATTAGCCATTAGCCATTGGCTTGCCATCCGGACGGTTACTTGTTGACTTGTAGACTTGTAGTCTCGTTGACTTGTAGACTCAAAACAAAATCAGGAAACAGAAATCAATCATAAACAGATACTACTATGAAATTAGACGGAAGACGCGAAAGTACAAACGTGGATGACCGCCGACGTGGCGGTGGAAAGAAAATGGCATTCGGCGGCGGTATCGGCGCAATAATCATTGCCGTTATTATTGGATATTTTACTGGAGGCAAGGAAGGCGCGTTCCAGGCTTTGACCGACGGCGTTCAGCAACAGATTGCCCAGCGTGGTCAGGTGACGACTGAAGGGGGCGAATTTTCGGAAGAGGAAGATTCTCTTGCCAAGTTCTCCCGTCAGATACTTGCCAGTACCGAAGATGTGTGGGCAAAGGTGTTCCAGAATATGGGCAAGGAGTACGAATACCCAAGGATGGTGCTCTATACAGGAAGTGTGCAGACCAGTTGCGGAAACGGCAGCGCTGCTATGGGACCATTCTATTGTGGCGGCGACCAATGTGTGTATCTTGACCTTTCTTTCTTCTCAAGCATGCAGCAGGAATTGGGAGCCAGCGGCGAGTTTGCCAATGCTTACGTTATAGCCCATGAGGTAGGACATCATGTGCAGGAACAGTTGGGAATACTTGGCAAGGCTCATCAGCAGATGTCTCAGTTGGGTAAGGCTGATGCAAATGAAATAAGTGTGAGGTTGGAACTTCAGGCGGATTTCTTTGCAGGTCTTTGGGGCTATTATGAAAACAAGACGTTCCATTCCGTAAGCGATAAGGAAATAGCAGAAGCGATACAATGCGCTCACCAGATAGGTGACAACTATCTGCAGCAGCAGGCACAGGGATATGTGGTACCTGAATCATTTACTCATGGCACGAGTGAACAGCGTATGCGTTGGTTCAAACTTGGGCTGACAACGGGCGACATGAATCTTTGTGATACATTCAGCAAGAATTATGAGGATTTGTAAAATAAAAAAACGTAAAAAATAAAAATAATTAATTATGGCACAGGCTCCAGAATTTAAGTATGCACCTATGTTCCAGTTGGGCAAGGACGATACTGAATATTATCTGCTCACCAAAGAAGGCGTGAGCGTCGGTGAATTTGAAGGAAAACCAATTTTGAAGGTTTCGGCAGAGGCTCTTACACAAATGGCAAACCATGCTTTCCGTGATGTAAGTTTCCTTTTGCGTAGAAGCCATAACCTTCAGGTAGCAAAGATACTGCGCGACCCGGAGGCAAGTGACAACGACAAGTATGTGGCTCTTACATTCCTTCGCAACGCAGAAGTTGCAGCAAAGGGACAATTGCCGCTTTGTCAGGATACAGGTACGGCAATCATTCACGGAGAGAAAGGTCAGCAGGTATGGACCGGTTTCTGTGACGAAGAGGCTCTTGCCAAGGGTGTATATAAGACTTATACTGAAGAGAATCTCCGTTACAGTCAGAATGCTCCGCTGTCAATGTATGAGGAAGTAAATACAAAATGCAACCTTCCTGCTCAGATTGATCTTGAGGCAACTGAAGGTATGGAATACCGTTTCCTCTGCGTCACAAAGGGTGGTGGCTCTGCCAACAAGACTTACCTCTATCAGGAAACAAAGGCACGCATTCAGAATCCAGGTACACTCATTCCTTTCCTCGTAGAAAAGATGAAGAGTCTTGGTACTGCAGCCTGCCCTCCTTACCATATCGCAATCGTTATCGGCGGTACAAGTGCTGAAAAGAATCTCCTGACAGTTAAGTTGGCAAGTACACACTACTACGACAACCTTCCTACGACAGGTGATGAGACAGGACGTGCATTCCGCGATGTTGAACTTGAAAAGCAACTCCTTCAGGAAGCCTATAAGATTGGACTCGGCGCACAGTTCGGTGGTAAGTATATGGCACACGATGTACGTGTGGTACGTCTGCCACGTCATGGTGCAAGTTGTCCGATAGGTCTTGGCGTTAGTTGTTCAGCCGACCGAAACATAAAGTGTAAGATAAATAAGGACGGAGTATGGATTGAAAAGATGGATGACAATCCAGGAGAACTCATCCCTGCAGAACTCCGTCAGGCTGGTGAAGGTGAAGCTGTAAAGGTTGACCTCAACCGTCCGATGAGCGAAGTATGCAAGCAACTGAGCCAATATCCTGTAAGCACACGCCTTTCTCTCAACGGAACAATCATCGTGGGACGTGACATCGCTCATGCAAAGATTAAGGCTCGTCTTGATGCCGGAGAAGGAATGCCGCAGTACCTCAAGGAACACCCAATCTATTATGCAGGACCAGCAAAGACTCCAGAAGGAATGGCTTGCGGTTCTATGGGACCTACAACTGCCGGCCGTATGGATCCATACGTTGACGAGTTCCAGGACAACGGCGGTTCAATGATTATGCTTGCAAAGGGTAACCGTTCAATTGACGTAACCAATGCCTGCAAGAAACACGGAGGTTTCTATCTCGGTTCAATCGGAGGTCCTGCTGCAATCCTTGCACAGAACAACATCAAGTCCATTGAATGTGTGGAATATCCGGAACTCGGAATGGAGGCTATCTGGAAGATTGAAGTGGAAGACTTCCCTGCTTTCATCCTTGTAGATGACAAGGGCAACGACTTCTTCAAGCAACTGAAGCCTTGCGAAGGATGCAGTATTTTACAGTAGACAGTAGTTCGGGAGTTAAAGGGAGTTAAGTAGAAGTTAGGCTCAAAAGGATAAATGGTGGAAACAAATCCAACATATAGTTTTACACAAGTAATCGCTTGGCAGAAAGCACATGCATTTGTTCTTCTTGTCTACAAACTTACTTCCAAATTCCCAAATACGGAAAAGTATTGTCTATGTTCTCAGTTTCAGCGTGCAGCAATTTCAATCGCAGCAAATATTGCAGAAGGGTATAAGAAGAAAAGTTCAAGTGATAAACTGAGATTTTTTAACATATCCCAAGGAAGCATAGAAGAATGTAGATATTACATAATACTCTCAAAAGATTTAAATTATATTACAGAAAAAGAACAAATAGAATTAATCAATAGTCTTGAGGAAACAAGCAAACTGCTAAATGCATATTGCAAGGGAGTTATGACAGTACATGACTGAACCTTCATCATCATTATAACTACTTAACTCCCTTTAACTCCTCAACTACAAATCTCCTAACAGACATGGACGAAGTAAAACAATATTTGAATGATGCCGAAGAGGCAATGGAAATGGCAGCGATGGCTCTTGAGGAAAAATTGAGCCGTATTCGTGCCGGACGTGCAAACGTTCATATTCTTGATGGTATTAGGGTAGACTCTTACGGAGCAATGATGCCATTGGCAAACGTAGCAAACCTGAGCACACCAGATGCTCGCAGTATAGTAATCAAGCCTTGGGACAGGAATATGCTCAAGGTTATTGAAAAGGCAATCATAGATTCTCCTATAGGAATTATGCCTGAAAATAACGGAGAACAGATTCGCTTGGGTATTCCCGTACTTACTGAAGACCGCCGTAAGGAACTCTCCAAGCAATGTTCAAAGGAAGCAGAACAGGCAAAGGTGAGTGTCCGCAATTCACGCCGTGATGCAATTGAACTTCTCAAGAAGAGCGTCAAGAACGGTGTTCCTGAGGATGTAGAAAAGGATGCTGAAGCTGATTGCCAGAAAGTGCATGACAAATATATCAAGAAGATAGATGCCATGCTCGAAGAGAAGAACAAGGAAATAATGACGGTATAATAACGCTGTTGGCTTTTAGCTTTTAGCCTTTAGCCATTGGCCATTGGCTGGCAATCCAAGGTGGAAATAGCCGTTGGCGGACCGATTTTCTGTCAGGTACAGTACAGAAAGTGTTGGTCTAATATACCCATATTTATGCATGCATTAGTAACAAAGAACGCAGGAAACATCTATACGGTACTGGCTGATGATGGCACAACCATGCAAGTGACCGTCAAGGGCAACTTCCGCATTAAGGGCATAAAGTCAACCAGTCCCGTGGTTATCGGCGATCAGGTAGAGGTCGTGGACGGAATGATTACGGCTGTAGCTGACCGTAAGAACTATATCGTGCGTAAGTCCATCAACCTCAGTAAGCAATCGCATATATTGGCTGCAAACCTTGACCAATGTTTCCTGATTGTGACTGTAAGCCATCCTGTGACATCCACCACCTTCATTGACCGCTTCCTTGCTACGGCAGAGGCATATAACATACCTGCCGTATTGGTGTTCAATAAAACGGATATTTATGACTCTTCTGATATGGAATACCTTGATGGTATGGTAAATCTGTATGAAACCATAGGCTATAAATGCCTGAAGGTTTCTGCTGCAACCGGGGAAGGCATGGATAAGGTGTCAGACCTGTTGAACGGTAAGGTTACGTTGGTTTCCGGTCATAGTGGAGTCGGAAAGTCAACATTCATTAATAGGATTCTTCCTGATCTCAATCTTCGTACTGCTGACATCAGCGATGCCCATGATCAGGGAATGCATACCACGACATTCAGCGAAATGTATCCTATTGATGCCCATGGTTTTATCATTGATACTCCGGGAATAAAAGGCTTTGGTTCTTTTGATATGGAAAAAGAGGATATAGGTGATTATTTCCGTGAGATATTCCGATACAGTCAGGATTGTAGATTCAACAACTGCACTCATACTCATGAACCGGGTTGTGCTGTATTGGAAGCGTTGGAACGGCATGATATAAGTCAGAGTCGATATAATTCATACCTCTCGATGCTTGAGGAAGATGACAAGTACAGGGGATGAGAATGCCGTTGGCCTTTAGCCATTAGCCATTGGCTTGCCGGATGGGAACTCGTTGTATTTGTAGTCTCGTTGACTTGTAGACTTTCAAGCAGAAGTACAAGTACAACGGAAAGGAGTTTGACCGTACTCACGGACTTGACTGGTATGATTACTCTGCACGTCAGTATGACCCTGCTTCGGGAAGGTTCACGAGCATGGATCCGTTGTGTGAGAAGTACTACAACATAAGTCCGTACAGTTATTGTGCGGGAAATCCGATTAGGTATGTGGATCCTACGGGGATGGCATACGGAGATTATTTCGATGAAAACGGCAAGCATCTTGGTACAGATGGAATTGATGATGGTAAAATCTATATTGTCACTGATAGGAAAGAACGTAAACAAATAAAGAATAATGGAGGCAATGTAGAGTACGGTTCTATATCTTCGGCTCAAAATATTGGTAATGTAGAAGTATTAAAAGCAAGTACAGATGTATTGGATAGAACGACTAAGAATGGGGCTATTGCTGAGGAATGTGCTGTTGTACCTAAAAATGGAAAAGCTGTCTCGGGAGAAAAAGGAACATATTCTACCGCAACACTTCCTCATGTCGATGATCCACTTGCTTCCATCCATTCTCATTCATGGAATCCAAATAATGGAAAAATAGGTGACCTGGCAACAAATCCAAGTGGTTTAGATAAACAAGCTTTTGCAAAATTTGATATTAATGTGATTGTCGGTGCAATAAAAAAACGCGAGCCGATATATGATCCAAATACCATACACAATGGTGGTACGCTGGAATATGCCAAACCAGAACTTGGTATGTGTTTTTATCCAAAAAATGCTGAAGAGTACACATGTCGATTGAGTATTTATGTAGTAAATAAAATTATCGAAACCCTAAACAAATAAGCATTATTATGAAACGATTGATTTGTTGTTTTTTTATTAGTTGTTCACTATGTTGTTTGACTTCCTTTGCATCTAAAGTGCATCATTTCAATTTATTACTATTTATTGATAGAAAAATAATAATAGATGAAACAAAAATGGATTTTATCCTCATTGATTCTTTATCCAACAAACGTGACACAATTGAATGTAAATATAATGTTGTCTTATACTGAAAAAAGTTGACACTTTTTCTCACTAAAACGTATAAGAAATG
>JAKSJB010000012.1 GCA_024398475.1 Bacteroidaceae bacterium | reverse complement strand
AATCCCCCTCTCTCCGCAAGGAGACGGAGGGACTGGCAAATCAGACAGAAAACTAATAACAAATAACAAATAATAAACAAATAAAGTATTAATCTTAAAAATTCAATCAAACAATGAAGAAAGTATTTGCAATTATTGCACTTATGGGAGTCTTCACATTTGGAATGACTCAATCAGTTTTCGCTCAGGACGAAGAAGAAGTGGCAGCTGACACTGCAGCCCTCGAGCAAGTAGATTCTGCTAACGTAGCAGAAGAAGAACCTGCAGCAGTTGAAGAAGCTGCTGAAGAAGAAGCTCCAGAAGCTCAGGTTGAAGAAATCGGTATGTACAAGCAGTTGAAGACCAAGTTCATCGAAGGTTCTGCAGGCTGGATGTTCCCAGTAGCTCTCGCACTCATCATCGGTCTTGCATTCTGCATCGAACGTATCATCTATCTTGCACTTGCTGACGTTAAGACTAAGTCTATGCTCGAAGACGTTGAAAAGGCTCTTGATTCTGACAACGTTGAAAAGGCTAAGGATGTTTGCCGTAACACTCGCGGTCCTATCGCTTCAATCTGCTACCAAGGTCTCATGCGTCTTAAGGACGGTGCTGACTCTGTAGAAAAGGCAGTAGTTGCTTATGGTGCTGTTCAGGCATCTAACCTTGAAAAGGGTTGCTCATGGATTACACTCTTCATCGCTATGGCTCCATCACTCGGATTCTTGGGAACAGTGGTCGGAATGGTTCAGGCATTCGATGATATCCAGGCAGCTGGTGATATTTCTCCAACAGTCGTTGCCGGCGGTATGAAGGTGGCCCTCATCACAACAATCTTCGGTATCGTTGTTGCACTCGTTCTTCAGTTGTTCTACAACTACATCCTTGCTAAGATCGAAAGCATCACAGCACAGATGGAAGACTCAACAATTTCACTCCTTGACATCGTTGCTAAGTACGGTGCAAAGAAGGCTTAACAAACGGCTTTCAATCTGAGAGAAATCAATTGAATATTGAACAACAAAAAAAAGAACATAGTAATGAATATTGAAAAAATAGCAAAGAACGCATTTTACGTACTGATTGGAATCAGCGTAATCGTCTTCATTATGTTCTTCATCGGCTTCGACAGAGCTTGGGAAGAGAACATAAAGATGAACGATCCACAGTTCCTTGACGTTCTGCTGATTTGGACTATCGTCCTGCTTGTAGCAGCTACTGTTGCAGCTCTATGCAGTTTTATTATGTACGTGAAAGAATGGGGCTTCAGCAAGTCCTTCATATATACATGGGGTCTTCCTATCGTAACACTCGCAATCGGTGCTGCAATCGGTTTCGCAAACAAGGATGAGCACTTCCTCATCAACAAGAAGGATTGGAACGTACCTTCAGACATTGTTATCACAGATGCATGTATCACATCAATCGGTATTCTCCTTGTAATTGCACTTGGATGCATCGTATTCAGTTTGTTCAAGGGGTTCAAGAAGTAATTATAAAAACTGAGTAACTATGGGAAAGAAAAGAAAAATGCCAGGACTGAACACCAGTTCAACAGCAGATATCTCGTTCATGTTGCTCATCTTCTTCCTTGTAACTACCTCTATGGACACAGATGCGGGTCTTAGCCGTACTCTGCCAAAACCACCAGAGGAGGATCAACTGAACAACGAAATCAAGGTAAAGGTACGTAATATCCTCAACATCCGTATCAATAAGGACAACTACCTTATGATTGGAAATGATTACGTTGCATTGGAAGATGTGAAACCAAGAGCAAAGGAATTTATACAGAATCCGGAAAATAGACCTGACCTTCCAGAACTTAAGGAGCATGACTGCAAATTGCTCGGAAAGCGTATGGTTACTGAAAACCACGTTATCTCTGTACAGACTGACCGTGGTACAAGTTACGGAGTCTATTTCCAAGTTCAGGACCAACTCGTTGCAGCCTATAATGAACTTCGTGATGAACTTTCAAAGCAGGAATTTGGAGTAAATCACTATGATCAGCTCTCAAAGGAGCAGCAGGAGGCAATTCGTGAAGTCTATCCTCAGAAGATTTCAGAGGCTGAACCTAAACAATATGGAAAGGCATTATAACTATGAGTAGATTTAATAAGAATGGTGGCCGTGAAATGCCAGAACTGAACACTTCATCACTCCCAGACCTTATCTTCTCCGTACTGTTCTTCTTCATGATGGTAACAAGTATGCGTGAAGTAACACTCATGGTGAAGTTTGACCGCCCTGCCGGTACACAGCTTGAGAAACTTGCACGTAAGTCATGTACTTCATTCATCTATGTCGGTAAGCCTACAGAACAGTATCGCAGCCAGTTCGGTGAAGGTACTCGTATCCAGATTAACGACAAGTATGCTGAAGTAAACGAAATCTATGATTTCATCATGTCAGACCGTGCAGAAATGCCAGAAAGCGACAAGCCTTTCTATACTGTATCTATCAAGGCTGACCATCAGACACCAATGGGTATCATTACTGATGTGAAGCAGGTTATGCGTAAGGCTTACGCCCTCAAGATGGTTTACTCTGCTACAAAGAGACAGGATAACAACTAAACACATCGTGGAAATAAGCAATTCAATTCTGTATTGCTGAGTTTTCCTGAACAGATATTAAGCATCCTAAGATTAATTTCTTAGGATGTTTTTTTGAATATTCACCAATAGCACAATATTACGAATTGTATTAAAAAATGTTAATCAAAGATACTTATCTATTGTATTCAAGCAATAAAATGTAAAAAAATCGTAAATTTGTGCCGCCGAAAGGAAATACTATTAACAGGCAACAATTATTTATATCACTCAAACTAACAGACAACAATTTAATATATTAGCAACAATTATGAACAATCGCATTTGTAAACACATGCACAAATGGGCTTATGCTTTATGTGCGGTCTCTGTTTCCGGTGCTTTCACTGCATGTTCTGAAGATTACAAGCTGGATGAATCAAATCCGGATTGGCTTGGTACGAACATATATGAAGTGCTGGATACTAAAGGAGATTACAAGAATTTCGTCAAACTGATTGACGATCTCGGTTATGCGGAAGTATTGGGCAAGACAGGTAGCAAGACTCTGTTCGTTGCAGATGATGCAGCTTTCGAAGAGTTTTACAGGACCAACTCATGGGGCGTAAGGAACTATGAGCAACTGTCAATGGCACAGAAAAAGATTCTTCTTAATTCCGCAATGATTAACAACGCATACCTTCTGGAAATGATGTCCAGTACTGAAGGTCCGGAAAAGGGTGCATGTCTGAGAAGAGAAACTGCTGCAGACGTCACAGACTCAATTCCTCATTTCAAAGCAGACGAACTGCCTATATCCTATAACAGCAATGACAAGGATTATTGGGCACGTTTCCGCAACCCTGACAAGGGTGGCATTTACCTAGCATTGGATGCTACTACTCCTATGATGACGCATTTCCTTCCTGCTCAGATGAGCAACAACAGGATTACTGACAAGGATTTCAGAATCTTCATGGGACAGGAACGTGACAAGAATGATGCCTTCATCTATGACTGCAAGGTGCTAGAACAGGACATTACATGCCAGAACGGGTACATCGACCGTCTGGACAAGGTGTTGGTCAATCCACAGAACATGGCTGAAGTACTGCGTACAAACGGAAAGACAAACATTTTCAGTCACATGATTGAGCGTTTTTCTGCTCCGTTCTACAATGAAGCGTTGACTAACAGATACAGATTGCTCTATGGCAATGACGTGGATTCGGTATATCAGAAAAGATATTTTTCTAAAAGAAGTCAGGGTAATGAAGAACTTACCAACGACAGGGGTACAGATCCTATTGGTAATCCTAACGGAAACAAAGTGAATTATGCGCTGAACTTTGACCCGGGTTGGAATGAATATCGTTCTGATGCACAGACTGACAAGGAAAGCGACATGGGTGTCATCTTTGCACCTACCGATGAAAAACTCTACAATTATTTCTTTACCCCAACCGGAGGTGGACGCTTCCTTCTTGAAGCATATGCATCTGAATTAATGAAAGAAGTAAAGGGGGCTGACGACTACGAAAACATCTATAGGTCTATTGACCAGATTCCACTGAATGTAATCGAGGCTTTGCTGAACAACCTTATGAAAGTGTCTTTTAACAGCAGCGTCCCAAGCAAGTTTGAGACGATCAAGGACGATGCACAGGATCCTATGCTTGACGAAACTCACCTTCCTTTCATCAAAGATGTGCTTCTGGCAAACAACGGTGCCATTTATATCATGGATGAGGTTCTGACTCCTGCCAAATATGCAGCAGTAAGTGCCCCAGCCTATGTCGGTACGGACATGCATATATTCAATTACGCCATTTCGCAGGACAATCTGGATATACAGACTAACTTCTACGCATATCTTCTTGCTATGAGTGCGCGATTCAGTCTGTTCGTTCCACAGGATGACAATTTCTGGTATATTGACCCTGTATCCTTCGCTCTTCAAAACGGACAGCAACGTGCATTGCTTTTTGAATGGGACGCTAAGAACAACGAGCCAAAATGTACTGCATATTCATATACGTACGACTATACTACCAGGGAAGGAGTTATCGGTGACAAACTGGCTTCAGTAAACATTTCACCTAATGAATGGAAGAACCGTCTGCGTGACATGCTTGAAACGCATACTATCGTTCACTCAAATGATTCGGACTTCATCCAAAGCAAGGGAGGAGCCATTGACGAAACTGAAACCGGTATTGAATGCGAGCGTCACTTCTTTATGACAAAGAACGGTACTCCGGTATATGTGGAGAATGCCGAACAACGCCAAAACGGCTGTACAGTAGAAGGTGGATGGCAAATGCAGCACAGTGACAGATGTTCCGTAATCCGATTCGATGACAAAACACGCCAGACTAACGGTAACGGTAATGGGTTTGCATACCAGATTGACAAGCCAATGTCACCGACTATTGAGTCTGTTTATAGCATAATGTATAACAACCAATCTGATTTCGGCGGATTCTTTGAACTTTGCCAGACTGATGAAGAGGTTCTCAGGGCTATCGATATCAAAACACCTGCAGATATCAAGAAGTATTCGGTATTCATTAACAACAATGGCTTGCCTGCCTATGATTATTCTACAGGAAATCAGATTGCGACGGCTACCAATGTTAAGTATTTCAACAACTATAGATATACGGTATATATTCCGAACAACAAGGCTGTTGAGGATGCCATAGACAGAGGATTGCCTACTTGGCAAAAGATACGTGACCTTTTATGTCTTGATATGGACCCTGAAGACAGACCAGAATGGTCTTCAGAAGAGGAGCAGGCTATCAAGACTAAGGCGACCACCATGGTTACGGTTCTTATCAATTTCATAAAGAACCATTTCCAGGATAATCTAGTCTTTGCAGACAAACCCGCACTTGTTTCAAAGCAGTATGAAACTGCAACTCTTACTGTTGACGACGAGGGTAATCCTTCCGTATATGCAAAAGTCAGAGTACAATCTTCAGGAAACGGCACTTTAAGTATTAAGGATGCAACAGGTCACTCCTGCAACGTTACCGACATGAAGAACATTATTACACGTGACTATATCCTAGACAATCAGAGCAATCCTAAAACTATCAATGCGTCTTCAAGTGCAGTGGTTCATGGTATTGACGGAGTGCTTGACTATAAGAAATATGCAAACAACAGATATGACAGCGAATTTGCCAATATTAAGGCCTGCCGCTCATACATGGCAAAATACCGCATTGTGGAATAATATTAGAGTTATATGTTAAGAACAAGATTAAAGAACAATATGGAACTATCAAGAAAGCATTCTTTAACTTTGACATTGGCTTTAATATTCAGTATATTTGCCAATGCACAGGTTAAATCAGGAGATATTATCAGTGGTACGGTAGAAGATGACATTGATCCAATAGTAATGGCAAATGTCGTTGAATTGGATGCAAACAACCGTATCGTAGCACATGGAGTTACTGATCTGAACGGAAATTTCTCGTTCAGATGCGTGAATCCGAAGAACCGTATTCAGGTTTCATACGTCGGCTATCAGACATGGACACAACAAATCGGTACTCATAACAGATTCAGGATTATTCTCAAGAGTAACACACAACTCAAGGAAGTCGTAATCAAGGCTAAACCTAAACAGATTCAAAGTACAGGCATGGCTATTCCTGTAAAGGAAATCTCAGTGGCTGCGCAGACTATGGATATGGATGACGTTGAAGGTTTGTCTTTCACAAGTGCGGACGAAGCACTGCAGGGTAAAATTGCAGGTCTGGACATCGTGGCCAATTCCGGTAACCTCGGAGCGGGTACAAGTATGCGACTCCGCGGTGTCAGTACCATTCATGGTAGTGCCGAACCGTTGATTGTTGTCGATGGTAATATTTTTGACCTTCCCGATGATGTGAGTCAGACAAACTTTGAGGATTTGGACAACGAAGAACAGTTCGCTACCCTACTCTCCGTCAATCCTGAAGACATCAAGGAAATAAAGGTTCTGAAGGATGCGGCTGCTACCGCCATCTGGGGTGTTCGCGGAGCCAATGGTGTTATTGAAATTTCTACACGTCGTGGTGTTACCGGAAAAACCAAAATAAACTTCTCATACCGTTTTACGGGTAGTTGGGCTCCAGACGGCCTCAACATGCTTAACGGTGACGGATACACCATGATGCTCAAGGAGGCTTATTTCAACCCTAGACAAAGCAGCGCGACAAGCGATATCGTGGAATTAAACTACGACAAGTCACGTCCTATGTACTTTTACAACTTCAACCGCAATACTGACTGGGTGGATGCTGTAAATCAATTCGGACAGACTCATAACTACTATGTAACTCTTACCGGTGGTGGAGAAAAGGCCAGATTCCGCATTTCCGGTGGCTATGACCACCAGACAGGTACTATCATAAAGCAGGAACTCGACCGTTTCTCTACACGTATGGTTCTCGACTATGACGTAAGTGACCGCATCAGATTCTCCACGAATTTTGCGTTGACTTATACTGACAACCATCGTAACTGGGACGGAAACAGTACTGGTTCTATTCTGGACAAGGCTTACAAGGCAATGCCGAACATGAGTATCTATGAATATGATGAATTCGGTCAACTGACAGGTGGTTTCTACAACATGCTGCCTACATACGGTTCTGCCGGCAACATTCCTGACGGATATTCCTCATATTATCTCAGTGACATCAAATCGAACGGTAACCCTGTGGCGATTGCACATCTGGCTCATAACAACCAAAGTACCTATCGCATAAACCCTCAGTTTAATATCCGCTACAAATTACTCGGAAAGGACAGCGACAGTCACCAATTGGATTTAGATGCGGAGGTCTATATGGATATTTATAATGAATCGGTAAATGCTTATTATCCTTCTTCACTGACGACTGAATCCTGGGAAAATTCCAATGTAAACAAGGTTAACAATAGTGAATACAAGAGTCTTGCCTTCACAAATAAGGAAAAAATGATTTTCACTCCTCATTTCAATTCTGAGAATGTTACTATGATTCTCCTCGGACAGTTTGAGATGACTACCGGAAACGGAAGCAATCAGGACTACAGCAAGGCTCATATACCTACGGGAATTTCTGCTCCGATTTCTGATGGATATCTACCTTCCGGCGGTTCTACACACTCCAGCGAATGGCGCAGCGCCGCATTACTGGGTTCATATCACCTGGGACTGTTTGACGGACGTTATTCCTTTGACCTTACAGTACGTCATGACGGTTCCACTAAATTCGGAGCAGGTAACAAATGGGGTACTTTCCCTGGTATATCCGCACGATGGAATATCAGTGACGAACCTTTCTTCCAGAATGCCGAATGGACTAGATTCATAAATCTGTTGTCCATACGTCCTAGTTGGGGACGTACCGGACGTGCACCGGGCAGCGAATATCTGATGTACAACCGCTATTCCGACTATGGAATGTATGGTGCTGCAGGAAATATCACAAGTTCCATTGCTCCTGCCAACTTACGTCTGACTGATATCAAGTGGGAAACCAACGAACAATGGAACTTAGGTTTCAACCTTGACATGTTTGACAATAAACTTTCCCTTGCTATGGATATTTACCATAAGACAACTAGAGACTTACTCATGCCTGGTGTCGGAATACCTTCTTCTTCCGGTTTCAGTTCCTTGGCTTGGAAAAATGTCGGTGAACTGAAAAATGAAGGTTGGGAACTGTATGCCAATACACGCCAACTCATCAAAGTAGGAAAACTAAGTGTTGACTTGAACTTCAATATTGCTCAGAACATCAATACTATTACCAGGATGGAACCTACTGTACTTGCAAACATGAATCCTGAATATAACTACAGCAACGCCAAATATCTTGAACGTATTCAGATTGGAAATGCTGTAGGTTCTATCTACGGATTCAAATACAAGGGGGTATATGCTTATGACTATGAGCATAGCGGATATACCACGGAATCCTTGGATACTTATGGCAACAATACTGCAATGAAGGCGGCTGAAAGAGGTGATAACGCGACCTGTCCGGTTGCACGTGATGAGAACGGAAATATCCTGTTCGATGCCAAGGGTAATCCTCTCCACATGTTCTTTGACTATGGAAATACCAATTATGAATTCCAAGGGGGTGATGCCATTTACGAAGATATCAACCATGACGGTCAGATTAATGAATTGGATATTGTATACCTTGGTAATTCAAATCCTAAACTCAATGGAGGTTTCGGTGTAAATTTCAACTATAAGGAATGGTCGCTGAAACTGAGTTTCAACTATCGTGTCGGTAACAAGATTGTAAATATGGCACGTCTGAACAACGAGTCAATGCGCAGCAACATCAACCAAAGTCAGGCTGTGGCATGGAGATGGCGCAAAAACGGTGACAACACCATAATACCTCGGGCTATGAACAGCAGCCTCGGTGTCGAAAACTATAACTCGCTCGGAAGTGATAGATTTGTAGAAGACGGTGATTACATGCGTCTGCAATATGCTCAATTGAACTATAATTTCCCATCAAAGATGATTAAGTCATGGGGATTGCAGAGCCTGCGTATGTCTCTGTCTGCCAATAACCTTTTCTGTTGGACTAAATATACCGGTGTAGACCCTGAGATGGGCTACGGAGCATGGGGTATCTGTACGGACAACTCCAAGACTCCACGCGCCAAGTCTTTCACTCTAAGTGTAAACGTTGGATTCTAAAGTGTTGACAATTATGAAAAAGATAAAAACAAAAATCAGTAAGACTATCGGGATGTCTGCAATAAAGTATATTGGTCTGGCATCCGGTATTATGATGGTGTCCTGTGATGATTTCCTTACAATCACCCCTTCCGACCAAATTGTCGAGGAAGACTTCTGGGAAGACAAGAATGACTTGCAGAACGTGGTATCTGCCTGTTATACCCGTTATGTGACTATGATGGACCAACTTATTCAATGGGGGGAAATCAGAAGTGACAACCTTATGTTGCCTACAGGTGTAACCAATACGCAAATAAACAATGTAATGAATGCAAATCTCAATCCTACATATTCAATGTTTGATTGGACCAATTTGTATAACGAAATTAATTTCTGCAACAAGATTCTTGCTCATGGTACGGCTACGGTTCGGCATGACGAGAGTTTTTCATCTGGTGATTGGGATCCTATAAAGGCTGAGATGATTACTCTCAGGGCTTTAAGCCATTTCTATCTTGTGCGTACATGGGGCGAAATTCCATATATCACTATTGATTACAATAATGACAGTCAGAACTTCATTGTACCGCAATCCAGTCAGGAACAAGTTCTTGACAGTATCATCAATGACCTGGAATCCGTAAAGGATATTGCCATGAACGACTATGGTCAGACTGTATGGAACAAGGGAAGAATTACTAAAAAAGCGGTTTATTCGCTGCTCGCTGACGTTTATTTATGGCGGGCAAGCAAAAACACATCAAGTGATTCTGTTGCCGTATATGGCAACCAGGCAATGGAAGACTATCAGAAATGTATCGATTGCTGCGATTGGGTTATCAACTCAATGATTGAAGACAGAGTCAAGGAACTGAACAAGGATGGAGTAATTCTCGGAGGTGTCAAGAAAGAGGACTTGACTATTGAAGATCTTCTGATTCCGAACGAAGATGACCCTAACAACAAATATGCGACTAAAGTCGGTTCTTTTGAGAATATTTTCGGTACGGGCAACTCTCAGGAAAGTATATTTGAACTGCAAATCGATGGTACCAACAATAAGAACACAATCAACAACTCATATTGGGACATAAACAGTTCCAAGGTTGGCTCTCTCACCAGTTCTGACGCATTGACCAATGCTGTTGCGCCAACTCCGAACGAAATGAATCTGTCGTCTATCTTTACAAGAACTGACTACCGACGTTGGGAAACTATACATTATACTTCTGCCAGCCAGTTGGACTTCCCTATATTCAAGTATCAGGGGACTGAGGTGCAGCAATATAACGGTTCTGTAGGTGTCAACAACATTCTGCAGGATAACTCTGCTACAAATTTCAGATGTTCCTATTCCGGTGAAAGATCGAATACAAGCAACAACGCAAACTTCATATTCTACCGTCTGGCAGACATTATGCTTATGAAGGCTGAAGCAATCAGCCAGATTGCACAAAACGACTCTGCGCTGAGAGAAGGTTTCAATCTTTGCCGCAATCTATTTCGCAGAAACAATCCTTATGCTTATGCATCAAACAATGCAAAAGCAAAGGAAGATTCATTGAACTTTGATGTATTCAAGACTCCTGCAGGACTCGAATCCCTTGTTATGGCAGAACGACAAAGAGAATTTTTCGGAGAAGGCAAACGTTGGTTTGATCTGGTGCGCTATGCGCAACGCAAAGGTGGGACTTCTGAAATGTTGAAATTCTATTTAGGAAGAAAGTACAGCGAAAATAAGAATGCTATCTTTGCTAAACTGTCAACAATAACGTCACTTTTCTCTCCAATTTATACAAACGAGATAAAAAACAATCCTCTATTACACCAAAACAGTGTCTGGAAGGAAAATGAATCTACCTCTAAAACTGATGAATTATGAAACTAAATATCAAATTGTATTATTTCTGCACATTGGCGTTGCTATTCGCCGGCTGTTCCGAAAACATTGATGATTCTGACCTCTACACTTTTACCGGTGAAATGATGGTTGATCACTTTGAGAATAATCCTGAACAATTCAGCAGTTACCTTACTATTCTCGGCAAGGTGCATTCCAGCAAAAAATCCAGTTCAACAATGAAGGAACTGCTGGATGCACGTGGAAACTACACCTGTTTTGCTCCTACCAACGATGCTATACACAACTTTCTCGATTCACTCATGCATCTGGACGCACCACAGGTTCAGTCTACCAACATTGAAGAGATTCCTGATTCGGTGGCTGAGGCGATAGTGTTCAATTCTATTATTGACAATGGTAATTCCAATGCCTATGCATCTACTGAATTCAATGAAGGTGCACTGAATTCAACGAATATGAACGACCGCTACATAAATATTACATATGGTAATGATTCGGCAGGTACCACTATTATATATGTCAATGCCAATTCTATCATCACCGAGAAAGATATTGAAGTGGAAAACGGATACATTCATGCTATCGACAAGGTGCTTTCGCCTTCTACGTCAACTGTTGCAGATTTGATTACTGCAACTGATAACTTGCAATTCTTTGCGAACTTGCTGAAACTTACGGCTTGGGACGACAAATTGCTGTCATACAAAGATGAAGATTACGAACTCTATAATGAGAAAGCCGGTGAGCCACGTGACAACACAAGTGCTTCCGGATGGAAAGGTTCCTATCCTGAACACCGCTATTTCGGATACACTATTTTTGTGGAACCAGACTCCATCTTCAAGGAGAAAGGTATAGATAGCGTAGAAGGTCTCAAGGAATATCTTAAAGGTATTGCATACTATGATGAGGAAACCAGTTGGGCTGACGATTATGATAATCCAAACAATGCTATCAACCAATTCGTGGCGTACCATATTTTGCCTGAACGACTGATATGGGACAAGTTGGTAATCTTCGCCAATGAAAAAGGTTTTACTAACTCCAGTCCAAATACGGGCAATAAATTCCAGATTAACGTATGGGAATACTACGAAACCATGGATTTCCACCGTCGCAGTCTTAAGATTACTGGTATTCGTGGCGGAAAAAGGCTAAACCGTCATGCTACATATAATCTCTCTACATACAGAGAGACTGATGTTGACATACCGGGTATTGGTATCAGCAGCAACAACGGGAAGTATGACAATAATGCCCTTAATGGCTACTACTACCCTATTGATGATATTCTTGTGTGGACAAAAGATGTACCTACAAAGATTCTTAATGAACGTATGAGATATGACATCTGTTCACTTCTGCCTGAACTTATGACTAATGGATGCCGCAGAAACAAGGAACAATGTTTCTATTTTACATACGATTATTTCATGAATAGGAACGGTATGGGTTCCGGAGCAATCCCTAGTATGTCTGAACAAACTGATTTTGCATATCTATCAAATTACCAGAACGAAGGTGCATCTGGTGATGGCGGCGGAACTTGGACAAATTATCAGGCTGATGAATTCAATATCCGTGGCACATACGATTTCACGATGAAACTTCCGCCAGTTCCTTACACTGGGACCTATGAGTTGAGATATGGCGTAAATGCCAATGAAAACCGCGGAATGGCACAGATATATCTGGGAACGAATCCTAACAATCTGCCAGCTATCGGTATTCCAATAGACCTGCGCATCGGTGGTGACAAGATTGGTTGGAAATCTGATGCATCTCTTGGTTCACAGGATGCAATTGAGGAACTGGACAAACAGTTCAGGAATATTGGATATATGAAGGGACCTGCTTATTTTTATCCAGGAAGCGCTTCCGGACGCGATTGCCCGACATCTATCAGAAAAATCATTTTTACAGGATTGCTTGAAGAGGGGAAGACTTATTATATACGTTTCAAGTCTGTACTTGAAAGTACAAACACTCAGTTCTTCTTTGACTATCTTGAATTTGTACCTAAGACCATATACTATGGTGATATTCCAGAAGATAAATGGTAATTTTTCATAGAACAAACGTAATGACTGACAAAAGTATGAAAACAACAATATTACAGTTGATATTCAAGGGAGCCCTACTCTTCATTATGGCTTTCACAATAATAAGTTGCAGCGATGAACATTTTGACATTAATGAAGATGTTCTCGGGCAACAGACTTTATGGAAACAAATCAGTTCAAATCCTGAGTTGTCGGATTTTGCAAATCTATTGGATATGGTTTACGTGTCTAAATCCGAAGGCAATCCTACCCCTGTAAAGTACTCCGAATTATTGGACCATGACCAGCACTTTACAATATGGGCGCCAAAGAATGGTTCCTTCGACCATTCCTTTTATGAGAATTTATTGGAAACCAATCCTTATATTGTGGAAAAGGAACTGATTCAGAATCACATGACACGATATAACAGAATTCTCAACAGTTCCGACTCTGTCTTACTGAATCTATACAACAGCAAAACAACCGTTTTTGACTGTCCAAATGCAATGATCGGCGGAAATAAGATTTCAACACCAAACATTGGTTGCAGCAATGGTGTGCTGCATATTATTGATGGTGCTATTGAATATATGCCGAATATATACGAATATATCGGGCGCAACCCTAAACTGGATTCACTGAAGACTTTCCTTAAGCGATATGAGAAACTGGATTTCGATGAATACAGCAGTACGCAAGGTCCAACTGTAAACGGCAATATTACCTGGGTGGATTCTGTTACCCATCTATATAATGACTATTTCCATATGATGTCGGCAGATCTAACTTGCGAGGACAGTGTATTCGCCATGGTCATGCCTGACAATAACGCATGGGAAAATGCTCTCAAAAAGACCAGTGCGTACTTCAAATACATGAATAACTATACGCAGACTATGACTACTGTTGATGAAGAGGGAAATGAATCATCAACTACTCTGTCAAAGAAATTCACCGAGGCAGAGGTTGACTCTATTACAAACCTCTATTCAAAGAATGCAATCTGTGAAAATCTTGTATTCAATGCGAAGTATCAGGCTAAGCCTTTCAACATAAACAATCCGGCTGACTGTGATTCACTCGAAAGTACTGTACGCAATGTATTCGAGCAGCCGTTGGTTGTTGACATCTTCAATAATGCAAAACCTGAAACCCTCAGCAATGGCTATGCCTATGTTGTTGACTCTTTTGAATATAGGCCTAGCGATACTTGGGCACAGGACATTAAGATTGAAGCGGAGCAAGGCTACAACGTGGAAAATTCAAATAGATGTACCCTAGCACCTACAATGGTTACGGAAACAGCAGGAGACAGTCTTCTAAAAACTACGATTGTACGTGTTGTCCAATCATCTCCATCCGTTAATCCTGAAGTTACATTCAAGTTGGCGAATACATTATCATGCAAATACGACATTTATGTGCTTATGGCATATAACACCAATGCCAACATGCCGACCAAGTTCAAGGTTTCCATTTCCTATTTTGACGGAAAGAGATCCTCACAGACTTCCACCACGCTAAAACCTACAGAAGGTAATATCCATGCAGACAAGAGCAATACCTTCACCAATTTTCCTCCAAACATCGAAGAAAACGTTCTTGTTGACAGTATTCTCGTAGCACAGGATTTCTCATTACCTACCTGTTGTTACGGATTGGATTTCTACCCAACACTCAAAATTGCCGTACAGGTGTCATCTAAGGAAATTTCCACCTATACTCGAGAAATGTGGATTGACAAGATTGTACTTGTGGCAAAGGAGTAATATCGTATAATGATTAATGAACATAAATATATGAAACAGAATAATATATTAACACTATATAAGGGTTGTGGGTTGCCTAAATTCACAAGACAGTGGCACATTGGCTTATTAACAATCACCATGTTTGCCAACTGCGGTATGGTAAATGCCCAGGAAACAGCCGACTCTGTAGCAACCAATAAAACGCAGGCTCAGAATTTACTCAAGAAATCGCCGAAATACTCTATGCAGGAAATCAGAGGAAGGGTTCTTGACGCAGCAACAAGACAACCTATTGTCGGAGCCCACATTCAGGCGTTCAATAATAACCGCTATTCTGCACTTACTGACGAAGAAGGTAAGTACACAATCAAGGTGCCGACTTTCGCTACCTCCCTGTTTGTATCTGCTCCTGAATATAACGACATCCAGGTTGCATACGATGGAATGACCGTGCCTACGGTCTTTATGTACAGCAGTAAATTCAACAGCATATACAGCAAGGAGACATCTGTTACTGCTGAAAAATCCGTCAGTATTGAAAATGCCAGTGTTCTGTCGGTTGACGGCAGTATTGAAAACATGCTTGGAGGAGATATCAGAACGATTAACCGCTGTGGTATTCCCGGACAAGGTGTTGCAATGTTCATAAGAGGCATCAATTCCCTTAACCTCAATTCACAGCCTTTGGTTATTCTTGATGGTATCATCATGGATATGCAATTGGACAGGACATCCATCCATAATGGATTTTTCAACAATGTGCTTGCTGCAATAGATCCAGAAGATATTGAAAATGTACAGGTCTTAAAGAATGCTACTGCCCTTTATGGTTCCCGTGGCGCAAACGGAGCTGTCATCATCACTACAAAACGTGGACATAGTATGGCGACAAGCATCAACCTTTCTGTTTTTGGAGGATTTGAACTGACTCCCAAAAGTACAAAGGTCTTGAATGCCAGTCAATACAGAAACTACACAAGCGAACTTATCGGTACTACGGAATACGGTATTGAGCATTCTACCGTAAATACTTCTATTCCGTTCTTAAATGACAATCCGCAGTATTATTGGTATCCAATGTACCACAACGATACGGATTGGTCTGATGGATTATACCGAAATGCATTCACTCAGAATTATAAGGTCAATGTTCAAGGTGGTGACGATGTTGCAATGTATAACCTTTCATTGGGATATTCACAATCACAGGCTACAGCTAAAGACAATGACTTCAACCGCCTTAACATCCGATTTAATACAGATATCAACCTCATCAGAAATTTAAGTACGCAACTGGACGTGTCGTACAGCCGACTTTCGTATGACCTACGTGACAATGGTTGGGCTGAAAGTTATGCAGACAGTCCTATTTCATCACCTAACGTACTCGGATTGATTCAGACTCCATTCCTGAGCAAATTCAATTACTATACAGGTGATGATGCAAAACTTCATCTTTCATCTGTATATTCTGGCAAGAACTACGATGATGACAATTATCCCTTCGACTTTGCTTCACGTTACGGAACAAACACCGCACTTGCCAATCCTTACTGGATTCTCAAGAACGGCGATGCCGTAAACAAGAACAATCAGGAGGTCACTCAGTTCAATCTCAACGTAATGCCTAAATGGCAGATCAACCGTCATTTATTCCTTACCAACCGATTTGCATATCAACTCAACAGAGCAAGCGAAAAATACTATTTGCCAATTGCTGGTATTCCTGTCTACAATCTCAAGGATATGGGTGACGTTACAGGTGTAAAGAAGAGCCTCTTCGACAAGGAGACGTCTCTCTATGAAGACCTAAGACTCAATTGGGCCAACAACTACGGCAAACACGATATCGCTGTATTCGGAGGTTTCCGTTTTACATCAAACTCATTTACCGACAACTACGAAACCGGATATAATATTCCGGGAAGCGGCAGCGACAAGATGCCTGACAACAAGAGTACTGACAGTTATCCTGTCGTGGACGGAACAAATGATGCATGGAAAAACCTTGCATACTATGCTCATGCAAATTATGCATATAAGAATACATATATTGTTGATGCAACGGTTACTGCTGAAAGTTCATCACGTTTTGGCAATGATTGTGATGAAGGCCTTAAGATGTTCGGTGTCACATGGGGTATATTCCCTTCTATACAGTTCGGATGGGTTATCACCAATGAGCCTTGGATGAAGAAAACCAACGGTATCAATTACCTTAAACTGACCGCCGGTTATGACATTACGGGAAATGACAATATCGACTATTCTGCCAGCCGTACATATTATCAGGCAACTACATTCCTAAAGTCTGCTATTGGTCTTCAACTGAAGAACATTGAAAATCCAAAACTACAATGGGAAACAACCAAGCGATGGAACTTTGGCATTAATGGTTCATTTGTCAACAACCGCATTCAGGCGGGGCTCAATGTTTACGTCAGCAACACAGACAACCTGATTACACCTAAATCAATCAACTACCTCGCAGGTCTTGACACATATTGGTGCAATGGAGGTGCTCTTAGAAATATCGGTGCTGAAGTAAATATCAATACGATAATTATCAATTCAAAGTCATTTAAGTGGCAACTCGGCGCAACTCTCGGCCATTACAAGAACAAGATTACGTCGCTCCCTGAAGATAGTTATATTGCAAAAGTATATGGCGGTGAAATCCTTACAAGCGTAGGCAACCCTGCAGGTGTATTCTTTGGATATAGGACCAATGGTGTTTTCGCTACTGATGCAGAAGCATCTCAGGCAGGCAAGAATGGATACCTACAGTATCCTACCGGTATTCAAAGCAGACCGTACAACAACTTCAACGCCGGCGACATTCGTTTTACTGATATCACAAATGATGGTTTCATTGATGATGCCGACAAGACTATCATCGGTGATCCCAACCCTGATATCTATGGAAACATATACACGAATTTCATATTGGGTAAGTTTGCACTCGACTTTACATTCAAGTATTCTCTCGGCAATGACATCTACAACTATCAGCGCAGTCAATTGGAAAGCCTCAATGGTTTCTACAACCAAAGTATTGCAACTGTCAATAGATGGACCTGTGAAGGACAGCAGACCGACATGCCACGAGCCTGCACCCAGAACAGCGACAGTTGGGTAAACAATGAACGGTTCTCTGACCGATGGATTGAAGACGGTAGTTTTCTCAAACTGAAGAATGTACGTCTGACTTACCAACTCCCTGTATCATTGAGTTGGATGCAGGGAATTACAATCTGGGCAGAGGCAAACAATCTATTCACCATCACCAAGTACTCAGGCAATGATCCGGAGTCTTCATGTTCCGGAAACATCCTCTACCAGGGAATAGATACCGGTATGCTTCCTTCCAACAGAAGTTTCAATATAGGAATCAAACTCAATCTATAACAATCCGTGAATTGAATAATCAAATGAAAGGGTCTCTATGTAACAACATAGGAACCTAAAACAAGAAAACTCATTATAAAAATATGAACAATATAAATAAAATGGCAAAAAGACTTACGGCATTGGCCATGTGTACTACAATGATGTGTTCTGTCGGAATGCTGACGTCCTGTGAAGACATGCTTACCGTAAGTACTGATGACAAAATCTATGAAAATGCCAATGATACGGTATACTCATATTTTGGTATACTCACATGTTTACAGGATATTGCTGAACGCCAGGTCCTTCTCGGTGAACTACGTGGAGATTTGGTAAGTACCACACAATATGCTACTGACACCATTCATGCCATTGCAAACTTCGATAATCCTCAGGACGGAAGTTGTTCTATGCTGAACATTCGTGATTACTACAACGTAATCAACAACTGCAACCTGTATATTGCGAATGCTGATACATCAATGGTAAAAAGCAATATTAAATACATGATTCCGGAATATGCACAGGTTCAGATAATACGGGCATGGACTTATCTGCAACTAGTACAAAATTATGGTGAAGTGCCATTTATCCTGGAACCTATCGAATCACTTGATATTATTGATAAATTCAATTTTTCAGAAAATCTTGTAAACAAGGACAATCTCATTGAAAGAATTCTTGAAACAGGAATATTGGAGTTCATCGATACAAAATATCCAAACTACAAACAATGGGATAACGGTGCTGTACAGATTGCTACTCAAAAGGCAATCATTCCCCTACGACTTGTTCTTGGAGATATGTATTTATTACGTGGCAAGAATGAGACCGACTACCGAACTGCAGCACAATACTATTATGATTATCTGAATAAGACTGCAAGTATTACTACTACACAGTATTGTGAAGCCGTAAAGTCAAAGAGCCGCAATTCAAGTGAAGAGTATTCATATCGCAACGTCAGCAGCGGTGAGGAATGGGGGCGTTGGGCTGGTGTTTACACAAACAACAGCAGCAATGACTGCATAACAATAATTCCAAGCAGCGCAAACCGACAGTTCGGGACCATGCTTACACGTGTTGCCGATATCTATGGATATACACCGACTTCAAGCCAACACACCAATACAACAGAAGGCAGTGATGAATCTTCATCATCCGGAGCCATTACGGTTTCTCCAAATTTCAAGAGCCAGACTGCTCCATCCGGAGCCTATTATACAGTAAATAAATCCCAGTCTTTCATCTATTATGACGATGCTACGACTGTACCGACACGGGTTGAATACGAAAGCGGAGACGCACGCTATGGATTTTCTATTGATGAGTACTCACATGAAAGTGAACCATATGAACTTTGCAGTAAGGCTGCTATTGGCAACACATTCTTTTATACTATACCTATCTATCGCAAGACACTCGTGTGGTTAAGACTGGCTGAAGCCGTAAATCGCTCAGGCTTCCCAGAGATGGCATTTGCAATACTCAAGGACGGATTGTGTTCAAACAATATGCCTGTACCTGCAATAAAATATGAAATTCATCCAGGTATTACTTCCGAAGGTGATACTTTATTGACTGAAGACGGGGATATAATCTATGTAAGCGATACTATACCTTATCTAAAACTTAACAACTTCGGAGCCATGTATTATGTTGACAGTCTTGAACTGAAGAACTTCTACCTGGATTTCACCGGAGACTCATGGAATGGCAACTTTGGTATTCATGCACGTGGTTGCGGCTATGGTTCTTGGCCTGGACAGACTAATTCAAACGTCAGAACAAATATTTCCGGTTACAGCGACAGTATTTGCTATGACTATTCACGTCTCATCCTTGCACAGGGATTCCGACCTGAAATCAAGTCCGAAGCAATATCTGCAGTCGAAAACCTCATTGTTGACGAACTTGCACTCGAACTTGCCTTCGAAGGTTATCGGTTTACTGACCTCGTACGCATTGCCAACCATAAGATTAATGCAGGAGAGAATGGTAAAGAGTGGTTAGCAAACAAAATTGCGAGCCGAGACATACGTATCAATACTTATAAGGATATAAACGAAGGAAAAATCAATACTGAACTTTACGAAAAGCTCAAAGAACCGAAGAATTGGTATCTGTCCTTACCTGTATTTGAAAAATAACAATCAAGAACATACATAACGAAAGAAGTACTGGAACGCCTATCGTTGCCAGTACTTTTTTATTTCATACAAGTACTACTATTTCCCAGTAGCATGAATTCGGAAAAAATTGCATTCAATATTCACAAAATAGTTTTGTATTTCATAATTAATTCATAACTTTGTAAACGGAAATAAGAACAAAAAAACAATTAGGAATAATATGGAAGCAAACAGCGAAAAACTCAAGGCATTGCAAATGGCAATGGCAAAGATAGAGAAGGATTTCGGCAAAGGCAGTATCATGAAGATGGGTGAAGAAAACATCGAACACGTTGACGTGATACCAACCGGAAGTATCGGACTTAACGCAGCATTGGGCGTAGGTGGTTATCCAAAAGGACGTATCATCGAAATCTACGGTCCAGAATCATCCGGAAAGACAACACTCGCAATACATGCCATTGCTGAGTGTCAGAAAAGCGGAGGAATTGCTGCATTCATCGATGCAGAACACGCATTCGACAGATTCTATGCACAGAAGTTGGGTGTCAATACCAATGATATGTTGATTTCACAGCCAGACAACGGAGAACAGGCATTGGAAATTGCAGACCAACTGATTCGTTCTGCTGCAGTCGACATCGTAGTAATAGACTCTGTTGCGGCCCTTACTCCTAAGGCTGAAATCGAAGGCGAGATGGGTGACAACAAGGTGGGACTCCAGGCAAGACTTATGAGTCAGGCACTTCGCAAACTCACAGCAACCATCAGCCGTACCAACACCACATGTATCTTCATCAACCAGTTGCGCGAGAAGATTGGTGTAATGTTCGGCAATCCTGAAACCACTACAGGTGGTAATGCGCTCAAGTTCTATTCTTCCGTACGAATTGACATCCGTCGAAAGGAAACTATCAAGAACGGAGACGAGGCTATCGGAAATACCGTAAAGGTAAAGATTGTGAAGAACAAGGTTGCACCACCATTCCGTAAGTGTGAATTCGACATCATGTTCGGTCAGGGTATCTCACGAAGTGGTGAAATCATCGACGTGGGTGTAGAATTAGGAATACTTAAGAAGAGCGGAAGTTGGTTCAGTTACAATGAAAGCAAACTTGCACAGGGACGCGAAGCCACGAAGAAACTGATTGAAGACAATCCGGAATTGGCTGCAGAACTTGAAAGTCTGATTATGGAGCAACTTGGCGGAAAGCAACTAGATACTGCAGAAGCATAAAATATAATGCTTATCCGCTACTTTACTTACATTTTTGTTTTCCAACAAGTAACAAAAAGCAAAACACCACAAAACAAAAAAGCGGAAGTCATCATAATGTGACTTCCGCTTTTTTATATGCTATCTAGGATTATTTTACTGTTACCTTTGCTGCAAGTGACTTACATTTATCACGGAGGGCATTAAGGTCTTCGCCTAACTTGTCATAGCAGACAACAACACCCATTCGGCGGCCGACATGAGCATTTGGCTTTCCGAAGATACGGAGATATGTACGTTCTGCCTTGCAAACTTCCTCCATTCCTTCATACTGAGGATTCTGAGTTGCTGTTGGAGCAAGAATTACAGCACTGGCACCAATCTTTTCCTGTGTGATTTCAGGAATTGGAAGTCCTAGTACGGCACGGCAATGTAATTCGAATTCTGACAGGTTCTGAGTACCTGCCAACGTAACCATACCTGTGTCATGTGGACGAGGAGACAATTCGCTGAAGTATACGCCATCCTTATTTGAAATAAAGAATTCAACTCCCCAGATACCTGCACCGGTAAGTGCCTTAGTTACCTTATCTGCCATCATCTGTGCATCTTTCAGATGCTGATCCGCCATTGGCATTGGCTGGAAACTTTCACGATAGTCACCACCCTTCTGAACATGACCTATTGGACGGCAGAACAATGTTGGACCGTTTTTCTGTGTAACTGTAAGCAATGTAATCTCATAGTCAAAGTTGATGAACTGCTCAACGATAACTTCCTTGATATCGCCACGGGCACCTGCTACGGCATCATCCCATGCACGCTGTAATTCTGCAGGAGAATCAACCTTGCTCTGTCCGTGTCCGGAAGAAGACATTAGCGGCTTGACGATAAATGGATATCCGATTTCGTTGGCAGCAGCCTCAAATTCCTCAAAAGTCTTGGCATACTTGTAATTGGCAGTCTTAAGTCCCAGTTCAGTATGAGCCAACTCACGTATTGCCTTTCGGTTCATGGTGAAGTTTACGGCACGTGCAGAAGGAGTGACCTGAATACCCATTTGTTCACATTCATAGAGTTTTTCTGTACGGATAGCCTCAATCTCAGGAACGATGACGTCTGGATTATGTTTCTTTACTGCTGCCATCAAAGCATCTCCATCGAGCATGGAGAAGACCTCGCGTTCATCAGCAACCTGCATAGCAGGTGCATTGTTGTACTTATCACATGCAACAACATACATACCCTTACGCTTGCATGCTATTACGAATTCCTTACCAAGCTCACCAGAGCCGAGAAGCATGATCTTTTTCATAATAAAAAATCTTTTTGGTTATTTAATAATGTGAATTATCCTTGATGTTGCTTACGGAGCAAGTCATTTACGGTCTTAACCGGATTGAACGTATCGAGCGGTACTTCTACGAATACTGTGTTCCAATTACTCATTGCACCATTCCAGAGTCCAGGAAGTTCCAATGCTCTCAGTTCCTTACCGTTCTTGCTTTTTGAAGAAATAAAACCTGTCTGAATATCAACATAGTCAGGAAGATTGAAATGTTCACCCTTATAGTTCTTCACGGCACATACCAAATCTACCGGATTGAAGTGAGTTCCACTTCTGAACATCTGTACATAATCTTCATTTGCAGTATCAATCTGACTGCTTTCAAGAATCTGCAGGGAGATTGTACCATCTGCATTATATGCAAGGAACGGTCCCCCACCCGGTTCACCTTCATTGCGTACCATACCACAAACACGGATTGGACGGTTAAGTTTTGCTCTAAGGTAAATTGCAAGTTCCGTATCCTCCAGTTTTTCTATATCTGGATTGCGCTGACATAATACATTGCTGACGAAATCAGCAATTTCATTCAGTTCCGTATGAGAATAGTTTCCCTTGTCAAGTAATTTCAGATAATCAAAAATACGTTGCTGCAGCGATACAAGAACACCAGCAATAAGTTTCTTATATTCAACTGTAGATGCCTTAAGTCCGTCAGGTACTACATTATCAATATTCTTAATGAATATCACGTCGGCATCCAAATCGTTCAGGTTCTCAATAAGGGCACCATGACCACCTGGACGGAACAGCATCGTTCCGTCATCATTACGGAACGGTTCTCCGTCAACTGTAGCGGCTATCGTGTCAGTACTTGGCTTTTGTTCCGAGAACGACACATTGTATTTCACATTGAACTGACGTTCAAGATCTTCCTTTCTTTCCTCCACCAAATCCTCAAACATTTCACGATGTTCCGGACTTACAGTAAAATGAATGTTTACATTGCCGTCCTTTCCTGCAGCATACATTGCACCCTCTGCAAGATGTTCCTCTAGCGGAGTACGTACACAGTCATCGTATGCATGGAAGAACAACAGACCTTTTGGCAACGAGCCATAGCCTAAGCCATCCTCACCCAACAAAGCCTCTACGACAGCCTTATAGTCACCTTCATCCATTAGTTCATCGACGTCTTTTCCTTCAGTCACAAAACAAGCATCATTCAAGGCCTCGAAAAATGCAAAATCATGAATACCATCAAAGAAACTCGTCATGAAATCAGTATTAGGCATATCGCTGTCAGAGTCCAAAAACTCAAAAAGATTCTTGAACATACGTGAAGCGGCTCCACTGGCTGGAACAAACTTCTGAACACGATGGTTTTCCTGTAAATACCTGTTCCATGCATCCAGATAACCCCTGCGTTCCTCTTCCGATGTTACCATAATACCGTCCGAAGGTGATGCGGCAGAAGCCAATCTAAGAAATGGGAAACCGTTGCGATGCTGTTCCAACTGATGATTCAGGACATCTTCACTAATGTGTTTTTTCAGCAGAAGTTCTTTGTCTTCCTTTGTAAGCATAACTGTACTCAATTGAAATAATATTAATATGTCTGCAAAGTTAAAAATAATAAACGAAAGAAAAAAGTAATATTCATAATAATATGAATAAATTTACATCCATCCCCGTCTGATTGATAATGGGATTGCTTCCGTATGTTCCCTACAGAATATTTCGGCATCCCTTACTACAAGTGCGAGATATCCACCACCACCTGCACCTGGCATCTTCCAAGCCAACACTCCGTCCATTACGGAATATTCATCTATGAATTTCTGCACCTCGCCCTGAATCATTGCCGGAAACATAGCCACCTGTGCCATGAAAGAATTCAAATATGCCTTTGCAAAGCCATCCAGACTGCATTGCATAATTGAGTTCCAACAGTCTTCTGCAGCATCTGTCAGAGCCTTTACCTTATCGGCATTAATATCCTTGCCCTCAACAACAGAACAGCCGGCAGAACGTGGATTCATCGGAATCAGACATAGGTGGGATTCCAACCACGACAACACAGTTTCATTCTGACATGTTTCTATTTTCTCCGGCCAGAAATGATTATTGTAGAAATGGCGTGCAAGTCCAGGCACACATATTCCTATTGCATCCTGAGCACCGGAAATGTGACCGCCCTCGCGTTCAGGGTGATTCTCGAAACAGAACACCAGCCTCGCCAATGTTTCTGCATCCATATTCGGCAACTGATATGGCCAAATACTTTTTATCTGATTTCGGGTAGATGTTGCGAGTCCACATCTTTCCCGTATCTCAAAAGTCGGTTCCAGAGAAATTGTCAACGCCCATCCTGGACGGAAACAACTGACATACGGTTGGTCAATCCATGTACCGGCAAGGTCAAGACGCGTAGGTATCTGACAGGGAGTCTTTTTCAGAGCAGTACTTGAACGTGCCTGCAATCCATCAGCCGGAACACGTTCCAGTACGACGTATTCAATACCTCTTTCTGCGCAGAAACGCTTCTTCTCCTCACTTCCACCATCTGAATTCACTACAAGAATATCAGGCTTCAGAAAATCAACAGTCGGGATAAAATCCATTATTCCGTCACCGGCATTGATAAAGGCATCCTTTACGTACCTGATACTCTTCACCATATAAAGTCTTTCCTGTTCACTATAAACCGTCTTATGATGCTTATAATGCAGAATGGTTTCGTCAGAACCAATTCCTACATATAGGTCACCATACTGTGAAGCCTGTTTGAAAAACTCAACATGACCACTGTGCAACAAATCGTAGCAACCTGAAACAAATACCTTCCTTGCCATATTCGTGTCCTATACCATGCAATATGTCCTTCTTATCTCTCAGCCCTCATTGGGTTCTCCAGAAAATCCTTGTATGCAAGACGGATACCATCTTCAAGTTCTGTACTGTAAGTCCAGCCGAGTCTTGTTGCCTTAGATACATCCAGCAACTTGCGAGGAGTGCCGTTAGGACGTGTTGTATCCCATTTAATAGTACCAGAGAAACCAACCACCTTTGCCACCAATTCAGTCAAAGCCTTGATGGTAAGTTCCTTGCCAGTACCGGCATTCACAGTTTCGTTTCCCGAATAGTTGTTCATCAGGAAAACGCACAGGTTGGCAAGGTCGTCCACATACAGAAATTCCCTCAACGGACTACCGTCGCCCCAACAGGTCACTTCATCCACTCCTGCAACCTTAGCCTCATGGAATCTACGTATCAAGGCAGGAAGCACATGACTGTGTTCCGGATGGTAATTATCGTTAGGACCATACAGGTTAGTCGGCATCACAGAGATATAATCCGTACCATACTGACGGTTCAGGAATTCACAGTATTTCAATCCTGATATCTTGGCAAGAGCATAAGCCTCGTTGGTTTTTTCCAATTCAGATGTGAGCAGACAACTTTCCGGCATTGGCTGCGGAGCCATACGGGGATAGATACAACTACTTCCGAGGAACTCAAGTTTCTTACAGCCGTTTTTCCATGCAGAGTGAATGACATTCATCTCCAGTATCATGTTGTCGTACATAAAGTCAGCAAGGGCATTCTGATTGGCAACAATACCACCCACCTTTGCTGCAGCAAGAAACACATACTCAGGTTTTTCCTCTGCAAAGAAAGCCTCAACAGCATCCTGACGGCACAGATCCAATTCCCTATGAGTTCTTGTAATTATGTTTGTATATCCCTGTCGCTGCAGTTCACGGACGATGGCACTTCCTACCATTCCACGATGTCCTGCAACGTATATCTTGGCATTCCTATCCATAATAATCCGTTATTTTACGATTCCTTTTTCAAGATATTCAGCAAGGTTTGTCCTTACCTTTGCAGCCGCACCTTCGCCGGCAACCTTTGCCATATCCGAATCAACCATGATTTTCACGAGTTGCTCGAACGAAGTCTTTGAAGGGTTCCATCCAAGCACAGCCTTGGCCTTGGTCGGATCACCCCATAAGTTCACTACATCAGTAGGTCTGTAGAAATCAGGACTTACCTCTACCAGAACCTTACCGGTCTTCACGTCAACACCCTTTTCATCTGCACCCTCACCTTCCCAACGAAGTTCTATACCCACATGATGGAATGCCAAGGTAGCAAACTCACGTACAGTATGCTGAACACCTGTTGCAATCACAAAGTCTTCAGCCTTATCCTGCTGAAGAATCAGCCACATACATTCAACATAATCCTTTGCATAACCCCAGTCGCGCAGACTTGACAGATTACCGAGATACAGTTTTTCCTGCAAACCCTGAGCAATACGTGCAGCAGCCAAAGTAATCTTTCGTGTAACGAATGTCTCACCTCGGCGTTCACTCTCATGATTGAACAGAATACCGGAACAGCAATACATGTCGTAGGCTTCACGATATTCCTTCACAATCCAAAAGCCATAGAGTTTAGCGACTGCATATGGGGAATAAGGATGGAACGGAGTATTTTCATTCTGAGGCACCTCCTCAACCTTTCCATAGAGTTCACTTGTTGATGCCTGATAGATTCGGCAAGTCTTTTCCAGATGACATGCACGAACTGCTTCCAACACGCGCAATACACCTGTAGCATCCACATCGGCAGTAAATTCAGGAGAGTCAAAACTAACCTGAACATGACTCTGTGCAGCAAGATTGTATATTTCGTCAGGACGTACCTTGTCAACAACCTTCACAATAGACATAGAGTCACCCAAGTCAGCATAATGAAGATGGAAATGCGGCGTTCCTTCCAAATGTGCTATTCTCTCACGGTAGTCAACTGAAGAACGGCGGATAATTCCGTGAACTTCATAACCTTTCGAAAGCAGGAATTCCGACAGATAACTGCCGTCCTGTCCCGTAACTCCGGTAATAAGTGCTGTTTTCATAAATTATTCATTAAGTTTCGCATGACTCAGCATAAACAGCCATAGACCATTAGCCAGCAGTTACTGCCTTACCATACAGTATGACGTATTGATTATTTAATATTCTCCATTTCAGCCAAAGGCTATTATTCACACATCTCACGCAACTGACGTGGAACATAGAAAGTATTGTTCTTATCCACATACACAATCACGGAATTCAAATCGACAGTTTTTCTACCCACCTTTACCTGATTCGTAAAAGGATTGATGGTCAAAGTAGCCTTACTGCCCTTCACTACAAGCACAGGGTCTGTAACCTTTGACTTTGTCACCTGCTTTCCGGGACGGATTTCATATTTCATGCCATCAAACACCTCAGTATGAGGAACGAAGTTTCTGGCTGTCAGTTCATCAAGCCGACTATGGTCTATACCAAGAAGCGAACACAGATAATGGTTCAGTTCCACATTGGTAAGCATTCCATAAGGACGCTTCGACTGATCAGGATGATAGGCAGCAAGAAAAACATCCTCGCCCGTATGTCCGTTGGTAGTGAAGGCAAGTCCCGTACGATCCGTCATGAACTGAGCCACCATACGCGACAGTTGGAAATTATATTCCCTCACAGGCTTGCGGTCTTCCTTAGCAATAGGACTGTTCACATATTCAAGGTTATTCTTGAGTGCATCCATCTCCCTGTCCTTAAGTGTGAAGCCACACCATTTTCTGAAAATGTCCTGAACCTCCTCAAAAGGAGCAGCGTTCAGTTCACGTGCAATCTTTTCACAGGAAGCATGATAGTTCTTCAAGTTACCGAACAGTCCATCCATTGGAGTTCCCGCATAATTGCCCAAGTCACGACGACCGATACTCAGTCCGCTGTTTCCATGGTCAGGAACAATCACCACAGCCGTATTGCCGTCACGCTTGGCAAAATCGAGAGCCACCTTACAAGCCTCGTCAAAGGCCAGGAATTCAGCCACCAAACTAGCCGGATCATTGTTGTGAGCAGCATAATCCACCTGACTGCCCTCCACCATAAGGAAGAAACCATCCTCGTCTGTATTAAGTTTACTGATAGCGATGTCTGTCATTTCGGCAAGTGACGGATATTTCTGCGAATCCCTGTCCAGTTCATAAGGCATGCTGCCCGAACAGAACAGTGACCACATGTTGTTGCCCTCAAATCTACGCATACCTTCAATATTATCGCGGAAGACACCCCATCCTTTTTCTCTCAGGTATCTCTCACTTTCATCGGACAGATAATTGGTACCACCACCAATCACCACGTTTATGTCGTTATGCGCCTGCTGAGGAGCAATCCATTCATATTTCTTACGATTGTAACTGTGTGAGGAACAATCAGCAGGAGTAGCATGAGGAAACTCGCAGGTAAACACCAGCCCAGTAGATTTTCCATACAGTTGTTTAGCAGCCTCCAATACGGTAGTCAGCGGCTGATACTCCTTCGATGCATCAAGCGGATAAATGTCATTCTTTGGATTTGCTGTAGGATAAGTCGAAACCCAACCAGCCAAACCCAGATAACCGGTCATATAGCAGGATGTAGTCGGAGCCGAATCCCCAATCGGCGCATTCGAGCATGTCGTTCTGACAGTACCGCACAGATATGGGTCAATATTCAGATGTTCCTTCGCAGGGTCATTATTCCATTGAGTCCAGCGAGCCGTACTCACCGCAGCAATGGAACATCCATCCGGAATCATCACAATCACATTCTTTACCTTCTGAGCATTTACCGAAATCACGGCAAACAGTCCCAACGTCAATACAGATAATCTTTTCATAAGTTTCATTCTATCAGTAAGCAATATTGTCTGCAAAGATACTAAGAATATGGTAATAAACAAAACAAACAGCCAATAAAACCACAACGGACAATACTATTGCCCACTTCTTCACACAAACAGCACCGCACCAAAGATACCATTCAGTTGAAGTCAGTTATGCTATCATTCAAAACAAAAAAATTGCACACTACCATATACCAGTATGCAATTATGCGCAGTACACACCGCAAGTGTGCATATTATTTTCAACTGATTTACAATATATTAGAATATAAATATAAAAATGAGTGCATAAAAATTTGGCAATAAATAATAATTGCACTATATTTGCATCGCGAAATAGAACAGACCTGTTTTTGCCTATGACAAAATCAAGGCAAGACCAATATTAATACTTAAATACAAAGACAATGGGAAAGTCCAGACTTTTATTAGTCGACACAGCGAGAAAACTATTCGCAAAGAATGGTTTTGAATCTACTACCATGCACGACATAGCCGTTTCTTCAGGAAAGGGAAGAAGAACACTATATACATATTTCAGCAGCAAGGAAGAAATCTACATGGCTGTAATACAGAGTGAACTTGAACGACTGAGTGCACGAATGGAAGTAGTGGCACGTCAGGAAATGTCACCTGAAAAGAAAATGGCAAAACTCTTTTTTGCACATCTTGAGTTCGTCAAGGAAACAGTAACGAGGAACGGAAACCTACGTGCTGAATTCTTCCGCGACATCTGGAAAGTAGAGAGTGTACGCAAGAACTTCGACCGCAACGAAATAATACTATTCCGACGCGTGATGACCGAAGGAAACGACCGAGGAATCTTCGACATCAGAAACATAAAACTCATGGCACGCATCACGCACTATTGCCTGAAAGGCTGCGAAGTGCCATACATCTTCGGACGTTTCGGAGTCACATCCCCCGATGAACTCTACCCATACATATTCCGTATGGTAACGAGGATGTACGGAGCCGACCGAGAACGAGACAAAGAACATTTCATGTATTAATTACTCATAATAGATATTCAGACTAATGAAACTTTTGGAAGGAAAGACAGCACTCATCACAGGTGCCGCACGTGGAATAGGTAAGGCTATTGCACTAAAGTTTGCCCAGGAAGGAGCAAACATTGCTTTCACGGATCTCGTAATCGATGAAAACGGAAAGCAGACCGAAGAAGAAATAAAGGCATTCGGAGTCAAGGCAAAGGGATACGCAAGCAATGCAGCCGACTTTGCCCAGACAGAAGAAGTAGTAAACCAAATCAAGGAAGAATTCGGAAGCATTGACATACTTGTCAACAATGCCGGAATCACAAAGGACGGACTCATGCTCCGCATGACAGAACAGCAATGGGACGCAGTAATTGCCGTAAACCTCAAGTCAGCATTTAATTTCATCCATGCATGTTCACCAATCATGATGCGTCAGCGCAGCGGTTCCATCATCAACATGGCAAGCGTTGTAGGAGTTCACGGAAATGCCGGACAATGCAACTATGCAGCATCAAAGGCAGGACTGATTGCACTTGCTAAATCAATAGCACAGGAACTCGGCAGCCGAGGCATCCGCGCCAATGCCATCGCACCAGGATTCATCGAGACAGCAATGACAGCCGCACTTCCACAGGAAGTACGCGACGAATGGGTTAAGAAGATACCACTCCGCCGCGGCGGTAAGGTCGAAGACATTGCAAACGTAGCCACATTCCTTGCAAGCGACATGTCAAGTTATGTCACTGGTCAGGTTATCCAGATTGACGGTGGTATGAACATGTAAACAGCGCCCATGTAATCAGCAGCAACCACTTTATTTATATAATCAATAACGCAAGAGGGAAAGCCTAATAAAGCTTTCCCTCTGCTGTTACAAATATATCCTTCTTAGACACAGGATGAACGAAATCAATTGAATAAGCCTGAAGACTGATACCACCATCAGGATTGCTCCGCTTGGCACCATATTTCAGGTCCCCCTTGATTGGGCATCCCATCTTTGCCAACTGACATCTTATCTGATGGTGCCTACCCGTTTTCAGGTCAATCTCCAACAGATAGTAGTTATCCAGTTTTTCCAGCACCCTATAGTGTAGGATAGCCTTCTTCGAGTTGGGAACTTCATGGTCATACGCATACGACTTGTTCTGCTTTTCATTCCTCACGAGCCAATTCACCAGTTCATCCTCCTCCTTTGGAGGCTGATTCTTCACCATAGCACGATAAGTCTTGTGTACCTGCCCCTCCTGAAACATTCTGTTCAGTCGAGCCAAAGCCTTACTGGTCCTGGCAAACACCACAAGACCGCTTACGGGACGGTCCAACCTATGCACCACCCCAAGGAACACCTCGCCAGGTTTGGCATAAGCCTCCTTGATATACTGCTTCACCATCTCCGACAGAGGAGTATCACCCGTCTTGTCGCCTTGCACGATTTCCGAGCACGACTTCTCGACGATAATCACATGATTGTCTTCGTACCTGACTTCCATCTATTCAATTACGTATGCCCTTATAATCTTTACTTCACCCAACGGACGGTCATTCTCGCCAGTCTTCACCTTCTCAATAGCCAAGACCGTCTTCATGCCTTCAACCACTTCACCGAATACAGTATATTCACGGTCAAGCCAAGGAGCACCACCCACCGAACGGTAAGAACGGATCTGCTCACTTGTATATCTTGCAGGCGGATTATCCGAAACCTCAGCATGAGATTCGTCCAACAGTTTTTCCAGCAAGTCACTCACCCCCTGAAGGTCACGCCTGCGCCTCATGTCGTCAAGTTCCTTCTTATGCTGTTCCATCTTCCTTGCATAGATTCTCTGAGCCACCTTCTCCTCATTGGCAAGTTCCAGTTCCCTCAATCCATCATCATTGTAAGTACGTCCTGTTACGATATAGAACTGAAAATGGTCAGATTTCCAGTTAGGATTCACGTCATCGCCCTCACGTGCAGCAGCAACAGCCCCACGTCTATGATAATGGCGCGGGAACAGTATTTCAGAAGCGATCCATTCCGAAGAATCCACCATCGAAGTATCAATTGCAGCACTATCCCTGATATCAGTCTTCTGCTCCCCCGTCTGAATCATGAAACTGCGGATAATACGATGCCATGTACAGTCATCATACCTACCCTCCTTAACATTCCTGATGAAGTTGTCACGATGAAGCGGAGTATCGTTGTACAGTTTGATACGTATATCCCCCAGATTCGTTTCGAGCATAACCTCAGTTTCAGGTTCACCATTCTGTCCGTTGCATGCCGTGAGAGTAAAGAACGACACCAGCAAAGTCAATAAAATGTTTCCTTTCATATAAAATAATATAATGTATCCTATACCATAATAACGCAACCCTACACTACAGCAGCCATCACTTCAGGTTCCGGCATACCCGTAATACATCGCAAAGTTAGCAATTATTCTCCAACAACATATTTAATAAACGGCACTTTATGGAAAAACGATATTTTTTTGTACAACATCACAAACATTTTGCATTTTCCTTTTCGTTTTCGTGATTTATTTCTTACCTTTGCAGCCGCAAATGTGAAACATCACATTGTCACTAAGGCTGCCGAAATGGTGGAATGGTAGACACGAGGGACTTAAAATCCCTTGGGCATAACGCCTGTGTGGGTTCGAGTCCCACTTTCGGTACCAACTCAAAGCAAGGTTTGTCATCACGACAGACCTTGTTTTTTTATGTTTACCAGCCAAATACCACCCTATTTTCAATTATTTTTCAAAAAAATCGAAAATTTTTGCCAAAATATTTGGTAGTTTCAAAATGTTGCCATACTTTTGCAGTGTCATAGTTAAGTAGAACACTCAAATAATGGTATTCTCATATACAATAAAACAAATAAATATGAAAAAAGTAATTCTCACAGTTGCGATATTAGCAACAAGTATTTTAGGATTTGCACAGGAAGACAGCAAACAGACATTCAGGGAATCATTCAGGCAAATGATGGAAAGCGGCATAGTTGCCCAATCCTACACCGGCACACTCACCCAATCCCTGGAGTCAGCATTAGCATCCGTGAAGGGCATCCCCGGTTCAACCCAGGAATACGTAAAGAATCAGATGATGAACGACGTCATAGACATCATGGCAGACTACTACGAGCCATACGTCACAACCGAAGACCTGAACTTCATAACCAATCAATTCCAGAAACCGGAAATCAAGACAGCCAACGAACACATCCAGTCATTGGCAACAGACTTAAACAGCGGACTCGCCAGCAAGATGTCCAAGCCAATAATGAACGTATTGACAGGAGGGACACCCGAACCAGTAGTACTGGACGACGGCATCAGCAAGACATATTTCAAGGCATGTTCCGAATACTGCAGAAAATCCGATATGCTTTCCACCGTAGAATCCGCACTCAATTCCATCAAGAGCCTGCCCATTCCAAATGAAATGCTCACCAACAAGTTGGAAACAATCCAACAATACCTCAATGCCAACCTGCCAACGATGCTGGCAAATGCATACAACGGCAAAGTAACCGTCGAAGACTTCAAGGCCATGACAAAACTATTCGACACATCAGCATGGCAGAATTTCAGCAAGGGAAACAAAGCCCTGACATCCGACATGCTGAACGTAGCACAAAAACTGACAACAAAAATGGCAGAATACAACACACAGTCAGAACAATAAAAGTTAAACCACTACTAAACTTCCTTTAACTCCAAAATTACTAAACTCCTGAAACTGAGCAAGTCAGAAACTTGCGAAAGTTGAAAAAAGACAATATTATGTTAGAAATCAACAACATCACATTCGGCTACCGCAAAGGAGCCAACGTACTTGAGGACTTCACCTTGAAGTACGAAGAACCAGGAATCTACGGACTCCTTGGAAAGAACGGAACAGGAAAGAGCACACTCCTCTACCTCATATCAGGACTGCTCCGCCCATCAGCAGGCAACGTCACATACAACGGAACAGACGTCACACTCCGTCGTCCCGAAGTACTCGAAGACCTGTTCATCGTACCCGAAGAATACAATCTCCCAGCCATACCGCTGGAGAAATTCGTCAGCCGCCTCAAGCCCTTCTATCCACGATTCGACGAAGAACTTCTCCGCCGCAGTCTTGAAAGTTTCGAGATGCCCTACGACATCAATCTCGGATCACTCTCAATGGGACAGAAGAAAAAAGTATACATGTGCGTAGCACTCGCCACACGTACACGACTCCTGCTCATGGACGAACCAACCAACGGACTCGACATACCGTCAAAGAGTCAGTTCCGCAAGATCGTAGCCGGCAACACCAGCGAAGACCAGACAATCATCATCTCCACCCATCAGGTACGCGACGTAGAACTACTGCTCGACCACGTCACCATGATAGATAAGAACCGCATACTCACCCATAGCAAGATGGACGAACTCTTCAGCGAAGACGAAGCCATCAATCTCGAGACCAAGTTCAATGAATTGTTAAACGCAACAAAATAAGGAGAAACGAAATGGAAAACTTCAATACAACCCGATTTGCCAACTATGCAAAGTGGGACCTCACCATCAACAGGAAATTCTACCGCAACATGTTCGTCGTGTTGGGAATAGCAATACTTTCAATCACAATCATCTCCTTCGCACTCCGTTGGCTTATGTTCGCAGTAGATGAAAGCATCTACACCAGCGACCGACTCTGGAAGACAAGTCTCTACATCGTATGTGCAGTAATGATAGGAATGGAAATCATGTCAGCATGCATACTCCACCCAATGCGCAACAAGCAAGGACGCATCACCCACCTCACACTTCCAGCCACCCCATCCGAGAAATACACCTGGCACGTACTCATCTGCATGGGCGGAACAATCATCGCGTCACTCGTAGCCATAGCAGTCAGCGACGGCATCAACGCACTCCTCTCCTACCTCGTCATGGGACCCCAAGGCACAGGATGGCTGTTCGGCGAATACCTCAGCAGCAACTATTTCTCATTAGAAAACATCATGTCCACCTACACAGGTAACTTGTCGTTCCAATCCAGCATGACAGGCGACGACATTGAAGCCATCAAGCACCTCGACACTTTCTTCAGTTACTGCTGGCCATCAATCATCACAGGAATGATTCTCGAGACAGGCTTCTACGCCCTCTTCAATTCCATCATCTATAAATACAACCTGCCCATCTCATACATCATCCAGCAAGTAATAAGCATCATCTTCGCAATAATAATCATAGTTGTACTAATCATAATCGGTAACTATACCGACACCACATGGGAAACAAACACGGAAGCGTTGACAATATTTAACATACTCAGCGGATGGATGCTCTTCTGCTGCATATTCTCAGCCATAACAGGAATAGCATGCTGGATCGGAGCATACCACCTCTACAAGAAAGCCCAGTTGACTAACCGCTTCAACCACTAACACACCATGGCAACCATACTATCATCCATACTCATAACAACCACATTGTTTGAGAGCATCGCAACAGGAACAATCTCCCCACTACTCTGCATCACGGCAAGTATCGGAATCTACCTGTTGGCACACATAATACATAAAAACTGTTTTTTTAACAAAAAAAGCAATTGACAAATGGACTTTACTGGAAAAAAAGCGATATATTTGCAGATTGCAGACTATCTGTGTGATGAAATCCTGACCGACAAGTACAAGGAAGACGAGCGCATACCATCCGTAAGAGAAGTAGCAAGCATGGTCGAAGTAAACAGCAACACCGTCATGCGTTCCTTCGAATGGATGCAGAACCAGGAAGTAATCTTCACCAAGCGCGGACTCGGCTACTTCGTCAGCAAGGGAGCCAAGGACATCATCAGGCAGATTAGGCGCAGGGAATTCATCGAGGAAGTTATCCCCGACATCATCCGCACCATGCAGACCCTCGGTATCAGCAAGGAAGAACTGCTGAAACTCATGGGCGACCAATAAACCAAAGTACCAACAACCAACCACATCAGGATTATGAGAAAGACGAGAATTGCCACCTTCGCAACAGCATGTCTGGCTGCAACAGTCATCAGTTCATGCGTGATGGACCAAGCGCCACAGTTCTACAAGTCAGGAGGATTCAGAAATTCCGAGAAATGGGGAAAAGTCATAACCAAGGACACCCTGCTCCGCAATTTCAGCCGAATAAGCACGCTCACCAATGCCGACATTGTATACACCCAAGGCAAAGAATACAGCGTCAGCATAAAAGGCAATGAAAACGCCCTCAGCATGTACGACATAGAAACAGACTCAGCAGGAACGCTCACAGTACGCAGCAGCAGCAAAGCCCGCACCAACGTCAGCATCCCCAACATAGTCCTCAATGTCACAGCCCCCGACATCAAGGAATTCCTGGTAGGAGGTTCAGGCGACATCGTAGCCCACGCCCCCATACAGTCTGGCACAGTCAGGATCACCAACTACGGCAGCGGTGACATCACCTTCCACGAATACAGTACAGGCAACATAGAAATCAATGTTGACGGCAGCGGTGACGTAAAGATACGCCATCTCACCGCAGAACAGAACCTCCAAGCCACCACATCAGGCAGCGGCGACATTGACCTCGTATGGACAAGAACCCCCGAAGCCCGACTCCTCACCAACGGCAGCGGCGACATCGACGGAAACCTTGAAGCCGACAACATCGAAGCAGAATCCACAGGCTCAGGCGACATCGACATAGAAGTCAACTGCACCACCCTGCAGATAGTCTCACGCGGAAGCGGAGAAGTCGAAGTAGAAGGCACAGCCCAGACACTCATACGCGACAAGGCAGCCCTCGGACTCGTAACCACCAAAAACCTCCATGCCAAGCAGATGAAATGACAAAGCCATCACCGAATGGCTTAGGATCCAACTTGAAAACTTGAAATCTCGTCATCTTGAAGAATCGAAAAATCAAAACATCAAAACATCAAATTAAAAATATAACAATTATGATTATCACAACAACACCGACCCTCGAAGGTCACAAAATCGTAAAATACTGCGGAATCGTATCCGGAGAAACAATCATCGGAGCCAACATGTTCAGAGACTTCGCAGCAAGCATCCGTGACATAGTAGGCGGACGATCACGCGCATACGAAAGCGTACTCATCGAAGCCAAGGAAGATTCCCTCAAGGAAATGTCAGCACGCGCTGAAGCCATGGGAGCCAATGCCATCGTAGGGGTAGACCTCGACTACGAAACCATCGGACAGAGTGCCAGTATGCTCATGGTTGCCACAAGCGGAACAGCAGTAGTCGTAGAAGATTGAGCCATACCCACATGAAGCATCAACCATTCATCGCGGCAGGCATACTCCTACTCAGTTCCTGCACCCTGAACATCAAGACTACAGCCACGGCAGACAACCCCGACACGTGCGATTCCACGTTACAGGCAGACTGCGGCACAGTCTCTGAAACAGGAAAAGACGGTGACGGACAGGAAAACACTTCAGACATGCAGGCTGCGGCTGGGCAGATCAGACACATCTACGACGAACTCTGCAAGCTCTACAATGCCGGTAAGGCAGAAGAATTCCTGAACAACGAGGAACAGTACCTCACAGTCGAGTTTCAAAACCTATACAGCCAAGCAAAAAAGGTTGAAGAAGAAAACCAAGATTACTTCTTCGACTGGGACTTCTGGATAAGCGCACAGGACTATGAAGACCTCAAAGTGACAGGAGTGACAACCACCGAAAAGCCAGGGAACAAGGCAGCTGCCGACGTCACCCTCATCAACTTCGGTACCCCCACCCACATCCACCTCATCCTGAAGTACGAAAAAGGTAAATGGCTCATCGACGATTTCATCTTCTCCGACGATGAAACCGGCTCAAGTCTCAAGCAATCCATGAAGGACTACATCGAAGACAACGAATAAATACAAAGAAGGGGACAATGGCACAACCACCATTGCTCCCTTCTTTTTTTGCACTATCGTTTAAACGCCATTAGCCATTGGCTTGCCATCCGGACGGTCACTCGAATCATCGAAATCTCGTTGACTCGTAGACTTGTTGACTCGTTGACTTGTAGACTCGCAGACTTGTAGACTCGTTGACTCCCAATCAGATTCCGTTTTCAGTTGGAGTGTGCGACACTTTTGGCATATCGAGGCTGTATGCCGGCATCTGGAGTAAAGGTTTCAGCATCAAGACTCCTAACGTCATGCAAGCCTTCTGCGCGTCGTTGTATGCCAGTTTGTAACCGACATCGGCATTGTTGTCCTCGAGCGTCTGCAGTTCGGTTGCGAGGTTTACAAACTTCTGTGCGTCGGGCATAACGGCATCTATGTGTTTCTTGACTACTGAGTTCCACTTTTCTGCCTGCTGCGTGTTCCACTTGTCGATTACGGCGTTCTGTGCCTTGCGTCCTTCTACCCAGAAGGCAGGCATCTCGTCGTTCCATGTCTTGTCGTTATCGTTCATCCATGCATTCACTTTACTGCTCAGTTCCAGCTCCATCTGTTCCACTTTGGCACATTCAGGAGAGTTCGGCCATGCCTGAATTATTTCGAGACGGAGAGCCTTCAGTTCATTTTCAATACCGTCGGCGCCAGTTTGGTTGGCTACTATCGAACTCTGGAAGTTCATGATGAGGTCGGATATTTCGCTTGCGATGTCGGCTACCCTATCGATACCTTTACCCAATCCCTGTTCCTGCTTTTCCTTATCTGCCAACTTTTGCATTTCTGCTACTGTCATTCCGTTCTTCTTAGCCAGCAGAGGTATTATGGCTTTCTCAATCTGTTCTTCTGTGGCTTCCTCAATGTTGAGACCGGCATCCTTGATTGCCTGCATCAATTCGGCAGGGGAAGGTTGCTTGAGTGCTGCCAGGGCAGAATTCGTCTTCTGTGCCGTTTTGGCACGTTCTGACTGCAGTTGGCGGGCGAGTTCCGATGACTTGAAGGTGGCTGCTGTGGCTTTCTGCATTATCTCTTCGTCGAATGCGGTAATAGCCATTTCCACCTGTGCCTGCTTTGCCACGAAGTCCTGTACTTGCTCCGTTGCTACCTGCTTAGCCGTCGGCAACGCCACTATGGATGCGAGTGCGTCCTTATAGTCGGCAAACTTGAGTTTCTGTACGTCCTTGTCCTCGTCATAGCCTACACTTCCTACGAGTGACCATGAGTCTTCCTCGCTCGGACCGAGACGCTTGGCATAGGATGCGTCGGCGGCAGATTCGGAGAACGATGGTGATGTCGTTGCAGAAGGTGTGTCGGAAGATGTTGGCTGATTCTTTCCCTTTACTTTATTTACGACTTTTTCCGTCAGGGCATTTACTGCCTTGTTCTTCAAGGATTTCAGAAGTCCCTGAGCATTGATTTGTACACTAAGGCACAATAGTGCGGATAGCAAGATTGTAGTCCGTTTCATTTTGTTTTTTATTGGTTAGTATGTTATTATGACCTTGCAAATTTAGATATAATTATCTACATGGACAAATTATCTTGAAAAAATGTATTTTTGTAGGTTAAGGTTCCCTTCTTCCTCCTATCGTCCTTCGATGCTTCTTCGTTGTTCCTCCGTTGTTTCTCCGCTATTTGTCCGTTTTCTAACGGAGAAGCAGCAAAGTCACAGCAAAGTAGCATAAAGGGACGATACAAGGACGAGCGGACAAGAGAACTCCAGTGTTGCATCTGGACATTACGTACTTCTGAACACGGTGCAAAGATAGTGCATAATTTTTGTATCGACCAAACAATTCTTTCGTTATTTATGGGCGATGTAGCCAGTTGCGTCGTGTTGCCTTCATTTGCTTAGATGTTCAATTAACGCAAAGGTGTTAGGTTCAATTGAGACTGACGTCTTGGTTCAAAGTTCAATTTTGTCATCCGGATGGGGAGCCAAGGGCTAAGGGCTAATGGCTTTTTCTCCCTAAAGGGAAAGTCAGTAACAGGTCAGTTACGAGTCTATTGTGAGTCAGTAACGTTTCGTAAACGAATCCATACCATTGTCCAGTTGTCACATGATTATTTTTGCGAACATAATTGAAACAAAATAATAAATCACCTACGACATCTACATCAACACATCTGAAACCTTGATTGGCAAGGGGGTTGAAGTGGGTGTAGGTAAGGTGCAGGATGTAGGTAAAATTGCAGATTTATAATTCCTGTCTGTTTTTCGTGCGGGAAATTGCAGATTTATGGAAAAACCTTGCAATGGTATCAAAAAAAAATAGTAACTTTGAAAGCGCATATTATGCGCACGCGCGATAGAGAGTTTTCTCGTAGACTCGTAGACTTGTTGACTTGTAGACTTGTTGACTCGTAGACTCGTAGACTCGTAGACTTGTAGACTCGTTGACTTGTTGACTCGTAGACTTGTAGACTTGTTGACTTGTAGACTTAAAAAAAGCAAATAATAAAAATGACGATATATAATGAATTACAAATGGAACTATTCAGCTCCGACCGAAGAAGATCTGACGGCGGCTCTGCTACTGGCTGAGCGCGTGAACATCAGTCCGGTGATTGCGCGAATGCTAATAAATCGCGGCATCACTACCGAGGACGATGCGAGACGTTTCTTCCGTCCGCAACTGCATGACCTCCACGATCCTTTCCTGATGACTGACATGGACAAGGCTGTGGAACGTCTGAACGAGGCGATGGGCAAGAAGGAACGTATCCTCATCTACGGCGACTATGACGTGGACGGATGTTCGGCTGTGGCTTTGGTTTACAGGTTCCTCCAGCAGTACTACTCCAACATCGACTATTACATTCCTGACCGCTACGAGGAGGGTTACGGTGTGTCGAAGAAGGGTGTGGACTTTGCTGCGGAATCGGGAGTGAAACTAATCATTATCCTTGACTGTGGCATCAAGGCCGTTGAGGAGATTGCCTATGCCAAGTCGCTGGGCATTGACTTCATAATTTGTGACCATCACGTGCCCGACGAGGTGATGCCTGACGCTGTGGCTATCCTCAATGCCAAGCGCAGGAACGCTACTTATCCCGACAAGAATCTTTCGGGCTGCGGTGTGGGATTCAAACTGATGCAGGCGTTTGCCCTAAGCAACGGTATTCCGTTCAGCAAACTCGTACCTCTGCTGGACCTTGTGGTTATCAGTATTGCGAGTGACATCGTGCCGATTATGGGTGAGAACAGGATTCTTGCCTTCCACGGACTGAAGCAACTGAACAACAGTCCTTCTACAGGTGTGAAGGCTATACTGAACGTGTGCGGACTGGAGGGTAAGGAGATTGTGATGACTGACCTCATTTTCAAGGTGGGTCCGAGAATCAATGCTTCAGGAAGGATTCAGAACGGTAAGGAGGCTGTGTCGCTGCTTATTGAGCACGACGAGGCTGCTGCCACTCTCATGGCTGAACAGATAAACCAATATAACGAGGAACGTAAGGAACTGGACAAGAAGATGACTGAGGAGGCGAACCAACTTGTGAGGGAGATGCCTTCGCTGGAGGATGAGAGTGCCATCGTCATTTATGATGAGTCTTGGCACAAGGGTGTCATCGGTATTGTGGCTTCCCGTCTGACTGAACTTTATTTCCGTCCGGCTGTGGTACTGACCAGGGACGGTGATGTGGTGACGGGGTCCGCACGCAGCATCACGGGTTTCGACGTCTACAAGGCTGTGGAGCAATGCCGCGACCTGCTCGACAACTTCGGCGGTCACACTTATGCTGCGGGGCTGTCGATGAAGGTGGAGAAGGTGGAGGAGTTCAGGCAGAGGTTTACGGAATATGTGGCTGCCAACATCAACCACGAAACAACTCTCCCTACACTGGACATTGAGGCTGAAATCAACTTCAAGGACATTACGGGTAAGTTCCACAACGACCTGAAGAAGATGCGTCCGTTCGGTCCGGAAAACCCTAAGCCTGTGTTCTGTACTCATCAGGTGTATGACTACGGTACGAGTAAGGTGGTGGGCAAGGATCAGGAGCACATAAAACTGGAACTGGTGGATTCGCACTCAAGCAACGTGATGAACGGTATTGCTTTCGGACAGAGTTCACAGGCTCGATATATTAAGACCAAGCAGGCATTTGACATTGTTTACACCATAGAGGAAAACATCTACAAGCATGGTGAGGTGCAACTGCAGATTGAGGACATAAAGCAAAACGGAGTTCAATAGGGTTATGTCCGAAATGGCATCATCTACTGACATACTCAGGCAGTACTGGGGATATGATTCGTTCCGCGGTATTCAGGAGGACATCATAGGCAGCATTCTTTCAGGGAAGGATACCCTGGGACTGATGCCTACGGGTGGCGGTAAGTCCGTATGCTTCCAGGTGCCGGCGCTGATGATGGACGGACTGAACATCGTGGTGACTCCGCTCATTGCCCTGATGAAGGATCAGGTGGGAAAACTGAAGATGCTGGGCATCAAGGCTGAGGCAATCTACTCGGGCATGATGCAGTATGACGTGGACCGTGCATACGACAACTGTCTGTATGGCAACTACAAGTTCCTGTACATCTCGCCTGAACGTCTTGCTACGGAACAGTTCAGAATGAAACTCTCGCAGATGAAGCGCATCTGCATGATTACGGTGGACGAGGCACATTGTGTGTCGCAATGGGGTTATGACTTCCGACCTCCGTATCTGAGGATTGCCGAGGTGAGGGACATCATTCCCTACCCTGTTCCGATTCTCGCCCTTACAGCTACTGCCACTCCAATGGTGGTGGACGACATTCAGGAAAGGCTGAAGTTCAGGGAGAGGAACGTGTTCTCCATGAGTTTCGAGAGAAAGAACCTTGCCTACGTGGTGAGGAAGACTGAAAACAAGGAGAGCGAGATTGTAAACATACTGAAGAGTATAAAGGAGGGGGGCGCCATCGTTTATACCCGCAGCCGCAAGATGACGGGCGAGATTGCCAAACTGCTCATCAGCGAGGGTATTACTGCTGACAACTATCATGCGGGACTGACTGACGCGGAGAAGGACCTCAGGCAGATAAACTGGACAAAGGGCAGAAACAGGGTGATGGTGGCTACGAATGCTTTCGGAATGGGTATTGACAAGGCTGATGTGAGGGTGGTCATCCATTTCAACCTGCCCGACTCGCTTGAGGCTTACTTTCAGGAAGCGGGTCGTGCCGGACGAGACGGAAAGAAGGCGTATGCCGTACTGCTCTACAACGGTAGTGACGATACGAAACTGCATAAGCGCATTCAGGAGACTTATCCCGAACCCGACTATATAAGGAGCGTGTATGAGGACGTATGCTGTTTTCTGCAGGTGGGAATGGGTGAGGCTGAAGGGCGCACGTTTGACTTTTCGCTGGAGAAGTTCTGCGTGTTCTTCAAGCACTTCCCGATACTTGCTGACAGCGCACTCAACATACTGAGTAATGCGGGATATATTGACTATCAGGCTGAGAACGACTTCAAGTCGAGGGTTCAGTTCATCCTCAGAAAAGAGGAACTCTACCTGCTGGACAACGGGGACAGGGACATGGACAACCTCGTGAAAACGATGCTCAGAAACTATACGGGACTGTTTGCCGACTTTGCCTACATCGATGAGATGTTTCTATCACACCATACGGGACTGTCGGCGGAGAGAATATACGAGATGCTGAAGGATCTGAACAACCGCCGCATCATCGACTACATTCCGAGGAGGAGGACTCCTACCATTACGTTCTCCATGAGAAGGTTGGAAACGGATAGGATTGTACTGACTCCGATGGTTTATGACACGAGAAAGGAGGAGTATGCGAAGAGGATTGAACAGATGCTGCGGTATGCTTCTGACGAAAGTACCTGCCGAAGCCGGATGCTGCTGGAGTATTTCGGTGAGAAGAAGGCGGAGGACTGTGGACAATGCGATGTGTGTCTGCAACGCAGGAAGGACAGGAAACTGAAGGAGAACCGACAAAAGATGGCTGAGGATATCAGGAATGACATACTGAAGATGATGAAGGACGGAAAGGAGCATGATCTGAGTGAACTCAACCAACTGAACTACCCTACGGACCTGCTCAACGAGGTGGTGAGGAATATGATTGACGAGGAGGAAGTAAGGCTAAACGCTACAAGTATAAGCGCAAGGTGAGGATATTTGTTTCTGGCCATTAGCACTTAGCCATTGACTTGCCATCCAGACGACTACTCGAATCTTAGAAGTATCGAATCCTTGAAAACTTGTTGACTTGTAGACTTGTTGACTTGTAGACTCGTAGACTCGTTGACTCGTAGACTTGTAGACTCGTAGACTTGTAGACTTAAAAAACAAAAAAATATGGGATTTTTTAAAACACTCTTCACAGGACGTGAAGAAACTGAAGAAGAAAAAAAGGAGCATGACGAAAAGAGTCAGTTCGACATCTTCAAGTATGACGGCATTCAGGCTCTGCGAATGGGACAGACGGATTATGCCATTGCCTGTTTCGAACATGCTCTCGACATAAAGGACGACATAGAGACTCAGCAGTTCTATGCAAGTACACTCATGAGGAAAGGTGACCTTGAAGGGGCTACTGAGGCTTTCGTGGAACTGAACAGAATGGAGGGCGAAGGTAATGTGGAGACCATGCTCACCCTTGCCGACCTGTATTTCCAGCAGGAGGACTATGAGAAGATGGGTGGTATGTGCGATGCCGTGATGGCGGCTGATGATTCACTTGCTACGCCTTACTATTACAAGGCATGTATGCAGAACGCACAGAATGACCTCTTCAATGCTGTAGCTTCGGTAACTATCGCCATAACCAAGCGTGAGGATTTCAACAATGCCTATCTGCTGAGAGCCAAGATTCTGTGTAGGATGCAGCAGTTTGCTGAAGCCGAGAAGGACATTGACCATCTGATTGGACTGGGACTGGACGAAGATGATGAAATCATGATGATGAAGGCTGAAATTTGTGATGTGCTCGGAAAGAAGGAGGATGCAAAGACTTTCTACCGCAAGGTGATTGAACTGAATCCTTACACCACCAAGGCTTACATGCAACTCGGCAACATACTGCACGAGGAGGGTAACAGCAAGGAGGCTGCGGCGCTGGTGGAGGAAGGATTGAAACTAGCTCCGGAAGAGATGCAGAACATCACGGGTGAATATACCAACTTCGAAAAAAAGATGCAGGACGCATACGATGCAATTAATCCGTTCAAATAAGGAGGGAATTCTTAAAGGCCATTTGCTATTAGCCATTGGCTTGACATCCAGACGGTCACTCGCTGACTCAAGATCTTCGAAATCTCGAATCCTCGTTGACCTGTAGACTTGTAGACATGTTGACTCGTTGACTTGTTGACTCATTTAAAAAAAAACTAAAAGAAAGTGCAATTACAGATAGACAAACTCAACATACCGGGTGAAGGCAGGCGTCCTCTCATCATTGCAGGTCCTTGTAGTGCTGAGAGCGAGGAACAGTTGCTCGATACTGCTCACCAACTTAAAGACAAAGGTATCAAAATACTCCGTGCCGGTATTTGGAAGCCACGCACCAAACCGGGTGGTTTTGAAGGTATGGGTAAGGAAGCCCTGCCTTGGTTGCAGAAGGTGAAGGAGGAGACAGGTATGCTCGTGGCAACGGAAGCAGCAACTCCCGAACATGTGGAACTGTCGCTGAAGGCGGGTGTGGACATTTTCTGGATAGGTGCAAGAACTACAGCCAACCCGTTTGCCGTACAAGCCTTGGCTGATGCATTGAGGGGAGTGGACATTCCGGTGTTCGTAAAGAACCCAATCAATCCCGACCTAGAACTGTGGATTGGTGCCATTGAACGACTCAACGAGGCTGGAATAAGACGTATCGGTGCCATTCACCGCGGATTCTCATGCTACAACCAGAAGATTTACAGATACAGCCCTATGTGGCAGATTCCGATTGAACTCAGACGAAGGATTCCGGAGATGATGATGCTCTGCGACCCAAGTCACATAAGCGGAAGGCGCGACCTCGTGGCGGGGGTAAGTCAGCAGGCTATGGACCTGAACATGGACGGACTCATCATCGAGAGTCATTGCAATCCCGACTGTGCCCTGAGTGATGCACGTCAGCAGATCAGTCCCGACACACTTGAACAACTGCTCGGAAATCTCATCATACGAAACGGTATTCCTTCTTCTGAAAACATCGACATGATGCGTCAGAAGATTGACGAGATTGATGACCAGATACTGGATATGCTTGGAAGACGCATGCAGGTATGCCGCCAGATTGGTGACTACAAGAAGGAACACGACATGACCGTCGTACACGAGATGAGATACAGCGAGATAATTGACAAATGGGAAGCACGCTGCGAACAACTCGGTATCGACAGGGAGTTCATCAACAAGATGTTCGGTCTGATTCATCAGGAATCAATAAGACAACAGATTGAAATAATAAATAACAAAAAATAATTACACGATGGAAACAGTATTAAGTGGCATACGCCCAACAGGAAACCTACACTTAGGAAACTATTACGGAGCCGTGCAGAGTTTCGTAAAGATGCAAAACGAGTACAACTGCTATTTCTTCATAGCAGACTGGCACTCACTCACCACTCACCCAAAACCAGAGGATATACAGAAGTCTGCACGTACCATTCTTGCTGAATATATTGCATGCGGAATCGATCCGGAGAAGGCCACAATTTATATTCAGAGTGACGTTCACGAAACCCTGGAACTGTATCTCTACCTCAACATGAACTGCTATCTCGGTGAACTGGAGCGCGTGACTACATTCAAGGAAAAGGCACGCAAGCAACCCGAAAACGTGAATGCAGGTCTGCTCACCTACCCTACCCTCATGGCTGCCGATATTCTTCAGCACCGTGCAGCAAAGGTACCTGTAGGCAAGGACCAGGAACAGAACATGGAAATGGCACGCAAGTGTGCACGCCGATTCAACTATATCTACGGAGTGGATTTCTTCCCAGAACCTCAGAACTTCTACTTCGGCGACAATGCCATCAAGGTACCGGGACTTGACGGTTCAGGCAAGATGGGAAAGAGCGAAGGCAACTGCATCTATCTCTTCGAGGACGAGAAGACTATCCGCAAGAAGGTGATGAAGGCAGTTACGGACAGCGGTCCTACTGAACCAAACAGCGAGAAGCCAGAAGTAATCAAGAACCTCTTCACACTCATGGAGATTGCTTCTACAAAGGACACATACGACTACTTCGACGAAAAATGGAACGACTGTTCTATCCGCTACGGAGACATGAAAAAGCAACTCGCCGAGGATATCGTGAAGACAATAGCACCAATCCGTGAACGCATCATCGAGATTTCTTCCGACGAGGCACGTCTCGACAGGATTGCACGTCTCGGAGCAGAGAAAGCACGCGAAAGTGCCGCAAAGACTCTCAACGAAGTAAGAAAAATCATCGGCTTCCGTCCTTATTAAGGAGGCTGTTGGCCGTTAGCCATTAGCTGAAAATGAAAAAACTACACCTTATATTATTATAGGGTGTAGTGTTTTTGATGCGTACGAAATATTCGAACCACGAACTATATAAATTGCAAAATACAATTAATTGGCAATTCAAAACAATCAAACCAAAAACAATACAATGAAACTATTATTTGTATTACTGACCCTGTTATGCAGCATGGCACTCAATGCCCAGACATGGACAGACCCCGAAAACGGCATCATGTACGAAATCGACGGCGAGAATGCCAAGGTTTGTTATGGCAAGAACTGTATTGGAAATATTGAAATCAAGTCACTGGTGGAAATAGACGGAAAGACGTATGATGTGACAAGCATCGGAGAAGAAGCATTCTATTTTTGTTACGGCCTGACATCAATAATTATTCCTGAAGGCGTGACAACCATCGGTGATGCAGCATTTTATTACTGTAACCGTCTGACAAATGTAACTATTCCTGAAAGCATTACAAGTATCGGAAGGTATGCATTTTATTATAACCGTCTGACAAAGGTAACTATTCCAGGCAGCGTAAAAACTATCGAAGCATCAGCATTCGCTGACTGTTTAGGTTTGACAGAAGTAACTATTTACGAAGGTGTTACAAGTATTGGAGATGGTGCATTCCATAACTGTTCAAGACTAATATCAGTTACCATTCCAGAAAGCGTAAACACTATCGGGGATGAAGCATTCGGGAACTGTAAAAATTTGGCATCAGTTATTATGTCATCAAAAGATCCAATACAGTATGAAAAGCGTTCATGGAATGGTCTTCCAGAAGGGAACGACAAGCCAAATCTCATTGTCCCAAAGGGATCCAAGGAGACATACGAGACAAAGGGATGGGCAGAGAATTTCATCATCACGGAAGAAGGAGGAATTACGACATGGACAGATCCCGAAAACGGCATCACGTACGAAATCGACGGCGAGAATGCCAAGGTTACTTATGGATGGAGATGTTTGGGATCAGTTGAAATCAAATCACAAGTAGATATTGATGGCAAGACGTATGATGTGACTGGGATAGGTCATGGGGCATTCTTTAATTGTACGAATCTATTATCGATAAAGATTCGGGAAGGTGTAGAATACATTGGGGATTCTGCTTTCTGTAATTGTTCTAACCTAAGTGAAATAGAAATGCCAAGCAGCATAAATAACACAGGATGGCACGCATTCTCTAACTGTTCTAGTTTGAAAGCAATTCTCATGAACTCTGACAAACCTATACCTTATCAGTCCAGTTCATGGGAAGGTACTCCTTCCAATGATAGCAAAACTTATGTTTATGTTAATTCTGGAACCAAAGAGGCATACGAGGCAGAGGGATGGGCAGAACAATTCATAATTCATGAATGGGGATACATCGCCCCCAAATGGACAGACCCCGACAACGGCATCACGTATGAAATAGAAGGCAATAATGCCAAGGTTTCCAATGGAAGGAACTGTACAGGAAATGTAGTGATTAAGTCACAGGTAGAAATCGAAGGCAAGACGTATGATGTGACAAGCATAGAAACGAGCGCATTCCATAACTGTACCAATCTGACATCAATAATAATTCCAGATGGAGTTACAAGTATCGGTCAAAGTGCTTTTGGTTACTGTACCAAGCTAACATGCATTACAATTCCAGATGGAGTTACATGTATCGGTCAAAGTGCTTTTCATGGATGTACCAAGCTAACATGCATTACAATTCCAATCAGCATGACAACAATCGGAAAGTATGCATTCTTCGGCTGTATCAATCTCACGTCAGTAACATTTTCTGAAAGCGTTACAGACATAGGATTTTACGCTTTCGGTTGTTGTTCCATTAAGACAGTAATCATGTCGTCTAAAAACCCGAAGCAATTTAACAACGAGCCATGGGATATCATTTCAGGCGACAAGCCAAATCTCATAGTACCTCAAGACTGCAAGGATGCATACGAAGCAAAGGGTTGGGGTGAAGGATTCAACATCATCGAAGACGACAATACAGGAATCATAAACGCAGGAAATTCCAAGAAACGCCGCAAAGCCATAAACCTTATGGGTGTGCCTGTTGACGGAAACTACAATGGCATCATCATCATGAACGGCAAAAAGATTTTGAAAAGGAATTAATTTCCTGTTTATTTCTTCAAAGAGAAGGAATGATAAGGAAACAGCTCTAAAGACTTAACTCGAAAGGTCGTCCGTATGGGCGGCCTTTTTTGCTACATCCCCTTCAATCGCTCCTAACGATAATTACTATTGATACAAAGTGGAAAATACTTATTTGCGATGAATGAAAAACACGATAACTTTGCGGCGTAAACAAAAAGAAAAAGGTTTGTCGACAAGACCCAAATAAGTATTAATAAAAAAACAAAGCACTATGATCACTAAAAAAATGCAAGACGCCATCAATACTCAGATCAATGCAGAACTGTGTTCGGCCTACCTGTATCTGTCCATGAGTATGGACGCTGAGACAAAAGGACTGAAAGGTGTTGCAAACTGGATGTATGTGCAATGGCTCGAGGAGCAGGAACATGCTCGGATTTTGGAAAACTACATCAATGCCCAGGGGGCAAAAGTAGAATTGCTTCCGATAACCGAAGTTCCTAAAACATGGAAAAACACCCTTGAGATGTTCCGCGACGCACTTTACCACGAAAAGGAAGTGACAGAAAACATCAACAAGCTGACATCAACTGCCTGGCATGAAAAAGACTTTGCCACAATAAGCAGATTGGAATGGTTCATTACCGAACAGGTAGAGGAAGAAGATTCCATAAACTACATCATCGACCAACTTGAGTTGGTAGGCAACGAGAAGTTCGGACTCTACTACATCGATCAGAAACTCGGTGAACGACGCTACAAAATGGCAGAGCCACTCGAAGATTGATGACAAAAAACAACACAAACACAACAAATAATCAATTAACCCCCAACCTAAAAAACTTTAAATCTATGAACAATACAGTATTTTATCATTGTCCCATCTGCGGCAATGTCATCACAAAGCTCTCAAACAGCGGTGTAACGCCAAGTTGCTGCGGACAGGAAATGGAAGAATTGGTACCAAAGACACAGGATCCTGAAGTAGGAGAAAAGCACGTGCCAGTAATGACCTGCAAGGAAGGATGCATGCTCCACATCAGTATCGGAGCCGTCATCCACCCAATGACTGCAGCACACCACATTCAGTTTATCTACTTACAGTTTAAGGACAAGGATGGACACATGGGCGGACGTTTCGTCAACCTCAATGCAGAAGATAGGCCGGAATGCGACATCTGCACATGCTCCATCAAGGTAGAAGCAGTATATGAATACTGCAACATCCACGGCTTGTGGAAGACTGAATGCAACGAAGAGAACTGTCCCGACCTAAAATGTCTGGAACAGAAAGACTGCTGTCAGCAACAAGAACCAACAAACCGCTGTTATGCCCAGTCCGCTGAAGAAAAGCAGAAATGCGAACAGCAGGAAAGGGAAGGTAACAACACAGATTCAAATAAACAATTTTAATAAACTAACACAAAAAAATTTTCAACATTATGAACAACACAAATTCAAGCAACAAAGGTATGGATAACACAAACATGAGTAAGTCAGGTATGAATACAACCGACATGAACAAGTCAGGCATGGATAAGACAGGCATGAGCAAGTCAGATACATGCAAGTCAGGTAACTGCAAGAAGGACATGAGCGATGAAGCACATCAGCCAAAGAAGTCCGACAGCAGCGACGATCCAAAGAAGGAATACTACCATTGCGATTGATACACAACCGACATGATTATATTCACATTCTCTCTATTCGCCTCAATAACTAAATAAATTAAACAATACCTATTAACACGAAGGCTGCAACCAATACTATGGTTGCAGCCTTTAATTTCATAAGATCCGTAGGATAACCGGCAATCAGTGGGCACACCGATACCGACCTACATCACCCACCCTATTGATTAATAGTTTTCCTCACGTATTTCGAAATAAGCCTGAGGATGAGCACATACCGGACAGAAATCAGGAGCATTAGTACCCACAACGATGTGACCACAGTTGCGGCATTCCCAAACCTTCACCTCACTCTTTCTGAACACCTCCTGTGCTTCTACGTTGCTGAGGAGAGCACGATAACGTTCCTCGTGTGCTTTCTCAATAGCAGCCACACCGCGGAACTTAGCAGCAAGTTCAGGAAAACCTTCCGATTCAGCCGTCTTGGCAAAATCCTCATACATGTCAGTCCATTCATAGTTTTCACCGTCAGCAGCAGCAGCAAGGTTTTCAGCAGTAGAACCGATACCCTGAAGTTCCTTGAACCAAAGTTTAGCATGCTCCTTCTCATTTTCAGCAGTCTTGAGGAAAATGGCAGAAATCTGTTCAAAACCCTCCTTCTTTGCCTTGGAAGCAAAATAAGTGTACTTATTGCGTGCCTGACTCTCACCTGCAAATGCAGCCTCCAGATTCTTTTCCGTCTGGGTTCCCTTGTACTTATTCATAGTTTTAATATTAAATAGTTTATAAAATGGTTAATTAAGTCAAATCATTACTGATTGGATTACAAAGATAAGGAAAAAATCAAATACTTACAATACAAATATGCACTTTTATTGCAAAAGAAAGTAAAAAACATGGCAGGACACACAAACCCACAATATACAATTCAAATTTAAAAACAGCAAAAAGACAGCCCCGAACAAGCAAAAACATACCAATTCCACAAGTTTTCACACACCATATTATGCATTTCACACGAAGATTATTATCTTTGCGTCAGAAACGACATCCATGGATATCCATACAAGATACAACAAAGGATTCATATCCATACAGAATACATCCATGGATTCATATCAATACCAAATACCAAATACTAAAAACCAACAAAAAAAGACAAACATCACGAATATGAAGAAAATACTATTTATGCTTGCCACCCTGACAATCATGGGTTGCAACGGAAACAAGACAGTAGAAGCAGACAACGCAGAAGAAGTCGAAGACACGATAGAGAACACCACTGAAATCGACGAAGAAGAAGAGGAAGACGAAGAAGAAACGGAACAGTTGCAGACAACCACCTACAGCAACAAGGAGAAAAAAGGAATCTGGAACTACACCCTGAAGGCAGCCTACCCCACAGGCGGCAACAAATACCTCGTAGGAAACATACGTGAATGGATCAACGAATGCCTCGGAGGCAGTTACTTCGGCGACCTTGCAGACATCGACGACCTATTCACATACTACTCCAAATCCTTCCTCACAAGTCAGGAACCCTACGAAGGCGGCAACACGGAAGGAGACGGTCCCGAATGCACATCAGACTACGAATTTGCCATAGTATGGCAGACCGACAACCTCATCACCTACTCCTGCCAGACCTACTGGTACGGCGGAGGAGCACACGGCGGCTCCGGTTTTGAAGGTCAGACATTCCGCAAGTCCGACGGAAAGAAATTCGGAAAAGACATGCTGCTGCGAAATGCCGACCTGCAGAAAGAACTGAACAAGGGACTGAAGAAATACTTCGAAGTAACATCAGATACCGAACTCGAAGAAAACCTCCAGGTATCCGACTACTACAGCGCAACCTACCTACCCCTTCCTGCAGCAGATCCATGGTTGGACAAGGACGGACTCCACCTCATGTACGGACAGTACGAAATCGCCTCCTATGCAGCAGGAATGCCAGAAATCGTAATACCATACAGCAGAGCAAAGAAATTCCTCACAGCCACCATACAGAAAGAACTGTAGAAAGCACAATACATAAAAAGAAGTGTGCTCAATACAATAAACAGCAAAAAAGAAATCCTTGCAGGTCATGTGCCTGCAAGGATTTTTCTATAACAAGAAAATAAGTAGTCAGAAAGAATTTAAGTAGTCAGAAGATTTGGAGTTAAAGGGAGTTAAGTAGAAGTATGACTACAACAATTATCCGAAATCCGATACGAATTTGATACACCGATATCGTGATTTATACCGATATCGTGATTTACACCGATATCGTGATTTATACAGACATTCAGTACGCCGAGTGACCTCGATGGGATTCAAACCCATGACCTTCAGAACCGGAATCTGACGCTCTATTCAGCTAAGCTACGAGGCCGACGTCAAAATATCAAATATCAAATATCAACTACTCAACACCGAGACTCCTGAGAATCTCAGCACACTTACCCTCAGACTGTTCACAGAGAGCATTATACTGCGAAGCATCCTTCATGTCAGCAAAAACCTCAATGTAGAACTTAATCTTAGGTTCAGTACCCGAAGGACGGACACTGACCTTCGTACCATCCTCAGTATAGTACTGGATTACATTGCTCGTCTCAGGCATAACCAAGTCCTCCACCTTGCCGCAACTGCAAGTAGACTTCAGCGTCTTGTAGTCCTTAATCAGTTTCACAGGCGAACCAGCAAGTTCCTTAGGAGGATTGTTTCTGTAGTTCTCCATCATCTGACGTATCTCGTCAGCACCCGACTTACCAGGACGAACCACGTTGACAGCCTTATTGAACGAGAAACCATATTCAAGATAGATACCCATCAGAATCTCGTAGAGAGTCTTACCCTGATCCTTAGCCCATGCACAAATTTCAGCCAGCAACGCACAAGCGCTGACCGAATCCTTGTCACGGCAGAAATCCTCAGCAAGGAAACCGAAAGACTCCTCACCGCCGCCGATATACTTCTTCTTACCCTCAGCAAGCAGGATTTCACGGGCAATCCACTTAAATCCAGTATAGCAATCCTTCATCTCAATACCATACCTGTCAGCAAAACGCTTGACAAGTTCAGTAGTCACGATAGTCTTCACCACGAAGTCATCCTTAGAAAGCAAGCCCTTGGCATCCCTGTTCCTTATAATATAGTAAAGGAAAATCATAAGAGTCTGGTTACCATTGATGATGCGCCATTCCCCCCTGTCATCCTTACAAGCCATAGCAATACGGTCAGCATCAGGATCACTCGCCATCACGATGTCAGCATCAATCTTCTTAGCCAGATTGACAGCAAGCGTAAGCGCTTCAGCATTTTCAGGATTAGGAGAAACAACCGTAGGGAAGTTACCATCCTTCACCATCTGTTCAGGAACACAGTTCACATTCTCGAAACCCCAAGAACGGATAGCACGCGGAATCATCATCATGCCCGCACCATGCAAAGGAGTATAGACAATGTTCAGATCCTTCTGGCGTTCAATCACAGCCTTATCGATGGAAAGAGTCTTGACAGCATCAATATAAGCCCTGTCAACCTCCTCACCGATAATAGTAATCAGCGACCTGTCACCACCAGTCTTCACATCCTCATACCTCACCTTGTTCACCTCCTCAATGATACCCCTGTCATGCGGAGCCAGCACCTGAGCACCATCATCCCAGTAAGCCTTGTAACCATTATACTCACGTGGATTATGACTGGCAGTAATGTTCACACCACTCTGGCAGCCCAGATGACGGATAGCAAAACTAACCTCAGGAGTAGGACGCATATCCTCAAACAGATACACATGAATACCATTGGCAGCAAAGATGTCAGCCACACGCTCAGCAAACACATCCGAATTGTTGCGGCAGTCAACACCGATAACCACGCTGATTTCCTCCCTGTCAGCAAACCACCTGTTCAGATAGTTCGCAAGCCCCTGGGTAGCAGCACCCACAGTATATATATTCATACGGTTAGTACCCGCACCCATAATGCCGCGCAGGCCACCCGTACCGAATTCAAGAGTCTGATAGAACGAATCAACCAAGGCAGACTTATCCTCAGCATCAAGCAAGGCCTTCACCTCCTTCTGAGTATCCTTGTCAAACACATCGCTCGCAGCCCAGAACTGAGCCTCCTTCACACATTGTTCCAATAATACCTGATCCATATAGTAAAGTATTAAGAATTATACCTATTTTTGAATTTGAATGCAAAGTTACGAATAAACTGCAAAAGACGCAAGCAATAGGCACAAAAAAAACGGAAGTCCGCTGAGGATTGAC
>JAKSJB010000011.1 GCA_024398475.1 Bacteroidaceae bacterium | reverse complement strand
AACATAATATTAATCAATAAATCAGGCGGTTTTCAATTCCGCCAACAGGTTTTTATATTCTTATATGAGTCCCTTTGCTCGGTACTCTTCAACAATTTTCTTGTTTAAAAAAGCAACATCACAGAAATGGTGGTTGACGGCAAACATATCTCCTCCAGATTCGTTGTAATTGCGGACTAAGCATCTTGCACAATAGTCACGAGCTTCACATTCAAGACACTGAGGGAATGATGCTTGAGTGATTTTTCGAAGTTCTTTGACTCGTTCGCTGTTTTCCCATATCTCTTTGAGTGTCTGCTTGTAGACATTACCTAATACATAGTCCTGCCAACCAGCACATGGATATACATCCCCATTAGCTGTGATGCAACAATTGTCATATCCAACACCACATACCGGTTGCTTCATATATCTTTCAAGATTAAACTTTATCTCATCTGTTATTGGCAACTGCTGAAGAGTTTCTTCTCTATAGCGAACATCATGTTCTATAATGCTTCGAAGTAATTCTTCAGTCTCTTCCAATGACAGCCGATTAGCCAAATTCTCTGTGTCAAGATCGGAGCGAGCCATCATGATATAGTCTGTCTGCGCTTTTACTTTAAGCCTTTGAGCATATTCAAGCACTTTTTCATAACCAATTCGATTGGCCTTCATAATAGGGCAACTAATCTGAATTGGAATATTGGCTTCAACTAATTTCTCAATCGAGGATTTTGTTTTCTCGAATGAGCCTTTAACCGTAGTAATAAAATCATGGATTTCAGGATTCATTGAATACAAAGAAACTTGTATCAATGAGAGGTTTACATCTTTGAGTGCCTCAATCTGTTCATCTTTTAGGGAAATAAGATTAGAGAGAATGGAAATCTTCAAATCTTTTTCTCTACAATATCTTGCGATTTCTATTATATCCTTATGCAAAAAAGCCTCACCACCAGAAAGCGTTACATGAATGCCACCCATGGCTGCAAATTCATCAAGAATTGATTTAACTTTTGCAGTTGGCATGTCAAAACCATGATTCTTCTTTTCATTGGGTATATAGCAATGAATACATCGTTCGTTGCATCTGCTGGAAAGTTCAAACTGAAGACTTGAGATTAGTGGGCGCCCCTGTACCTCCTCAAGGAAAAAGTCTTGAGTGTTCTCGCTCACTTTTTCATCTGTAGCCTGGTAGAAACTATCTGCCATTGTTTTAGGAATTTCAACCGAATAGGTAAAATCTTCGTCCTTAGCATCTAATTCTTCTGCAGTTTCGCCAGTAACAATGAATTTGTCTTTAGCAAGACTCTCAATAAATTCTATAAAGTCACATTTAATTATCTCAGGATCTGCATCCTCGTAGAGAGTGACAAGGCGAGCCACAATATCATCAATTTCTTGAGGTTCTCTGTTTATTTCTTTCAACCAATCTGCTCCCGACTCGTCATAAGTTCTATCATGACGAGTAAGTTGATTAGTAACATAGCCATAATGATCGGTTGTTCTGATAAAAGTATTCTTACTTTGTTTTACTAACATGGTCTATTTGAAATAGAGGGGGGGGGGAAAGAAAAGTACAGTTCCTTTCCACCCCCCATGATTTTTTGACAGTTTACTTGGTACGCTCGCAATTGATGCAGCTATATTTGCCGGTGTTTTCCCAGCCACGTTCCTCAGCTGGACAACCTGCAGCATAAGAGCCAGATGCAAGGTTCTTAGCAACCATCTTTGCTTTCTGATACTTCTTCATAATGATTAGTATTAGAGGGTTATGTCTACATCCTATCAAGCGAATCGACTTTCTCTTTGCATACATCCTTTGCAGCGAATCTGCATTCTCTGTGTATAGTCAATTCGTTGAATTGATGTAGTCCTTTAACTGATTGTGGAAATATCTGTTGAAGTCTTCCTCGGAAAGCTCTGCCACAAACTTAACTTCCTTTGTTCCAGAAACATTATTAACTGCAGCAAGTGCCATTTCGGCAATCTCGTTTTGAGATTGGTGAACTATATCCAATCCACTTACAGTTAGGTGTTTTAACTCAGGTACCTTTCCTTCGTTTGTAATTTCTATGGCAACTATATTATAATGTTTCATTCTCTATTAAATAGCCTATAGAAACCCAATAAGGCAATTAAGTTTGACAAATTGTTGCCTACAATAATACAATCGGCGTGGGCTTCCACTTCTTCTCGTCCGTTAATTGAGGCCCTGAGATTGCCTGAGAAATTGACGAGTAGAGTGTCTGCCCACGCCCGGTATTTACACGTACCTCCAGGGAAAGTGTGCATGAGGATCAAATCCTCAATACACACCCCGGGATACAGCGAATCCATACCCGTAGCATTCACTTCTGACATTGTCATTGATTTCTCTTTTTGAAATTTCTCAGGTTTCAATTAACCAATAGACAAAGCATCGATGACGCTTTTGCATTATGTAGTGTCTCGCCCATCTGTGCATCCTTTTCGGATGACACAACATAGACACGACTTCACAAAGGTATACATTTATTTTCAAAAAATCAAGAAAAAATCATTTTTTTCGGTCGAATTGTCTTTTTTTATTAAAAAAACGCTTAAAATCACTCTCGAAATAGTTTTTTATTGCATTTTTCTTTGCTAATTTGAAATTATACTCCTATTTTTAAGCGCCAGAATTAACCAAGACTTTCTACTCTTCCTTTATAGTCTAAAATCCGCAATTATCCTCCAAAATGCAGTCAGAGGCTGATTTAGTGAGCAGACAATAGTCAGATGTAGTAAAAGCAATGGAATGACCGCCAAATGTAGCCACCTTCCCCTTAACATACTATGCGACTTGAGGTAATACGCAGATTTCAACCACCACACCAAACGCCTAATAAGTCTCTGTATATAATAAATAGGTGTAATAGCATTGCCGCTCATTTTGACTTCCCTTGCATGGCTCGACACTAAACCACCATCACATCCTCCAAAATGCCACTTTTGCCTATCATTTCGTTGTTAAGATATAGTTAAAAATGTTAAATCTTCAATTTTTCCAGAATTCTGAAAAACTCCCATCATCACTTTTCTACCTTTTAATGCATAAAACGCAGATATAAAACAATATACAAAATTGTCCCAACCTCGAATACATTCTTTCAAAAAGCGGCAGCAAGACGATGCTGAACCTGCCAGGACATTGATTGAATGCAGAGGAAAGGCATATTATTAAGGAACCGACATGAAACGTCATAGATTTTTTTACGCAATAGACAATAAATAGTATCTGAGTGCGTTATTATGATAAAGGATTTTATTAGTTTGCCTATGATTGATTATACACACTCCATCAACGACTCCGACATTTTCCTGAAAGACTTAGGCGGCATGGTTGAAAAACACGCCAGCATTGAAACTCTGAACTTCCTACGACTGTTTGCACGCAGTTTCAAGCCAACGCTAAGACTACAATAGAATCGGACGTTGGAAACATCACAGTTACTCAGACAATTGGCATCATCGGATGATGTCAGGAGATTGCGTGAGGTTTTAAGAAACCGGAAAAGCGACATTAAAGTGACAGGACTTTGTGGTTCTGCCACTCCTTTGGTGTTCGCATCCGTCATCAAAAAAGCCATTGAACCTGACGGAAACGGAGACAGTTTTCTCTTTATCCTCAACGATGAGGAAGAAGCAGGATATTTCTACCATGACCTGACTCAGATGATGGGTGACGAGGAGGTGATGTTCTTTCCTTCTTCTTACAGAAGGGCTATAAAGTATAACCAGAAAGACTCTGCAAACGAAATTCTCAGGACAAATGTCCTTGCCCACCACGGAAGGGGTATCATCGTTACTTACCCTGAAGCCCTTGCCGAGAAGGTGGTTTCGCGTCAGGATCTGTCGGACAACACCATTACCCTGAAGACGGGAGAATCGTATGATGTTACCGACCTCGAGACCTTTCTCTTCGACTTGGGTTTCAACCGTACCGACTATGTCTATGAACCGGGACAGTTTGCCATACGCGGAAGTATCGTGGACATTTTCTCGTTCAGCAATGACGAGCCATACCGCATTGACTTCTTCGGCGATGAGGTGGATTCAATACGTACTTTCGACATTCAAAGCCAACTTTCCGACAGAAAGATTAACGAGATTACTATCGTTCCGGAACTGCATGGTGCCGAAGTGAATTATATTCCGTTTGTCAGTTTTCTTCCCGATGACACAATTGTTGCATCGGGAGATTTCAATTTTATTGCCGACAGAATCGACTTAAGCCATCAGGAAGGATTCAGCAGGCAGGCAATGACAGAAAACAGCGAAGGAATACTCAACAGCAGTTTTATTTCTACAAGGGATGAGTTCTGCAACGGCATCAGACCGTTCAGGAAAATCCATATCGGCACATACAATACTGACAGTAATGACGGGAATCTGCTTACGGTGGATTTTGAAACTGCCATACAACCTCTCTTCCACAAGAACTTTGAACTTGTCACTTCTGAGTTTGAAAGATTGCTGAGCGAAGGTTACCACATCACAATCTTTGCCGACAGCGAGCATCAGATACGACGCCTGGAGGATATCTTTGATGCGAACAGGAAGGGGGAGATGATGATTACGTTCAATGCCGTAAACAAGGCTATTCACGAAGGATTCATCGACCATAATGCAAGGCAATGCTACTTTACCGACCATCAGATATTTGACAGATACCATAAATACAATCTCAGGAGCGACAAGGCACGACGTGGAAAGGTGGCCCTCACGCTGAAGGAAATTCAGCAGTTTGCCATAGGTGACTATGTCGTTCACATCGACCACGGCGTGGGTAAGTTCGGCGGATTGCTCCGTGTACCTACCACCGACCCTGACGGCAGGACGGTATATCAGGAGATGATAAAGATTATCTACCAGAACAACGATATTGTCTATGTGTCAATACATGCCCTCAACAAGGTTTCAAAATACAAGGGCAGGGATGGTGAGGCTCCACGGCTGAGCCGACTCGGAACCGGTGCATGGGAACGGCTGAAGGAACGTGTAAAATCGAAAGTGAAGGATATTGCACGCGACCTCATCCGACTTTACTCACAGCGTATGCAGGAACAAGGGTTTGCATACAGTCAAGATGGATACATGCAACAGGAGCTGGAGGCAAGTTTCGTCTATGAGGATACTCCCGACCAACTCAAAGCCACTCAGGACGTGAAGGCCGACATGGAACGCCGGCAACCTATGGACAGATTGGTGTGCGGAGACGTGGGATTCGGTAAGACGGAAGTGGCTGTCCGTGCTGCATTCAAGGCTGCATGCGACGGAAAGCAGGTGGCTGTACTCGTGCCTACGACCGTATTGGCTTATCAACACTACAAGACTTTCTCCGAACGTCTGCACGACTTTCCTGTAAGGGTGGATTACCTATCAAGGGCCCGTACTGCCAAACAGACGAAGGACGTACTGGCAGACCTTGCTGACGGGAAGGTGGACATCATCATAGGTACGCACAAACTCATCGGCAGGAGTGTGCGCTTCAAGGATTTAGGGTTGCTCATAATTGACGAAGAGCAGAAATTCGGAGTGAGCGTAAAGGAAAAACTACGTCAGATGAAGGTAAACGTGGATACACTCACCATGACCGCGACTCCTATACCTAGAACGTTACAGTTCTCACTCATGGGTGCAAGGGATATGAGTATTATCCAGACACCTCCTTCAAACCGTTATCCTATTCAGACGGAAATTCATACTTTCTCACCTGAAATCATTGCAGAAGCCATAAACTTCGAAATGAGCCGCAACGGACAGGTATTCTTCGTGAACAACAAGATAGGCAATCTCGATGAACTGAAGGCTCTCATTCTGAAGTATGTACCTGACGCACGTGTCGCTGTCGGTCACGGTCGTATGGATCCTCAGGAACTGGAGCAGATTGTGTATGACTTCATGAACCATGACTATGATGTCCTGCTTTCTACTACTATCGTGGAAAACGGAGTGGATATTCCTAACGCCAACACCATCATCATAAATTCTGCACACATGTATGGATTGAGCGACCTTCACCAGATGCGTGGACGTGTAGGCAGAAGCAACAGAAAGGCCTTCTGCTATCTCATAGCACCTCCCTTGGCGGCTTTGCCTGATCCTTCAAGAAGAAGATTGCAGGCTCTGGAGAATTTCTCGGAACTCGGAAGTGGCATTCAGATTGCCATGCAGGATCTTGACATCCGTGGCGCAGGAAACCTACTCGGTGCCGAACAGAGCGGATTCATTGCCGACCTCGGTTATGAGACATACCAGAAAGTGCTTGGAGAAGCAATGGCTGAACTGAAAGCATCCGGTGACATGACAAATGAAAATGACGGAAAGGATAACGAGGACGGGGATTATTCTTCGGTTGACAACTACAGTAACTTTATCGGAGAGGTATCATCTGACATTGAATCCGACCTTGCTGCATACTTCCCCGAAGAATTCGTACCGAGCAGCAGCGAACGCATGAGCCTCTACCGCGAACTGGATTCTCTTACTTCTGAAGAAGCACTTGCACAATACCGCACGCGACTTATCGACAGATTTGGAGAACTCCCTGAAGTGGCTGACGAATTACTGAATGTCATGCCTCTGAAATGGGCAGCAACCCGCCTCGGCATTGAAAAGGTCATGCTGAAGGCGCATAACATGATATTGTATTTTCCAAGTGACTTCACCAGTAAATACTATCAGAGCAAGACATTTTTCAGGATTATCGACTATGTGTCTTTCCACCCCCGACAGACAAAACTGCGCGAAGGTGAAAAACGCTCACTTCTCATAAAGGATGTCAGAAGTATCAGGCAGGCACTCGACATACTTAATGACATCGGACATTAATTCTTTGACTTTACACATGGTAAAATAACACATAATCAACACTCAAACTGCAAAAAAATAAGTATTTCAGCAAAAATAATGTACAGAATCAATTGTCAGTTCTTTTTTATTTTGTAACTTTGCCCGCTGAAATTCGCAAAATTAATAATTAACAACGAAGACAAAACAAACCAGTAGCCATCACATTAATGAAAGGTGACAACAAAAAACAGCAGTACCGAATCAACGAACAGATTCGTGTACGCGAAGTCCGAATAGTAGGTGACGGAATTGAATCACGAGTAGTTTCAACACGCGAAGCCCTGCAAATGGCAGATCAAATGGAAGTTGACCTTGTAGAAATTTCACCTAACGCACAACCACCTGTATGCCGTCTCATCGACTATAGCAAGTTCCTCTATCAGCAGAAGAAGAAAGCAAAGGAGATGAAGGCAAAGCAAGTAAAGATTGAAGTCAAGGAAATCAGATTCGGACCTCAGACAGCGGAAGCCGACTATGCTTTCAAACTGAAGCATGCTCAGGAATTCATAAAGGATGGCAACAAGGTAAAGGCTTACGTCTTCTTCAAGGGACGTTCAATCGTGTTCAAGGAACAGGGCGAAGTATTGTTGCTCCGTTTTGCCAACGACCTCGAAGAAATTGCAAAGGTGGAATCCATGCCTAACATGGAAGGAAAGAAGATGATTATCATGCTTTCACCTAAGAAACCCGGTCAGGCCAAGAAGCCAAAGGCTGAAACTGCAGCCAAGCCGGAAACCACGTCAGGCGAAGTTGAGGAAGAAACAGCCGGAGAAGAATAGCATTCAGGAAAATAGGTGCGTAACGTCTTGGTATATACGTTGCCGCCGAATATTAACAACATATTAAACAAAACAAAAAATGCCAAAAGTTAAAACAAACTCAGCTGCCAAGAAGCGTTTCAAGCTTACAGGCACAGGCAAGATCAAGCGTCAGCACGCTTATCACAGCCACATTCTGACTAAGAAGACAAAGAAGCAGAAGAGAAACCTCGACCACTCTGCTATCGTAGTTTCTGCTAACGTAAAGCAGGTTCGTGACCTCCTCTGTCTCCGTTAATCTTTTCAATCGTCAAATAAGCCACACTGGTGACAGTCGGCTGACGACAGTAAAGGGTCAGAAAGAAAACAATCAACAAATGTTTAACTGAATGTTTAGCCCCGAAAGAGTGAAAAAGGAACACATCACCGCTAACATTCGAAAAAGAAAAAAATTATGCCAAGATCAGTAAACCACGTAGCATCACGTGCTCGTAGAAAGAAGATTTTAAAGCGAGTTAAGGGTCAGTTCGGTGCACGCAAGAACGTTTGGACCGTTGCCAAGAACGCCTATGAAAAGGGTCTCACTTATGCATTCGTAAGCCGTCGCCGCAAGAAGCGCGAATTCCGTGCTCTCTGGATTCAGCGTATCAACGCTGCAGCACGTCTCGAAGGTATGAGTTATTCACAACTTATGGGTGCTCTCCACAAGGCTGGAATCGAAATCAACCGCAAGACTCTTGCAAACCTTGCCCTCAACAATCCTGAAGCATTCAAGGCTGTTGTTGAAAAGGTAAAGTAAAAAAATATAAGCAGTCACAACTCTTATATACATAAAGGTGTATTCCAAAAGGAGTACACCTTTGTTGTACACTATATGGTCAAGACTCATGAAACCTACTATTCCATACATAGAACAGAAATTTGAGGAATTCAACAGAAAGATGTTTGGCGGCAAACTGCCAAAAATCCCTGTACTCCTCTCCAATGCAAGGACATTCATCGGAATGTGTACATTCAGGAAACGGAGAACACTGTTCGGGAATGTAGAATACTCTGATTTCAAACTTCGCATAAACTCGCGCATCGACTTACCGGAATGCGAAATTGAAGACACGATAATTCATGAGATGATTCACTATTTCATCGCATATCATCGGCTGAAAGACACATCGGCACATGGACAGGTGTTCCGCTGCATGATGAACGACATCAACAAAAGGTACAACCGAAACATAACCATCTCGCATAAAAGCACGAAGGAACAGAAAGAACTGTTGATGGACACACGGAGGAAGTGGCACGTGATTGCAATAGTTCACTTCCACGACGGACGGACAGGCATTAAGGTATTGCCACGGATCAAGGAACGAATTGCCAACTACTACAGAAATGTTGGAAGTTCCAGAGAAATTGAATCCATCGACCTTTATGTTTCAGACAATCCTTTCTTCAACCGTTATCCTTGTTCAAGCGCCTTTAACGTGATATTTGCAGACAGACAAACCATAGAGCAGAACATAAGTGATGCAAAACGTTTAGTATGCAAGGGAACAGATATTTGTTTATTAGAAAATAATTGATTATCTTTGCAGCGAGTTAATATAAAACGACATTCTAAATATATATAAACGATGAAAGCATTTGTATTTCCAGGTCAGGGAGCACAGTTCTCCGGTATGGGCAAGGACTTATACGAGTCACAATCTTTAGCAAAGGATTTGTTCGACAAGGCAAACGACATTCTTGGTTACAGAATTACAGATATCATGTTTGAAGGTACTGATGAGGAACTGCGCCAGACAAAGGTTACTCAACCTGCAGTATTTCTCCATTCCGTGATTTCTGCACTATGCATGGGTGATGAGTTCAAGCCAGACATGGTGGGCGGACATTCACTTGGAGAGTTCTCCGCACTTGTTGCATCAGGATGTCTCAGTTTTGAAGACGGGCTTAAACTCGTTTACAAACGTGCCATGGCAATGCAGAAGGCATGTGAAATGACACCATCCACAATGGCTGCAATTATCGGCCTTGACGATGAAGTTATCGAAAAAATCTGTGCAGAGATATCTACTGAAGGAAACATTGTTGTTGCTGCAAACTACAACTGTCCCGGACAGGTAGTTATTTCAGGCAATATCGATGCTATCAATGCTGCATGTGAAAAGTTGAAGGAAGCAGGAGCACGACGCGCCTTACCTCTGAAAGTCGGCGGAGCATTCCATTCACCGCTGATGATGCCGGCACAGGATGAATTGGCGGCAGCAATTGAAGCTACAGAATTCAAGACACCTAACTGTCCGGTATATCAGAACGTAGATGCTGAAGGTCACACCAACCCTGATGAGATCAAGGCAAATCTCCTGAAGCAACTCACGTCTCCTGTACGCTGGACAAAAGAAGTACAGAACATGATTGCGGCTGGAGCCACTGAATTTACGGAATGTGGGCCAGGCAAGGTGCTGCAGGGATTGATTGCAAAAATCATGCGATAACAACACAGCATAGGTAGTGGAAGTTCTCTTTCACTACCTTTATTATACGATTCTGATTTCATGAATCATAATGCCATCTATTTTTGGCATCAACAATAAACCATCCTAATTCAAAACCGAAATTACAATATGATCCGACCTATTATCTATCAAGTATTTACACGTCTTTACGGAGCAAACGGGAAACACAATAAATCCGACGGTACAAAGAAACAGAATGGATGTGGAAAGATGAATGACTTCACATCAGAAGACCTCAGCGCCATAAAGGAACTGGGATGTAATTATATTTGGTACACCGGGCTTATTGAACATGCCCAGAAAACTGATTATTCAAAGTATGGAATAACTCCCGACAATCCAGAAGTAGTGAAAGGTAGGGCTGGAAGTCCCTATGCCATAAAGGACTACTATGACATCGACCCCGACCTTGCCGAAGATGTGCCGGAACGTCTGCATGAGTTTGATGCGCTGGTAAGACGTACGCACGAAGCAGGTCTCAGGATGATTATAGATTTTGTACCCAATCATGTGGCACGACAGTATCACTCAGATGCAAAACCTATCGGAATAAATGATTTGGGCGAAGATGACAACAATACCACACGGTTTGACCCACACAATAATTTCTATTATCTTGTCGGTGAACAACTCTCTCTACAGAATATCATCGATAATCAAGATTCTGTTTCATATCGGGAAAATCCAGCAAAGGTTACCGGAAACGATTGTTTTTCAGCATATCCGAGCCGCAACGACTGGTACGAGACAGTAAAACTCAACTATGGTGTGGATTACGAGCACGACCGTCATACCTACTTCAATGCTGTTGATGTGCCCGACACATGGAACAAGATGCTCGACATTCTCCGCTACTGGAGTTCAAGGGGCGTTGACGGTTTCCGCTGTGACATGGCGGAAATGGTACCTTGTGAGTTCTGGGGATGGGTCATTCCGAAAATCAAGTCCGAGCACAAGGACATCATATTCATTGCCGAAGTATATAATCCATGGGAATACCGTAACTATATTTTCAATGGCAAGTTCGACTATCTCTACGACAAGGTTGGGCTTTACGATACTCTCCGTGCCGTTGTAGGAGGTGATAGTGCAAGTCGTATCACACAGTGCTGGCAGTCGGTTGACGACATACAGGAACACATGCTTAACTTCCTCGAAAACCACGACGAACAGCGCATCGCATCAGAATTCTTTGCAGGTTCGGCACAAAAAGGATGCCCCGCCCTACTCGTGTCGGCACTCATGCGCAACAATCCTTTCATGATATATTTCGGTCAGGAACTCGGAGAGGAAGGTATGAATGAAGAGGGATTCAGCGGACGCGATGGACGAACTACAATATTCGACTACTGGACAATCGACAAGATTAAGCGGTACCGCAACAATCAATTGTCAGATTCGGAAAAGTCGCTCAGGGAATTCTACAATAAGGTTCTTTCGCTTTGCAACGATGAACCAGCAATACGCGAAGGCAAATTCTTCGATCTCATGTATGCCAACTACCAGAATCCACTTATGGACACCAACCACGAGTATGCATTCCTACGCCACACCGACGGACAACTCATAATTGTCATAGCCAACTTCGAGGACAAGTCCGTGGATATGGGGCTCAACATTCCGCACCATGCCTTCGATTATCTCAGCATTGCACCCGGTATTTACGACTCCGTGGAAATGCTTACCGGCGAAAAAGGGAGAACACATCTGGAACCCGACGGACTCATAAATCTCATCCTGCCGCCACTCAGCGGCTTAGTCATTAAGGTTGCTATTAACCATTAGCCATAACCATCGGCTTTGCCATTTGGAGAATTTTTTCCAGCCCCATGATTATCCGAATAATCGGAATCCATTAAACCCGCTGACTCATTATACAAATGAACACAATAACAGAAGAAGACATTCGCAATGACCTGCGCTACCTGCAGTTGCTTTCGCAGTCCTACCCCACTATTGCCGATGCCAGTACGGAAATCATAAACCTTGAGGCAATACTCAATCTGCCGAAACCGACGGAACATTTCATATCCGACCCACACGGTGAGAGTGATGCCTTCAATCATGTACTGCGAAATGCATCGGGATATATACGAAGTAAGGTGGAGGAACTCTTTGCCGACACTATGACGAAACGTGAGAAACAGGATCTTTGCATGCTTATATACTATCCTGAACAGGTACTGGAACTCATTCATACCAAGAAGCGCCACAACCTACATGGCTTCTATGTCAAAACTCTCAACCGCCTCATCACCCTCTGTCGTGAAGTATCATCAAAATACACACGTTCAAAGGTACGCAAGGCACTGCCGAAGGAATTTGAATACGTGATAGAGGAATTACTCAACGAATCAGCAGGAAGTCTCGGCGATAAGAAACACCTCTATTATAACCAGATAATACTTACCATCATAGAGACACGACGTGCCGATGCCTTCATCACAGAACTGTCCAAACTCATACAGCGTCTTGCCGTAGATCGCCTTCACATCCTCGGTGACATCTACGACCGAGGTCCAGGAGCACATCTAATTATGGACACGCTCATGGACTATCACCATTTCGACATGGTGTGGGGTAATCACGACATCGATTGGATGGGAGCAGCAGCCGGCAACCGCGCCTGCATCTGCAACGTACTGCGTATGTCGCTGCGCTATGGCAATCAGGCAACACTCGAAGACGGCTACGGTATCAATCTTCTGCCACTTGCCACCTTTGCACTTGAAACATACGGCAGTGACCCATGCACACAGTTCCGGACAGAACATCTCCGTCCTACCGACCATCAGGACGAAAAGTCCGAGCGCCTCGCCTCGATGATGCACAAGGCTATCACCGTCATACAGTTCAAGGAAGAGGCACGACTAATCAGTCAGCATCCCGAATACCGTATGGACGGGCGACGACTCATCAACCGCATAAACCTCACCGACGGAACCATAGACATTGACGGACATACCTATGCCTTGCGCGACACCAACTTCCCTACCGCCTCAGCCGATAATCCATCTCTACTGACACCGGAAGAAGAAAGCGTCATGCAGCGCATTGGACATTCCTTCCTCACCAGTGACCGACTCCACCGACACATCGCACTTCTTCTCTCTCATGGCAGCATGTTTCAGGTGTCCAACTCCAACCTCATGTTCCACGCATCCGTTCCACTCAACAAGGACGGTTCACTCAAGGAAGTCGAAATCTTCGGCAAGACATACAAGGGCATGGAACTCATGAAGAAAGTCGGAAGAGTTGTACGTTCCGCATTCTCAGCCGACACAAAAGCCGAAGAACGTCAGAATGCCATTGACTACCTATGGTATTTATGGTGCGGAAAGGAGAGTCCACTCTTCGACAAGGACCGCATGACCACATTCGAACGCTATTTCATTGACGACACTTCGGCATATACCGAGCGTAAGGGCTATTACTACCGATACGGCGACAGTACTGAAGTCATGGACATGATTCTCGATGACTTCGGTGTCACAGGCGAACACCGTCACATCATCAATGGACACGTACCTGTGCGAACCATAAAGGGTGAGACACCCATCAAGGCACAAGGCAGGCACCTCGTCATCGACGGAGGATTCTCATTGGCATATCAGCCAAAAACAGGTATAGCAGGCTATACACTTACCTTCCACAGCCGTGGGCTCGAACTCGTGCAGCACTACCCCTTCACCACAGCCGACGAAGCCATCCGCAAGGGAATAGACATACGCAGCAAGACCCAGATTGTGGAACTCAGTCAGAACCGCATGTACGTGAAAGACACCGACAAAGGTGTCATTCTCCGCACCAAGGCTGAAGACCTAAGGAAACTACTCGTAGCATATCGTATGGGAATCATAAAGCAGAAGTAGAAACGTAAAAAACTGCCATAACACAAAGGGAGAAATCTATAAAGCACAGGAGTCATGCCAAATGCGGCATTACTCCTGTGTTGTCTTTTCTACTCGCTGACTTGTTGACTCACCCGTCTGTTGACTCCAAAAAGACAATTTATTACACGAAAAACGTGGTATATATAAATAAATATCGTAACTTTGCACTTGAAAGCAATTGACTGTCAGCAAAAGCAAAATAAAGATTAAGACAAGAAACGAAATTACTAAAATATACTTAATTATGGAAAAAACATGGAGATGGTTCGGTAAGAACGACAAAATCACACTTCAGATGCTCCGACAGATTGGAGTGGAAGGTATCGTTACAGCCTTACATGAGGTGAAGAACGGTGACGTATGGACTGTGGAAGCAATTACCGACCTCAAGAACTACATCGAGAGTTTCGGACTTCGTTGGTCAGTAGTAGAAAGCCTGCCTGTATGCGAAGCCATCAAATACGGTGGAGCCGACCGTGACCGACTCATTGAAAACTACAAGGTAAGCCTTGCCAACCTCGGCAAATGCGGTATTCATACAATTTGCTACAACTTCATGCCGGTACTCGACTGGGCACGAACAGAACTCGATCATCCTTGGGCTGACGGTTCTACTTCACTCTACTTCAACAAGGTGAAGTTCGTGTATTTTGACAAGTACATTCTTCAGCGCGAAGGCTGCGACAAGGATTACAACGAAGAAGAACTGAAGGCTGCCGCCGAGATGCATCTTCATATGACGGATGCCGACCGTGACGCGCTCGTGGACACTATTATCGTAAAGACTCAGGGATTCGTAAACGGAAATATCAGTGAGGATGACAAGAATCCAGTAAAACTCTTCAAGGATTTGCTTGCCCTCTATGACGGAATCACAGAAGAAAAACTCCGTGAGAACTGGAAGTACTTCCTTGAACAGATTATGCCTGTATGCGACGAATGGAACATGAACATGTGCGTTCATCCCGACGATCCTCCTATGCCACTGCTCGGACTTCCCCGCGTGGTAAAAAACGATGCAGACATCGAATGGTTCCTCTCTGCCGTAAACAATCCGCACAACGGACTCACCTTCTGCTGCGGAAGTCTTTCGGCTGGAGCACAGAACAACGTACCTGAACTTGCACTCAAATATGCAAAGCGTACCCATTTCGTGCACCTACGTTCTACTGATGTGATGCCGAACGGAGACTTCATTGAAGCCGATCACCTCAAGGGAAGGGCAAACCTAATCGAAGTTTGCCGCATATTTGAAGAGCAGAATCCGAATCTTCCTATGCGTGTGGATCACGGACGCACGATGCTAGGAGACGAAGACAAGGGCTACAATGCCGGCTATTCATTCCATGGGCGCATGCTGGGACTTGCTCAAATGGACGGAGTAATGACTACGGTAAAGTACCTAAACAACCATTAGTTCTCAGCAATTGGCTGCAAAGCAAGAAATCAATAAAAAACAACCAGCCGTATGGCAAAGCCTATAACTGATGGCGAATTACCAACGGCATAAATAATAGAATCATGACAAACTTAAAGGATAAGATCGCCGTTGTGACTGGTGGCACCGGTGTGCTCGGCAGCAATGTAAGTGAAGGTCTTCTTCAGGCTCAGGCAACTGTAATCGTAGTGGGAAGCCGTCAGGAAACTGTAGACAAGGCTTTGACAAAACTTTCTCCAGTGGCTTCTGCCAATGGTACAACCGTAACGGGTTTCGTATGCAACGTACTCAACCACGATGAGATAACTGAACTTACACAAAAGGTTAAGGAACAGTTCGGACGTGTTGATATACTTGTAAACGCTGCCGGTGGAAATGTAGGCGGTGCAAACATAATGGACGATATGAACGTATATGAGTGCGATATGGATGCACTGAAGAAAGTTGTTGACCTCAATCTTTGGGGTACAGTTTACCCTTGTCTATCTTTCGGAAAGATTATGGCTGAACAGAAAAGCGGTTCAATCATCAACGTAAGTTCAATGGCTGCATATGATGCTCTCAGCCGTGTGATGGGTTACAGCATCGCCAAGGAAGGAGTAAACGCTCTTACGAAATGGTTGGCACAGGATTTCGCACGCAAATACGGTGACAAGATTCGCGTCAATGCCATCGCTCCAGGTTTCTTCATCGGAGAACAGAACCGCAAGGCTTTGCTCAATGACGACGGAAGTCTTACCGAGCGCAGTCACAAGGTTCTCAACAAGACTCCTATGGGACGTTTCGGTGACATAAGCGAACTAAACGGAATCGTTCGTTTCCTTGCGAGCGAAGAGGCTTCTTTCGTCACGGGTACTATCATACCTGTTGACGGAGGTTTCAGCAGTTTCTCCGGAGTATAGCATCCCTATTCTTTCCAGAAGAATAAGGAAAGTGAGCCAATCTTGTATTGGCAAAAAGAATAATAATACGAACTTGAACCAATAATGAAACGAGTAGTATTTCTGTTATTCACAATCTCCGCGTTTATTACATTCTGTGGATGTCAGCCAGAACTGAAATCCAAAAAGATTGTAGGTCAATGGAAACAGACGGCAATAAAAAGCCAAATTGGGGACGGAGAACCGGAAATCATCACGGAGGAAACCGTATGGACATTCAATGATGACTCCACTTGTACTATTGCCGCCGAGGATGAGATTGACACAGGGACATGGGCATTGGACAACGACAGTTCGCTAATAATACGCATGGACAGTATAACCTCAAGTTACAAAGTCATGAGATGTGACAATGATTCACTAATCCAACGTATCATAGTTGATTCCGACTTCGGACAAATAACAGAAACTACAACACTGATAAAGGAATGATATATCAATTTTTACAGGCAGTAAATCAAATACCACAACTTCCTCAGTATGCCAACTTCCAGGAGTGGCTGCAGGACACAAGTTATTTTGAAATGATGCTCAAGGGTCTTGCCATAGGTATCATTGCATCGGCGCCGATGGGTCCGGTAGGCATCCTCTGTATTCAACGCACGCTGAACAAAGGCCGATGGGAAGGATTTGCAACAGGTGTAGGTGCCGCACTTTCCGACATTATATATGCTATCATCACCGGTTATGCCATGCATCTGGTGGTTGGAATTATCGAGGACCCACTCATTGCATGGTGGATGAAAATTATCGGAGGTATTATTCTGCTTCTCTTCGGAATATATATTTTCTTTTCAAAACCTGTAAGCAAGATCAATCCCGTAAAAAGGAGCAAAGGCACTATCCTGCAGAATTTCCTTACTGGCTTTGCCGTAACATTCTCAAATCCGTTGATTATCCCTGTATTCGTATTCACATTCGGTACATTTACGTTTATTATCACCAATAACATTATCGCACAGATTACCGGATATCTTTTCATTGTGGTCGGAGCCCTGCTTTGGTGGTTCCTGCTTACATGGTTCGTGGACAAAGTACGCAATAAATACAACGTAAGAATTATATGGGTACTTAACAGAGCCATCGGTGTTGCAGTCATGACAGGTGCAATCATTACTATTATATATACACTCACCGGTCATGCAATTGACCTGAGTGAATTCCAAATTCCATTATCCATCAACTAGACTATGGGAAAGAATATCTTGATAACTGGTTGCAACGGGCAGTTGGGCAACGAGATGCAACTACAGGCTAAATTACATGATGGGTATAACTATTTCTTCACGGACGTTGACGAACTCGACATTACGGACGAACATGCCGTTAATGAATTCGTAAGCAACAATGCCATAGATATAATAGTAAACTGCGCTGCATATACTGCCGTTGACAAGGCTGAAGACAATGAAGAACTGTGCAAGCTGCTGAACAGTATCGCACCTGGTTATCTTGCGCGTGCCATAGACCGGCGCGGTGGTGCATTCATTCAGATTTCCACAGATTACGTTTTCGACGGTACGGCACATACTCCATACACGGAAGAATGCACACCATGTCCCAATTCTGTATACGGCAGAACAAAATTGGCAGGAGAAGCGAACGCACTGAAAGAATGTCGAAATACTGTAATCATCAGAACTGCATGGTTGTACTCCACTTTCGGCAACAACTTCGTAAAGACTATGATACGATTGGGAAAGGAACGTGAAAGTCTGGGAGTAGTATTCGACCAAATAGGTACGCCGACCTATGCCCGCGATCTGGCAGTAGGGATTATGACCATAATAGACAACGGAATTATACCTGGAACATATCATTTCTCAAACGAAGGTATCATATCGTGGTATGATTTCACGAAGGCAATACACCGCATTGCAGGAATCAACACATGCAAGGTCAGTCCATTGCATACTGCCGAATATCCCGCAAAGGCTCCACGACCAGCCTATTCCGTACTCGATAAGACAAAAATCAAGCGGACTTTCGGGATAGAAGTACCATATTGGGAAGAAAGCCTGAAGGCGTGCATCGAACTACTTTACCAGCAAAAGTCAAACCAATAATCAAATATTTTTATTAACGTCAAAACAATTCTATCATCATGAAAAGACTAACCACAATTGTCGCCTTATTTGCCGTAATGGTATCAAGCGTATTGGCACAGCCACAGGGAGCACAAATTCCACCACGTCAAGGCGGTCCTCAGTTTCCACCACGCCAAGGAGGTGCACCACAGTTTGCTCAGCCCAAGGTACCAGAAGGAACTATTATTAAACTTTGGCAAAACGGTAATCCAGAAAAGGACTATGTAGCACGTCCAAGTGATTTTCAGAAGAGAATGTTACCAGAAGGTTACATGGAACCAAAACTGGAAGTTTACAAAGCAAGCAATCCTAATGGAATCTGCATACTTGAATGTCCAGGTGGCGGTTATACCATGCTGTCGGACTCACACGAAGGACGTAATATGGCTGAATGGTTCAACTCACTCGGAATTACCTACTGTGTACTTGAATACCGTATGCCTTTCGGTTTCAACGAAGTACCGCTCCACGATGCAGAAAGAGCAATGCAGATTATTCATGAAAACGCAGAAACATGGGGCGTAAAGAAAATCGGCATTATGGGATGTTCTGCAGGAGGACATTTGGCGTCAACACTTGCCACACATTATTCTTCCGCAGAAACACGTCCAGATTTCCAGATTCTCATGTATCCTGTTATCACTATGGACAAGGAGTATACCCATATGGGATCACGTGACAACCTCCTTGGAGAAAATCCATCAGACGAACTCGTAAACAAATTCTCAAACGAAAAGCAAGTCAACAGTTCTACTCCACCTGCAATCATGATTCTTTCTGCAGATGACAACACTGTAAACCCACGCAATAGCATTGAGTATTACTATGCACTCCGTCAGGCTGGTGTCAGCGCATCTCTTCATATTTATCCAGTAGGTGGTCATGGTTACGGCAACATGGATTTCTTCCCATACAAGCCACAATGGACTTCCGAAGTAGAGAAATGGCTTCAGCAATTGAAATAAGAAATCTATCTTGAATTGATACGATAATTTCAACAAATATTCATACGGCACGACAGATATGAGCGGACAAAAGCAACGTATATTGATTACCGGAGCGAGTGGTTTTATCGGAAGTTTTCTATGTGAAGAGGCTTTAAATCATGGATTTGAAACATGGGCAGCAATGCGTACACATTCCAGTAGGAAATGGTTGCAGGACTCAAGACTTCAATTCATCACACTTGATCTTACAGAAAAATCAGTATTGCGCGAACAACTCAAGGATACAAACTTTGATATTATCATTCATGCCGGTGGGGCTACTAAATGTCTAAATCAAGAGGAATTTGATTTTCACAATTTTCAATGTACAAAGAATTTTGTTGAAGTTCTGAGAGAACTCGGCTGCTTTCCTAAACAATTTGTTTACCTAAGCAGCCTGAGTGCTGTCTATGGATCCACATACGGCAATAGTAAACTGAAATCAGAAGCCTGGCTTAAAGAGCAACAGTTACCATTAGTAATATTCCGTCCTACAGGAGTTTATGGTCCTCGCGAAAAAGACTATTTTATGATGGCAAAATCCATCAAGCAGCATATTGACTTTGCTGTTGGCATGAATGAACAAATTCTCACGTTCGTATATGTAAGGGACCTTACCGGCGCAATCTTTGCAGCAATAGATAAAAATATCACAGACGGTCAGATATTCAATGTAACCGACGGTCAGGAGTATGAAAGCCGCACTTTCAGTGATCTGATTCAGAAAGAGTTGGCTGTAAAGCATGTAATTCATATCAAGGCTCCGTTATGGATACTGAAGATAGTTTCTTGTATTGCCGAAGACATATCCAAAATCACAGGTAAGCCTTCAACACTCAACCGTGACAAATATAAGATTATGGCACAACGTGACTGGACATGCGACATTACCCCACTTCGACAGATTCTGAACTATGAACCTCAATGGCAACTGGAACGGGGTGTGAAGGAAACTATTGAATGGTACAAAAACGAAGGATGGATTTAATCAATGAAACAAGACACGGACATGAAGCGACTGACATCAATGGAAATAGTGGTGCTGATTTATTCGGCAATCACTCTGATAATGACATTTATCTACTGGAACAAACTGAACAATCCATGGGAGATGGTAGAGTTGAGAGGTATTACAATCGGTATAATGATTGTGACCAATGTCATTGCTCGTGCTTGCAGGCTCAACGACAAGGACTCAATCTGGGAAGGACGAATCGGAACAGCACTCCGTACGTTTCCCTACATGGTATTGCTTATCTGGTGGTATCCTGAAACATATGAATTCTGCAGTATACTGCCCTATAAGGACCATATCTTTGCCGGAATTGACCAAACGCTGTTCGGTTGTCAACCAGCACTTACATTCGATACCATCCTCTCTGGCACATTCTGGAGCGAAGCCTTCAATTTTGGCTATTATGCCTATTACTATCTGATGGCATCAGTCATTGTATTCTATCTAATCTGTCGCTACAAGGAATTTGACAAGGCAGTATACATCTTCATGGCTTCATTCTTCCTTTTTTACCTCATCTACGAATTTCTGCCCGTAGCCGGACCACAGTTCTATTTCAAGGCACTCAGCAACTTGGGATATGCTGACGACGGAAGCATTCTTCCCGACCTTGGTCACTATTTTAAGTCACATACCGATATGATTGTGCCTGAAATTAAAGGAATATTCGGACAATTGGTCATTGGGGCACAGGAAATCGGAGAACGACCTACTGCCGCGTTTCCCAGCAGCCACGTTGGCATGAGTACGGTAAGCATGCTATTGGCCATACACAGTGGCAACAAGCGCTTGGTATATATTCTGCTTCCTGTATATATTCTACTATGCTGCGCCACAGTATATATCAAAGCCCACTATCTTATTGATTCGATAGCAGGCTTCATTACGGCTTGTATATTCTATTATCTTGCAAAAAAAACGTATTGGAGACAATAACAATTATCTACAGATTAGACAAGACTAATTCTCACGGAACATTTTTATAGTCTCAGACTTTCCTTCAACTATCAGACTGTCCTCAGTCAGCAATGTAATATTCAATGTATCGGCTTCTGTCATATGTTTCAGGACCAACTTACCGGCATAGACATCCCAGTGATCATAATCAATGTCCATACCAAACACAGTTGCGTTGCCGCCATCATTCAGTTCCAGATGTTGTTTACCATCTGTATCAGCCAATGCCCATAAGTGTGAAAGAGCAGAAAGATTTGTAATGACAAAAGCAGAAGTTACGCCATCCATCTCTTCGTATAAGACATTAACAACATCCCCAGCAACCAATCCACCGATTACATTATTCTCATAGTCAAAATAATATAGGCTATCATCATCGGTAACAAGTTCAAGCATATGCATTGTTGTACCTTCACCGACTGTGCCGACAACAACCTTAGATGCATTATTAATCGTATCAACAACTATAGTGTCAGAATCAGTGACAGTATTTCCGCCGGTCTTTCCGTCTGTCACACACGCAACCATAAATGGAAGCACAAACAACATTAACAATAATTTTTTCATTTATTCCAAGTTATAATATTACAACAAAGATGAATTACGGATTGCATTTACCACATCTATCATACCCTCACTTGCCTTCTTTGATATTACATGAATATCCATGTCGTTAGGTACATTCTGAGGAGAAGGATCCACCAAATAAATAGTAGCATCACGACGGGCATATCTCACCAACCCAGCAGCAGGATATACATTAAGTGAAGTTCCGACAATTACCACTATATCAGCCTCCGATACACGTTCAGCAGCAAGCTCAATCATTGGAACAGGTTCACCGAACCACACGATAAACGGTCTCAATTGGCTTCCATCTTTCGCCTTATCTCCAAAATTTATATCACTTTCATAATTAGGCAGTTTCACCACGCAACGGTTATCGTTTGGCTCATCCGAAGATGTTGCTTTCATAAGTTCTCCATGCAGATGAATAATTTTATTACTACCAGCCCTTTCATGTAAGTCATCAACATTCTGTGTAACTACCGTCACATCATAATTATCCTGCAATTCTGCCACTAATTCGTGAGCCTTATTTGGTTTTACTCCGGCAAGTTGACGGCGACGGTCATTATAGAACTGAATAACCAGTTTTGGATTTCTCCAATACCCCTCAATAGATGCGACATCCTCAACCGGGTATTGTTCCCACAAGCCACCGGCATCACGGAACGTAGTGATTCCACTTTCGGCACTTATACCTGCTCCAGTAAGAAAAACTATCTTCTTCATAGTCATAAACCTTGTTTTTTTTGCAAAAATAGGAAATATTTGATAAAACAAAAAAGAAAACAAAAAAAAACGACTATCTTTGCAATCTAAAATGTACTTACTAAGTTAAATCATGGATAAATTAAGTTATGCGCTTGGCCTTGGTATAGGTCAGCAATTGAAACAGATGGGTCTCAATGGAACATTGAAGATCGAAGATTTTGCTCAGTCTATTACGGACGTTCTTGAAGGCAACGAACTGAAAGTTAACAATACAGAAGCACAGGTTATCGTTCAGTCATTCTTTGAGGAGCAGGAAAAGAAGATGAATGCAGAACGTCTTGAAAAAGGAAAAGCCGAATTGGAAAAAGGTAAGGCTTTCCTTGAGAACAACGCAAAGTGTCCTGGTGTAATCACAACAAACAGCGGACTTCAGTATATTGTTCTTCAGGAAGGTTCCGGCAAACACCCTAAGGCAACAGACAAGGTACGCTGCCACTACGAAGGCCGTCTGATTGATGACACCATATTTGATAGTTCATACAAGCGCAACGAGCCTGCAGTATTCGGTCTCAACCAAGTAATTGCAGGTTGGACAGAAGGACTTCAACTCATGGGTGAAGGTGCAAAATTCCGTTTCTTCATTCCTTATCTTCTTGGATATGGTGAAAACGGAGCAGGTCAGATGATTCCACCATTCGCTACACTTATCTTCGATGTAGAATTACTCGAAGTACTGTAAGCCTACCTTTATATGGATTTTTGCAATTAAATAAATATTTAACCAATAAATAACACAATTAAGGAAATGAAAAAACTTATGTTTGCAGCTGCAGCATTTGCAGCAATTGCACTTACATCATGCCAGAATGATGTCAAGGCAGACCTGAACGACAACGTCGATTCACTTACTTATTATCTCGGTCTCGGTCAGACTGACGGTTTGAAGCAGTACATGACATCACAGCTCCAGGTAGATTCAACTTACATGGACGAATTCATCAAGGGTATGATTGAAGGTGCGACAGCAGAACGTGGTGCCAAGGAAGAAAACTACATGAAGGGTCTTGAAGTAGGAAAGCAAATCAAGGACATGGCTAACAACCTTGGTAAGGAAGTTTACGGAGACGATTCTACCAAGACAGTAAACGTAAAGAACCTCCTCGCTGGTATCATCGCTGGCCTCAAGGGAAATGCTCCTATGAATTCTGACAGCGCATACAACCAGTTCCAGGAACTTCTCAAGCCAATTCAGGAAGCAAACATCGAGAAAAAGTATGGTGAATATAAGGCACAGAACCAGAAATTCCTTGCCGACAACAAGAATAAGGAAGGCGTTGTAACACTTCCTTCAGGTCTTCAGTACAAAGTTATTACAGAAGGTACAGGAGCACTTCCAACAGACTCAACAACTGTTAAGTGCCAATACGAAGGCAAACTTATCGATGGTACAGTATTCGACAGTTCTTACGAGCGCAACGAACCATTTGAAGTAAACATGGCTATGCCACGCGTTATTCCAGGATGGGTTGAAGCCCTCAAACTTATGCCTGCAGGTTCTAAGTGGGAAGTATATATTCCTTACGACCTCGCTTACGGCACACAGGATATGGGACAGATTAAGCCATTCTCTACCCTTATCTTCACTATTGAGACTTTGAAATAATCAGAAATGAAAAATATTCTTTTAATATGTGCACTCATGGCAACCACTGCTATGAGTGCGCAGTCTTTAGAACAGACACCGTCTCCTAAAGAACTGAAAGCAAAGCAAAAGGCAGAACTTGCAGAATTCAAAGCAAAGCAGAAAGCCGACCTTGCAGCATTCATCGAAAAGCAGAAAAATTCGGCTACCGGCAAGACTACTGACGAGAGCATCTTTACTATGCCAAAACTCACAAATGAAGCCGACAGCGCTGCATTCTTCTATGGCTCATACAATGCAAAAGGTCTGAAAGACTATATAGTACGCCAGATGGGACTTGACACGACTTATATCAATGATTTCTATCGTGGAGTACTTGATCGGGCAAATATCGACAACAGTACTCCGGAAACTCAGGCATACAATGCCGGAACTACTATTGGAGGTCAGATGGAAAGCATGGCACATGAAATCAGTCGTGATTATTACGCTGCAGATCCTGGCAACAGCCTCAGCACATACATCATAGCCAAGTCTGTTCTGGCTGCCTTGAACGGAAAGAACCCAATAAAGCCAGAAGACGGACAGAAAGAGTTCAACAAAATAATGAACAAACGTGTAAAGGAAAACACAGAACGTCTTTATGGAGGAAACAGGAAGAAAGGCGACCAATTCCTAATTGACAATCACGGAAAACCTGGAGTTGTCACTTTAGCAGACGGACTTCAGTATAAGATATTGAAAGAAGGCAACGGTCCTATTCCTAAAGCAACAGACAAGGTTAAGGTGAACTACGAAGGTCATCTCCTTGACGGCACGGAATTCGACAGTTCATACAAGCGCAAGGAAGCCTCAACATTCCGCGTAAACCAAGTTATCAAAGGATGGTCTGAAGCACTCACCATTATGCCTGTAGGTTCAAAATGGGAGATTTATGTACCTTACCAACTCGGTTACGGAGAAAGAGGAAACGGTAAGATTGAACCTTATTCTGCATTGATTTTTACAGTTGAACTTCTCGGCATCGAGTAGTCATTCCTTTTTACCACAATACACAAATCCCTGTGCAGTATTAATTGCACAGGGATTTGTTTTTCTATTAAGAATACAAATTATATACTATATCTTTAGGCCTCGTAAACCTATGGTTTGGACTTCATAAACCTATGGTTTAGGTCTCATAAACCATATACTTATGCCAACTAAACCATATACTTAATCTGTCAAGGTCATAAGATAATGTCCAAAGGTCCTACTATCTCTTAATTCTCTGAATAGTACCGTCTGCGTTATAGTGCATCTCATCTGCAATGACACTACGACGATAACTACCACCAGTTGGGAGAGTTCCCTCATGAGTGAAGAACCAACTCTTACCCTTGAAATCTGCGATACCAGGGTGAGTAGTGAAACAGTTGTTGGCATTGCCGTCAATGATTCCACGATATTCCCACTTACCACTATTTATGTCAGTAGTAGTACAGTATTCAATCATTTCAGGCTTATCACCAGTTCCTGCATATACCAAATAATAGAGTCCGTTGCGCTTGTAAATCCATGGACCTTCAATGAAATGAGGGATATCCAAAACCTTGATATCGCTGGCAAGTTCAATCATATTATCCTTCAACTTAACCATCTTGCAACTACCGTTACCCCAGATAAGATAAGCCTGACCGTCATCATCAACAAATACAGTTGGATCAATATCGTCCCAACTATGAGGTTTGTCCGTAGTCATTTCATTTGTGATAAGTGCCTTTCCGATAGCATCACGGAATGGACCTGTAGGAGAATCACTTACAGCAACACCTATACACATGCCACCTTTACTGTTTTCATCAGCAACGTGTCCCATTGAAACATACCAATAGAACTTTCCGTTACGTTCAACACACTGTGCAGCATAAGCATCGCCACCACCCCAAGGAGCAAAAGTCTGCGGAGAGAGGCATATTCCGTGGTTTGTCCAATTCTTCATATCCTTTGTAGAAAACACCTGCCAATCCGCCATGACATAATTAGTAGCCTGTTGTGAAGCCACGTCATGACCAGTATAGAGATAGAGAGTTCCGTCATGAACCAGTGGAGCAGGATCCGCTGTGAATGTTGACTTAACAAGAGCACGTGAAGGTTTGCTGTCCGGAGTGAATGTAATCCAGTCAACCTCTACCTTAGAAGCAGACTGACTCTCAAGTGTCAGGTCATTCACAGCCATAAGAGGATTCTTGACAGTAGCAATTACTTCAATCCATTCTGCACTTGCAGGCACCTTTGCAGTAGCCACTACCTTACCGTTTACACCACCCTGTTTCAATACCAGCTTAGCAGATTTGTCTGCCTTCACCAGAAGACGGAGTGCCTTTAATGGTTCAGAACCGAAATCAACGCGGTTGTAACGAACCCATGCACCCTTAGCAGAGAAGATAGTCTTCCAGCCAAGGAAATAGTTAGAACGGTCGAGATAATCAATTTCAGCACCTGCTTCGCTGATATTACTGTAACGGTCAAGTTGAATCTGGCGATGTGCGTTAGTAAGACCAACACCGCGGAGAGTAGGTTCAACTTCCTTAATTGTTCCGTCAGGATTGAAGAAAAGGGAATCACAGCATACAGAACGGTTCTTATCGAACTTAGGAGAATAAAGGTTGCGGTGATAGAACAAGTACCATTGACCATTATACTCTACAATTGAATGGTGGTTTGTCCAACATTCCGTTTCCTTCATGATTACACCTTTGTATTCAAACGGACCGAGCGGATTGTCACTCATACAGTAAACCAATGCTTCACGGACATCGCGAGCCCAAGGGAAAGTGAGGTAATACTTGCCATTGCGCTTGAAAGCGAAAGGTCCTTCCTTCAAACCTTTACGAGGGAGTTCACCGTCCAGTTTTACAGACTTACCCACGATAGCAGTCATGGAATCATTGAGTTCTGCAGCGAAAATACCGTTCATTCCCCAATATACATACATTTTTCCATCATCATCCTGCAACACGCATGGGTCAATACCCATAAGACCTGTAATAGGTTCCTTGCGAGGAGTAAACTTACCATAAGGTCGCTTGTTCTCAGCAACACCTACCGAGAATCCACGTCGGTTGCCCTGTGCAGGGAAGAAGAAATAATACTGACCATTCTTTTCTATACAGTCAGGAGCCCACATTGAGTTTGACTTACTGTTTACCCACTCCACTTCAGTTTGTGAAAGGATCTGTCCCATATCACTGAACTCACTGAGGTCGTCATTTCCGAGATATACGTGATAGTCTTCCATACGGAACCAACCGTTGGAATCGTTTTCGTTGGCAGTCTTCACATCATGTGAAGGATAAACATAGAGTTTACCTCCAAACACCTTTGCCGTTGGGTCGGCAGAATACTGCCCAGAGATGATTGGGTTCTGAGCCATACAGAAGGCACTACCCAATACACACAATGCTGATAATAATATTTTTTTCATGATATATTGTGATAAAGAAAACGAAAACGAAAGAAACCATTTTCACCAGCCCATTATTACGTAGGCAATCGGTCCTTTCGTTTTCGTTTCCGAATAACTAATTAGTCATTAACTAACTTAAGATTCCACTTGGAGTTGTCACTGTTGAAGTCGAACTTACCGAGAGAAGGAGTACTGTCACCGGCTGAGATAAGAGCAAGTTTCTTATCAGTTCCAGGGATAGCCTTAGGCATGATGCGATAAGTACCGTCAGTAAGTTGATCTATACGCCAGAGTTGTTCGTCTGCACCTGTAAATTCAGGAACAGTCTCAACTTCACAGTCACTATTTGCAGCAAGAGCGCGGTTTGTACCTTCGATTACAATCTTGAAATAAGGATTGTCAAGATAACCACCAGCCTCAGGAACTGCAATAATCTGCCACTTCTGGTGAGGGCGGAACATATAGTCACCAATACGTACACGTGACTTTCCTTCTGGCCAAGTACTCTTAACCTCATCGAGGTTCTGGAAGCTGAGAGGTTTAGCAGGTTCTGCGTTGTTACGTCCAAACATACCCATCATGCCGCCACCAGCCTGCTGACGGACAAAGTCAACTGACATTTCGAGTGAATAGCCACGACGTTCAGAGAAGATTGCATAAGTACCGTTCTTAAGGTTTTCACCTGCTACTGGCCAATCATTCTTCCACATAAGTGGCTGAACAGCAAGTACGCTTCGACCACCCATATCGTAATCTGCCTCGTAGTGGCAAGAGAACTTCTCAACACCTTCTTCAACAACGATACGGCCAAAGTGACCGGCACCTGTACGACGGCCCCATGCACCGACGAGCATCTTACCGCCACCCTTGAGCATGTCACGACCCATATTGTCGAGATAAGGACCTGTTACGTTACGTGAACGACCTACTACGATATTGTAAGTAGAGTTAACACCGTCACAGCAAGTACCGTGAGTACCGAGCAAATAATACCAACCGTTATGATAGATGAGGTCAGTAGCCTCACAGTCGATAGCAATGTTCTTTGCTTCATTTCCTTCTACGCGGGCACCAGTCTTAGGGTCAAGTTCCACGATACGGATAAAGCCGAAGTAAGTACCATAAGAAAGCCACATACGACCGGTTGTAGGATCAAGAAGAACACCTGGGTCGATAGCGTCGCAGTCTTCATCTACTTCAGAACCAGTCACTTCGATTGGTGTAGAGAACTTGAAGTCTGGAGACTTAGGGTCAAGAGTCTTGTTCCACATAGTGTAGATCTTACCTGCGTGACCGCCACCGAGACCACCACCTGTTGCGCCATATATAATAAGGTAACGGTCGCCGATCTTGATTGCATCTGGTGCAGCACCGCCTCCAGGACGTTCTGCTCCGGAATGCCAACTCCAACCATCGTCAGAGATAAGTCCACCGCCACCTGTTCCAAATGTATAGTATTTACCATCGCATTCTACGATAGTCGAAGGGTCATGAATGTATGGGGCTCCAGTCTGTCCAAAGCTTAATGCACAATTCATAACGCATAATGATGCTAATAATATCTTTTTCATTTTTCTTGCTACTTTTAAACGTTAAACATTAAACTTAGAGGATTCTGATACCCTTTACTGGCTGACCTTCCTCGTCAAGGAAACGAGCACAGAAGTCGCTCATACCAGGACCATTGATAATAACACCACGAAGAACGTTCTTGCCCTTCTTCAAAGTGAGACGGTTTGACATGCAGTCGTCAGCAACCATACGACGGTCACCTGAAAGCAATAAAGCCTCTTCACCGTTGAGCCACCACATAGATGCAGAGTTAGAACCTACAGCAAGACGTACATTATTGATGTCTTCGTCACATTCTATTACTGTTACAGCCCAGAAAATGACACCGTAAACCTGCTTTCCAAGACCACTGGCAAAACGGAAGAGCTTAGTGTTGTAAAGTTTGCTGTCATACTTGTGCCATACAAGAGTCTGTACTTCGTCCTTAAGTTTTGGTGCAGCCATTCCACGGAAACCCATAGGACCACCTGGTGCTGCAGCATTCTGTTCACGTACTTCGACCTGAACATTAGCCTTTACCTTCTGACCATCCTTTGGAACGATAGTAAATTGGTTCTTGAAATACTCACGTGCGAAATTTTCACGCAGATAAGAATCCGTAAATACAGTGTTACCTCTGTTTGGTTTACTGATTGGTTCAAGAAGTGTCCATCTACGGATAAAGCCTTCACCATCCGGAGTTGCAGCTTCCTTTGTTGCTGGAGCGAAATAATTCTCCAACGGTGGCTGAGCGAATGCGCTTAATGTCGAAAGACAGAATGCGACAGCCACTGAAAACAATGTTTTTTTCATGATTGAATTTGATAGATTAATAAATAAAACTATTAGTTACTTGTTCGTTTTCTTCTATTGTAAATATACCTACTAACTTGCTATAGGCATTCTCCACCCTGCGTATCTCATGGTTATTCATTCTATACGGCATAAGAAATCCTGTTATCAAAATCAGCTTTAAGCCGCACATTTCACTGCAAAAGTAACAAATATTCCTATATTACCAAAATATACTGCTATACTTTTATTTATTTATGTAACGAAAGTGATAATATCTGTATCGAATTGCAGTTTTACACATCATTTCATAAAAGAACAAGTTCCCCTATCGACTATTATTTCGATAGAGGAACATGATCCTAATATTAATCTGCAAATTAGTTTTACTTGAACAATTTCTGCGCGAACTGGTATAGACTCTCACGCCATACTGGCCATGTATGTCCGCCAGGAGTTTCAAAATAACTGTACTTTATTCCTATTTGGTCGAAACGGCCTCGCATTACCTTGCAGTTGTTGTATGCTATGTCAGTTTCTCCGCCCATTGTGAGGAAGAGTTCCTTGAACTGCTTGTTATAGAAGTCCTTTCTGTCAGCAAGCATCTTATACATCTTTTCAGTGTCGCCACCCATACTTGCGCCCATTGGATTTGCAGAAGCAAACCAACCAGAACTGAATATACCTACATAGCCGAACAGTTCAGGATTTGGAACTATTGTATTGAGAGTCTGGATGCCACCCATTGACAGTCCTGCCAAGCCACGGTTTTCTGCATTTGCCTTAACTCGGAAATTCTTTTCCACGAATGGAATACAATCCTTTAGGAGTTCAGACTGGAAATCCCGTGTATTACCGTCAAGCATTGCTATAATCATGGGCTTTGCCTTTCCCTGAGCAATGAGATTGTCAAGGATGATGTCTGTACGTCCCTGATTTACCCATCCGGTTTCATCCTCACCACCACCGTGCATAAGATAGAGTACAGGATATGACTCATTGCTTGTGAAATACTGTGGAGGGAGATATACGAACATACGGCGCCATCCGTTTTCTGTTGTTGAGAAATAGCGTTTCTGGGCTACAGTGCCACGAGCCACATTCTGCTGATAGAAACGGTTATCGCCTTCTGGGTAAGGGATTTCTATACCACTTGCCATTGAACTGCATCCATAGAATGGTTCACTTGCAGGATCCGGAGTCTTCACACCATCAACAATAAGGAAATAATAGTGGAAACCTTCAGACTGTGGTTCTGTAGTACAAGTCCACACTCCGTTCTCGCCTTTTGTAAGATCATACTGCTTACCCAAGTCAATCTGTACTCGGTTTGCCTGTGGAGCCCTGATACTGAACTGCACACTATGGTCAGGCAATACTTTTGGCTTTTGAGCCATCACATCGTTCTCTGCGAACATAGCCATCAGCATACAGCCGAGGACTAAAAACTTATTAGCTTTCATAAATTTATGATTAATTTGATTTGACAATTGTTCTTGTTGACCTATGTCTGCATGATATATTTCATTGCAAAGTTATGAATAAATCATGAAAAAAGAAACTAAAACAGAAAAAGTTAAAGGAAATACGCACGAAAACAAAATAAATCTTTACATTTGCATTCACAATCAAATCCCAAAACATATTATGAAAAAATACTCCGGTCACATTGTTGACATAAAGAACGAAAAAATCTTTGATGGAATAATCACCATTGAAGAAAACAAGATTGTAAGTATCGAACCAACCTCTTTCTATGCCGATAATGGTTGCAATGATTCCCTGCCATATATACTACCAGGATTTATTGATGCACACGTTCATATTGAGAGCAGCATGCTTTTACCAGAGAATTTTGCAAAGGCAGCCGTGCGGCATGGTACAATAGGTATCGTTACCGACCCACACGAAATAGCCAATGTACTTGGTCTGGATGGAGTACGATTCATGATAGAGAATGGTAAGAAGTCCAATTTCTACTTCTGTTTCGGTGCACCGTCTTGCGTTCCATCAACCACATTTGAAACAGCCGGAGCCACTCTCGGACCAGATGAAGTAAGGGCCTTACTGGAAGACAAAGACATCGGTTACCTTTCAGAATTCATGTTTGCAGCAGGAGTCGTTATGGGATTGCCCGACGTAATGGCAAAACTTCAGGCAGCAAAAGATAATGGTAAGCCTATCGACGGACATTCACCGGAATTCACAGGTGAAGACTTAAAGAAATATATTGAAGCCGGAGTTTCTACCGACCACGAATGCACGACTATAGAAGAAGGTCGTGAACGTCTGAAGTTAGGCATGAAAATTCTCATCCGCAACGGAAGTGCAGCTCAGGATTTCGAAGCATTGTCACCACTCCTTGCCGAAAGCAAGGACATGTTGATGTTCTGTTCCGATGACAAACACCCAGACGAACTTTTGGACGGGCATATAAACCTCATCGTAAAGAAAGCACTTAAGAAGGGATATCCATTTTGGAATGTACTTCGTGCAGCATGTGTCACACCTGTAGAACACTACCATTTGGATTGCGGACAGCTTCAGGAAGGCGACAATGCAGACTTTATCCTCGCAGACAATCTCTCCGATTTGAACATACTCAAGACTGTGATACGTGGAGAAGAATATCTCAGCAGCAAGGACAGTATCGAACTGAAAGCCTATTATGGCGGCAACATCAAGGTGTCACAGAATACTGACGATAAAGCGTACATCAATAAGTTTAATGCCCAGCCTATTACCGAAGATGATATAAAACTGGACATCGCAACTGACAAGGTTAGAGTTATTGTTGCAAAAGGAGGGACTCTCCTTACCGATGAACTGATTATCAGCAAGGATGAAATCGGAAAGGATAACGATATTCTGAAACTCGTAGTCTATAACCGCTATACTCCTGCCAAACCACAGGTAGCCTACATCAAGGGTTTCGGACTGGAAGTCGGAGCACTCTGTTCTACAGTTGCCCACGACAGCCACAACATTGTTGCAGTAGGAGTCGATGATGCTTCCATCGTAAAACTCATCAACCACATTATCGGTCTCAAAGGCGGTATTGCTGTATATGACGGCAAATCCATCTTCGACCTTCCACTCCCTGTAGCAGGACTGATATCACCATTGAGTCCGGAAGAAGTATCTTACAGATTCGACAAACTCCTCGCCATATCCTTCCGTATAGGTTGCCAGTTTGAATCACCGTTCATGACTATGAGTTTCATGGCATTACCTGTGATTCCTAAACTGAAGCTTACCGATATGGGGCTTTTCGATGGTACATCCTTTGGATTCGTACCAGTCGGAGTAGAATAGAGGTATTTATTACCCAAATCGGTCAGTAGTGTTATAATGACGGATTTGGATTATACACAAAGAGTGGAGAACATAATAACGTTCCCCACTCTAATAATTTATGAAAAAGAGTTTTTTACTTAATTTGCTGAAATTACTTTCCCTTACGTACTGAATTAAGGAAGTTTACCATCTTGGTGAGGTTTTCCTCAGCATACATATTTACGCCGTGGCCACCACCTGGAACAATTGTAACTTCAGATTTAACCCCTGCCTTTGTGAGTTCATCATAGAGTTCCTGGCCCTGACAGCAAGGAACAACATTGTCATCAGTTCCATGGAAGATAACAGTTGGAGGGTCATTCTTGTCAATATATGTAATTGCACTGATTGACTTGAAGTTGTCGGCATACTGATCTTCATAGTTGTGACCTACAAGAGCCTCTTCAGGAGTGTTACCCCACTTACGAGGTTCATCGCAGTTCATCTTGAACATATCAATTGGACCAGACCAATCACAGCAAGCATTTACAGCACTGCTTTCATTGAGGTACTTACCGATGTTACCTTCAAGATCGACGTCGAGATTGCCGACTTTAACCGGGCTCTTGACATTTCCGGAAGTAGCAGTAAGAGTTGAGAGATGACCACCAGAAGAGAAACCAGATGTAGCAATAAATGACTTGTCGAAATGATACTTATCAGCTTCACCGCGTACAAAACGTACCACAGCCTTAATATCATTGATCTGTGCAGGGAACTTGGCATCACCGCTTGAACGGTGGTTAGGACAAACTACTGCATATCCAGCCTTGAGCAATGCGTTTACAATTGTACCGAGGTCAGCCATTCCCTTTGAACTGTTACTGAACCATGCACTACCATAGATGTGAATGACTACAGGATAAGTCTTAGCTTCAGTTTTTGGGAGATAGATGTCGAGTGTATGATAAGCCTGATCATCACCCGCATAGTTGATGTCTGTAAACTTTTCACCACATTCCAGCTTCACTTCCGGCATCTGAAAACCACCGAAACCAAACTGAGCAAAACCAAATGCGCAGTTCATCGCGCAAAGTGCTGTAAATAATAATTTCTTCATAATTGTTCTAAATTAATTAGTATTATATTGAATTGGATGTCCTTTAGACTTACATCTATGCTATAAGTTTAATCCATCAATGCACTTTCACCACTTTTTTGCCATTAATTATGACGATACCCTTATAATTGTCTTTTACCGGACGGCCAAGTATATCGTATTCCTGCAAATTCGATTGACTTTCAACCGTAACATTACCGATAGATGTAACCAGAGAGAGCAACTGATCAATATATCTTTGCAAACCGCTTGCAGCAGTTATCAGTTTGTCATCCTTTATCAGATTAGCCGGTTTCAGTTTGTACATCGTAGAGTTGACAGCATTCTGCAGTCTTGTGTACCTACTATTTGAATTGACAGTTGAATCATTTGCATATTGGTTTATCAATGACAACGCATATTCGTAAGTATCATAATACAAGTCCAGGTTTTCCTTTCGTGTCTGAAGCGGAATAATTATAGACGCCAACGTATCGGTTGCCTCATTCCATCTTGAAGGAGATGTTGAAGCAAAATCCGCATATAAATCAATAAGTTCTTTTATTGGTTCACGAAGATATTCAGCCGATTGATAGCGTTCTGCAGCAGTGGAATCATATATTGCACTTGCTGTTGAATACGCATCATAAAAGGCTTTTTTGATTTTCCTTACATCGGAAGGGGCATCTTTATCATTCACGTCAGCGTAGCCAAAAGTAAATCGGTAAGTCTGCGTGGTAAGAGTAACGCCACGATTATCATTCAATCCTGTCAGCCGCAAAGAACGTTTTCCTGTTTCCAGTTCAATCGTATCAGGCAGTACGAAGGTAACATCCTTACAAAAACCCGTCTGCACTACATCAAAATACCTGTTCTTTCCACCTAACGACATTGATGCCTTTACCTTACTGCAATCAATAGGATATGAAAAAGTAAAATTAAACGTACGGAAATCCAAAGGTAAGTCAAATGAATTATTCTCAGGATCAGAAGAGACAATAGTCAAAGGATCGGCATCTGCAATTGTCACAGAACGTGATACATCCCTTGTTTTCCCATCGTTATCGGTTGCCACTACCTTCAGGGTATGATTTCCCTGTGAAGGACGTATCCATACATAGTTCAAGGCATACTTGCCATCGGAAGATGCTTCAGTAAATGTCTCGGTACATTTTTTAGCGCCGTCAATCATTAGCGCAATACTTGCGACATAGCCATCTGGATCAGACGCTTCAATCTCAACATTAATGGTATCAACCCTTGTATATTTGTCATCCGTATTTGGAGACACAATACTTACTTTTGGTATATTAGGATCAAGAGAGAAGCGTTTGCAGAAGTTCCATATTTCATAACTGTTCTCACCCATTGGATTGTGGAAATCCACGTTGAAGGAATAGAGTACTATTTCATTACCCTCGTCATTTGTCCACATTTCCCTGTCACCTGAGAACCACGATGTACCGTTCTTTGTCTTGTAGTTCGCACGTTTTGTGTAATGCGTATATTTCAGGTTGTTTGCAATCTTTGTAACATTATTTCTGATGTTAAACTGATTATACACCACAACATCGTCTCCGTAGGCATGGCAGTGGATAAGGTTTATCTTCTTCTTGATACTACCGGAAGGATCCCCCATCATACCGCTGCAAGGTGCAAAGGCAGCAATTTTGTCTGTCATGGAACCCATCACAGCATACATAAACATGGAACCCATTGAGAATCCCGACCAATACACACGGTTGGTATCTACCCCGTAACGGCTGGCCATCTCGTCTATGGCCTTCAACACGAAATTCTTGTCCTTGCCGCCGTCACTCATGTCCCAGCTTTTGTCAATCCCCCTGAGATAGGCTATGACAAACTTGGCTGTATCAATAAGTTCATACATCTTGTCAGCACCGTACTGATATTCAGGATCCTGATTCATACCATGTGTGACAAGCATTAGTGGCAACCCCTCGGAAAGTGCGTTAGGAGTAAATACAACCATGTTGCGCGACTGACCGTTTACGTTGATATCTACACTCGTTTTCTTGTAAGCATTGACATTGGCGCACAATGTCAATGCAGACAAGATTAATAATAATTTGAATTGTTTCATTGTCAAGTTAAGTTAAGGTTTTATTTGTTTTCAGCCATTAGTCATGAACGTTGCCTGTCGGCTTGTTCACTCGAAAAAACTAACGACTGATGTCATCAATATGCGAAGCCTCACATACGCGTACGAATACCGGAATATGCTCCATCGTAACCGGCAGAGTTATAGTCTGACCGCCGTCATAGTGTTGGTTTGTCCAGAAGTCATTCCAACCCCCGTCTGACTTAGGCAGATATACTTTTACCGTTGAAGACACACTCATTTCATCGACTATAGGGTGTACCAGCAAAGATGGTCCGAACATATATTCGCCATCCTGTTTCAATGCCTCGCTGTCACCAGCAAAGTCAAATACCAACGGACGGAGCATAGTGTAGTTTTCTGTCGATACCCTCTTCGCTGTTTCCTTGATATAAGGCATCAGTTTGTAACGCAGACGTATGGCATCAGCAAAGAGTTCTTCTGTTTCCTTGCCGTAACGCCAAGGTTCAGTATCAGACTGATAACCATGTACACGCATCAATGGAAGGAATACACTTGCCTGAATCCAGCGAATCATGCGTTCCTGATATGCAGCATCGGTATATTGATTGCCTGGACGGAAGAAACCACCTGCATCGTACGTCCACCAAGGCAGACCGGTAGATACAAGTCCGAGTCCGCCGACAATCTGACGGCGAAGGGTTTCCCAATCGTTGCCGACATCACCCGACCAAACGGCAACGCCAAACTTCTGGATACCCTGCGATGCGCTGCGGGTGAGGATGAACGGATTGTCCTGAATACCCTGTGACAGATTATATTCCTTAAGCGACTTGAAGACATTCTCGTTAACTTTGTAAGCAAACATATTGCGGACTACATCACCGGAGAGTTTGCCGTTATTGACCATACGGCCTTTGAGGTCATCGTTCTCAGGTTCAGTCGCATCCTGCCACCAACCATCGATACCGAGAGTGGCGAGACGCTCACGCTGTGCCTTGCAATATGCATCGGCAGCCTCCTGGTTGAACATGTCAATCCAGTCAGTATTCTTGATGTAATAGCCCTTTGATGTAAATTCCTTTCCGAGTTCGGAATTGACATCGACCTTTGCCCAAACCGAAAGCATGAAGCGCACACCCATCTTGTGGAGTTCGTCAATCATCTTTTTAGGGTCTGGATAGTGGTCTTCGTCGAAACGCATTGCATTCCAGCCGTACTTGCCCCAATACTGCCAGTCCTGTACTATCATGCTGATAGGAATGTTGCGGCGCTTGAACTCACGTACGGTCTCAAGTATCTCATCCTGTGAATGGAAACGCTCGCGGCAATGGATATAACCGAGTGCCCACTCTGGCAGCATAGGTACTTCACCAGTCTGGTGACGGTATTCGGCAATCACTTCATCGGCTGAACCGACGAAAACGGTGAAATCGACATCACCAAGTGGAGAGCGGAAGGTTGTGGTATTGTCGGACAGACGCCAGTAAACTGACGGCTTGTCACCACGTACGCCACGCACCTCGACGTTGTGAGAGCCGGCTTTGAGACTGACCTTTTGTGCTACCGTAGGCGGAAGCCATGTGTTGTTGATATCGACAACTGGTTTGCCATCTATTGCCAGATAATGCTTGCGGGCCATTGACTGCCCCACATCGAGTAGAAGCGCATAGTCCCCATCCTGCGGAACATTGAGCGTACCTGTGAAAGACTGATACATACGGCGTTCCTGACGGTTACCGGTGGTACTGGTCACATTGACCAGTTCACCTTGTCCTGCTTCGCCATTGTCTTCCTTCAGGACAATCACGTTGTCGGCAGGATTGAAGTCGGTCATGCCGGTATTGTTCCAAAGCAGACCGTATCCCTTGCTTGAAAGGATGAATGGTATGGAAATCTGTGTGTTTACCTGAGTAAGTCGGCGTGTCAGTCCGCGTACATTGAGGTTGCCGTCCTGAAACTGTCCTGTACCGTAGAGGTATTCATCGACAGGACTGATGAGTGTGAGTGCCTTGCCGTAAGAAGATGCCTGCGGTGCGCCCTTAGTCTGCATCACCACCTTTCCCTTACTGTTCTTAACAATAATCTGTCCTGTTTTTGACTTGTATTCCACTTGCATTCTGGAAGTCTTCCATTTCTTTGGCTGATCGGCAGGTGCCTTACCATCGTACTTTACATTAACTGCGGATTCCGACAGTATAGTAACTGTTGGTTTCTGAGCCATTGCAACCTGTCCCAAGCAGACAAGGCAAAGAAATATAAAACTGATTTTCTTCATAATCATTATTTTTTGTTTTCAAACTATAGCATTTATAGATATTATAGCGGTTATAGAAGCTATAGAAACTATAACGACTATAACAACTATCGATTTTTATTTGAAGTACCAAAAATCAAAGTTGAAGAGGTCTTTATCGCCCTGATCGGCATCGTCGAAGCAGAAATAAAGGTCGTGTACGCCTGCCACTTTCTTCACCTTTGCCTGCATGAGTTTATAGACATCCTTGCCACCTGTGGACTTTATCTTCAGTTCAGCAATCTTTGGACCGTCCTTAGAATCAATTCGCACCTCAATTTCAGCCTTCTTTACAGAAGCAATTGAAGCATAGAATTTCTTGGCACCCTTACCGAAATCGACACCCTTCACGAGCAGAGTCTCGTCATCATCAATATTTGTAACGAATACACCAGGTTTTGCGCCCTGGGCAAGTTTTGCATCAATACCTGTTTTCAGTCCATAGCCCCATGCCATAGTTTCAGCCTCAACCCTATTGAACGGATTTACCCAATGGAGTTGCTTGTTCACGTTATCCTTGAAATAAGGAACTTCCTGAATGGTTCCATCTGCATTATAATGCATTTCTGCGTATGAAACACTTCGGCGTTCATGATGCTTCTGAGTTTCAATACGGAGCAGGTCATAGTTCAGGCCGAAGACATAACTCTTTCCTTCGAAATCAATGATTCCAGGATGGTTTCCACGGGTACGTGGAGTATGGTTCATTATGTGTCCCTTATATTCCCATGGACCTTCAGGACTGTCACTCATTGCATAGCCAATACCTTCAGGGCAGCATGTAGAAGCAAATGCCAAATAATAGTGGCCATTGCGCTTGTAGAACCATGGTCCTTCCTGATAGTCTTCGATATGTGGATGGGCAACGATTTCGCCGCTTGTGGAAATCATGTCCTCGTTGAGTTTGATGTGATAAAGTATAGGATTACCCCAGTACATATATGCCTGACCGTCATCGTCAATCCAAACAGTTGGGTCAATGTCGTTCCAATGTTCCTTCTGCCATACGAGTGCATGACCGAGAGGATCCTTGAACGGTCCGTAAGGAGTATCGCTTACAAGAACACCTATACCATTACCATGAATAGGGCAATACATGTAGTACTTACCGTTACGATAAACAACCTGTTCAGCCCATGCGCCGTTGGTTTTGTCAATCCATTTGAAGTCCTTGAGCGAAGCAACAGCACCGTGGTCAGTCCAGTTCACCATATCGGTAGAGGAATAGAGGAGCCAGTCAAGCATCTTGAAACCGTCTGCATCGTCCTCGTCATGAGTGGTGTAGAGATATACCGTACCATCATGTACCATAGGTGCAGGATCAGCAGTATACTTGGTCTGGATAATTGGATCCTGGGCAAATGATAACAACGAAGTGCCACAAGCTAAAGCCGTTAATAATAGTTTACTTTTCATAATTGGTTTGTTTAAGTAATTGATTAATATTGGTTTCGAGTTAATTTGGCATTCAGCCATAGGTCATAAGACTTCAGCTGTACCAATGATTGGATTTATGCCTTTGATATTAAAATCCTCTGCAAATATACGAAAAAAAACGGTTATTGAGCCGAAGTAAATGTATTATATGAAAAAAATGCTATTTGAAAGTCATAATAGACAATCAAATAGCATATTATTTAATATTGCCATTAGCCTTTAGCCCTTGGCACGATTTCTCGAAAAATCGATTTATCGAAAACTCGAAAGAGCCAATGGCCAATAGCTAAAAGCTAATGGCTAATGGCTAATGGCTAAAGGCAATTACTACCAATTACATCTGTACTGACCGCTGAGATGAAGCAGAGAGAAGAGATAAACCAATCCGTCGTAATATACATCATAGTATCCATCCTCGTATGGTTCAAGTTTCATTTCCCAAAGATGGCGTACAAAATCCTTACTGTACTGATTATCAGTCATCAGACTTGCTGCAGCCGTTGTACCTACCAAACCAATTGAGTGGCGGAGTTTCTGGAAACCACCTGCACCCATAATAGCATTTGGCTTACCACCATCAAGTCCGAACTGGTCAGGGAATTCCTTGATACCGTAACCTGCCATGGTAGTCTGGAACTTATCAGCATACTGCTTCTGCCATTCCTTGTCCTTACCATACCAAGTATAGTCCATAGCAATATTCATTGGCACACGCCAGGAATCATAGTGGAATTCAGCACCCATGTTGTAGCCGAAGAAACCACGCGTTGATGTAACCTTACCGTCGAAACCACACTGATCAGGGTTGATACCACTCTTTTCGTCACAGCATGTATGGAGGAACTTGCGCGCATTATCTGCAAGTTCACGGTAAAGGTCTTCACGACCGTCCTGTGCACTCTCAGCCCAGATTTCAAAGAATGCAGGAAGATGATATGAAGGGTCTGTCCATTCATTGGAACGAGTGTCAGGACAGAAGTTAATCATCTTATGCTCCATGTTGATGATGTTGGTAACACCATTTGAGCCATCCTTTGAGAAGAGGTCGTTGAGCAATGTCTGAGCCTCCTTCAGATAATTGATTTCGCCCTTATTGCCCCAACGGCGTGAAGCAAGTAGAAGGTCTGTAACGAAATACAGTTCACCATCACTGGCAGAACCGCGGGCACGGCGTGAAACCCCATCAGGAGCGACTGACCAGTCGAACAATCCCTTGCGTGGTCCGTCCTTTACCTGCATGTAGAGTTTTGACCAACGCCAAATACGGTTAAAGATGTCCTGCTTGTCCAACTGAACAGCAACCATCATACCGTAGGACTGACCTTCAGTTCTTACATCATGGTTCTTCACGTCGGATACATATCCAAGAGTATCACCAACATTCTTGTATGCGCTGCGTTCGCTTTCAAACACTTCATGGAATGCAGCCTGAATCTTGGCATTGATTTCCTTCTTGGAGTATCCCAACTCCTTAAAATAATTGCGTGGCTTTGCATTGAGTGTCAAAGTCGAAACACCCAATGCAACAATAGCCATGATTATCGTTTTTTTCATATAATATCATTTTTCAACTTTCGCAAGTTTCTGACATGCTCAGTTTCAGAAGTTAAGTAGTTTTGGAGTTTAAGGAGTTAAGTAGTAGTTTGATTACATGGGTTGCTTCATTTCTTGGTTGCTGATTTGCATATTCAGCCACATCCATCCTACTTAACTACTGTCTCCTGACTACTTTTCTACTAAAAAGTTGAGCCCAGCGAAACTTGTATATCTTTTTACTTGAAGAACATCTGTGCAAGCTGATAAAGACTACGACGCCATGTAAGGAATTCATGTGCTGTACCCTCAGACACATAGCCCTGGGCGTTATACTTTGCAGCCTTGAGATCTGCAGCAGCCTTGTTGATTGCATCTGGCTGTTCCTTGCTACCGCAACTCATGAAGATGCCGAATGGAATGAGGTTCTTGTCCATCTTCTCAAAGTCGTTTGGTCCATACTGACCACCGGAAAGGAGTCCCCACCATCCGAATACTTCAGGACGTGCAAGTGTGATGTTACGGGTTTCCATACCACCCATTGAGAGACCAGCCATTGCACGATGCTGACGATCTGCAATTGTTGCGAAGTGCTTGTCAACGTAAGGAACGAGTTCATCAACGAGTACAGTCTCGAATGCCTTGAAGTTGAAGCCGCCAAAACCAGCGCCGAACTTAAGGTCGTTAGTCATACCGTAAGTCATAACGATGATGAATGGTTTGATCTTACCTTCTGCAATAAGGTTGTCCATGATGAGGTTTGCATGACCCTGGTTAGACCATGCAGTCTCGTCCTCACCCCAACCATGCTGGAGATAGAGTACAGGGAGTTTAGTCTTGCCATCATAAGAAGCAGGAGTATAAACGAATGCACGACGGATAGACTTTGTGCTTGGTGAGTTGAAGAGAATCTGCTGAACATTTCCGTGAGGAACATCCTTCAAGGCATAGAAATCCTTATCGTGAGCAGGAATTTCAATACCGCTTTCCCAACGAACGGAACCATAGTAGTTGCAGGCACCTGGATCGTTGAATGTACCACCGTCAATAGTTACGTGATAGTAGTGGAAACCTTCATCGAGCGGAGCACTTGTTGTACCTTCCCAGAAACCGTCAGCAGTTTTCTTGAGGTCAGTACCTCCGTGAGTACCACCAAGACCGAGACCGACGTTTACAGCCTTTGCCTCTGGAGCCTTAATCTTAAAACGAGCATATCCCTGAGAGTTGACCATTGGATATTCCTGACCAGGTTGATTGAGTTCATTTGGAACGAAGTCTTCCTTCACTTCCTGTGCAAACGCACAAGTGGATGCAGCAAGAGCTGCCAGTAATAAGAACTGTTTCATTTTGTAAGATTTAATTTAAAGTGTAAATAATTGGTTAATTATATTTATTTTAATTTCTCTGTGCAAAGATACGATAAATAAATGAGAAAAGCACTATATAAACATAGAAAATTGTAAGCAAAAAAAGACGCTGCCCAAACTGAGCAGCGTCCTTAATATTATCTGATTGGTTGTTACCAACCTAATCGTTGATTACTTAACGATGAACTTCTTGCCACCTTCAATTACAGTACCCTTATAGTCTGAACCAACTGCCTGACCATTGAGGTTGTAGCGAACAGAAGAAGCCTTGTTGATTTCAACACCGTTGATTGCAGTTTCAGGGTTCTTTGTACAGATAACTGTTACACGGTCAACATAAGCATTACCTGTCAACTTACCATGGTTGAAGTAGAAGTTGCTGTTACCATCTTCTGCAGTATTGCTTTCATCTGCAACGAGAGTGTAAGTGAACTTCTGCCATTCCTTAGTAAGAACTGCATTTTCAGCAGTATTCCATTCAGGCTCAGGATAAGCCTTAGCAATACCAGGGTTGATGAAGTCGCCTTCATTTTCAGCATCGCACTTAGCATAGAATGTAATCTGATATTCACCGCCTCTCATAACTGGAGTCTTGAGTGGGCAAAGGAGCTGAGCACTCCATGGATCACCTGCTGAGTTGTTGCTTGCAAGTACCATAGAACCTTCACTACCATAACCAGGTGCAGCATTAGCGAATGTACCGGCGTTGTTCCAAGCGAGGTAGTGCCACTGACCTACTGTACCGTCTTCGAAGCCGAATGAAGCCTCGTCGAGCATGTTATCTTCTGAGTAAACCTCTGCTGGGATAACTTCTTCGAGAACGATGTGGTCAACATAAGCCTTACCATCAGTCTTACCGAAGTTGATGTAGAGACAGTTGAGACCTGCTGCTGGATAATCATCTGTAACAGTCATTTCGATAGAGTATGCAGCCCATTCAGTAGTAAGAGCGAACATGTTGCCGTTCCATTCCTTATTACCTGCAGCCCAAGGAGAAAGTTGTGCACCGAATTCGATTTCAGCACCTTCGTTTTCAGCCTTAGCATAGAATGAGAGTTTGTAAGACTTACCAACTTCCATAGTTCCAACTGAAGTATTAGGAACCTGAGCTTCGTAGTTCTGACCAGCCTTGCCATTAGGAGTAAGTTCAAGAGCGTATGCACTTCCGTTCCAACCTGGTTCTACAGCAGCAACTGTACCCTGATTGTTCCAACCATTCATCTTCCAGTTACCTGTAGTACCACCATTGAATGCGAATGATTCGTCATCATAGATAAGGTTACCTTCTGGATTGATTTCTTCACGAGCATCGTATACCAATACACGGTCAACATAAGCTGTACCTGTCATGAAACCGAAGTTGAACTTGACTGCAGTGAGGTCTTCGTATGCAAGACTTGCATCAGCACCGTCTTCAGTACCATCAGGAACACAGATATTGATAGTATATTCCTTCCAATCTGTTGTCAAAGATACTGTTTCACCGAACTGGTACTTGCTTACATTTGCTTCCCAAGCTGCTTCAGCGCTGAACTGGAATTCTGTTCCTTCAGCATCAGCCTTTGCATAGAACTTAGCTACATAGTTGTGACCCTTAAGTAATGGAGATGTCAAAGTACTATTCTCCAACTGTGCAGAATAAACGAATTCACCTGCTTCAGGATTAGATAATTTCAAAGCCTTTGCACTCTTGTTGTAACCTGGCTCAACCAAATCAACGGTAGCTTTGCCACCATTATTATTCCAAGTCATAGCCCAGTTTCCAACGTGATATTGCTTGTTGCCCCAAACTTCTTCAATCTTAACCTCTGCCTTATTGAAGTTGTATGATTCCTCGTCAGCAATGAGGTTAGCTGATGGATTTGGTTCTGGAGTAGATTCGTCGATTGGACCGAGGTACCAGAGCTGGAAGTTGTCGAAGATAATCCAGTCGCCAGAAACACCAGCATCCTTACGGATACCTAACTGAAGGTCTTCACCTGGCAATACATTTACTGATGCTTCAACCTTATATTCATCCTGAGCGAAACGGAGAGCTGCGCCTGCCATTGATTCAGGGAAGAAGAGAGAAGTTCCGTCTTCGAGATCTACACGACCGTCGAATGGATACTGGAATGCATCACCCTTAGTACCATCTTCGTTTTCAAGGACATACTTTGTTGCATAATCCTCAGCATAAGGAAGGTCTTCTTCTGTAATCTGATTATAGAGCAGGAATTTACCGTCATTTGGATAACCCTTGTCTTCGATTACATAGAATGTATCGAATGAAATACCTGTTTCCTTAGTATCACAAACTGAATTGATAAGATCCTTACCTTCGTATCTACCAGACTTAGCATATAGAACTGCATTGTAATTGTTAACGGCATTCCAAGCTTCCTTGTCGCCATTAGCAGCCTGCCAGTTCTTGTAGCAAGTTGCAAGACCTGCAGAACCTGCACCGTCACGATAGAGAGCCTGAGCAGTTACCTTATACTTACCTGCAGGGAGTCCCTGGAACTTCTGATACATATCAACTGTAGTCTGGTTCCAGATTTCTGCATTACCATTTGCATACTCATTCTGTGAAGGTTTAGTTCCGTCCCAACCATCAACACCTTCTGTGAATGAAGGGTTAGCAAGAACGACTGTAATCTCTACAGGGTTTGCTTCAGTAGCTTCCTCTGTGTGGAGATTTGCGAAGATTGCCTTATAGATAGGGTTCTTCAGGTCAAGTTCATACTGAGCAAGAACTGAAGCATCATCACAATAATTTGTAAGGTTAGCAGCCTGATTTGCAAGAATACCATTGATTTCTTCAGTAGCAAGTTTTTCAGCCTGATCAAATGTCTTCATGTATGAAGCATAAGCCTTATACATAGCATCTGCAGCCTGACCATCCTTATATATAGAAGTTGCGTTTTCAGCAAGAGCATCTACGTATGCTGCAGCTACTGCAAGGATAGAAGCTTCCTTCTGGCTTGTATATTGAGCCTGGAGTTCAAGATAATCAGCCTGAGTATTGAAATTGTAAGCAGCAGCAGCCTTAATGAAGTCTGTAGCTTCTGCAAGGATATCCTTAGCAGCCTTGAATCCTGGGTCATCACTTACAGATGCAGGAGTTACCTGAGCAAGGAGAGCCTCAACAGCTGGTTTATCGCCAAGCAACTTGAAGTTCTCTTCATTCTGCTCAAGGAGAGAGACAACCTTCTGCTTTGCTTCTTCAGTAAGCTGAGGGAAGTTTACGTCTGTTCCGTAGAACTTGAGGATAACACCACCGTCAGCAGCTTCACAGTTCTGGCTGTAACCGATAACGAGGTTCTGACCTACACTGAGACGAATCATGTCTGTTTCACCGATCTCCCAATCCTGACGGGTATAGCTACCCCAGTTTGTTGCATTCTGCTTTTCGTACTTAGACTCTTCGTCAACAGTTCCGTCTTCGTTCACACCCTGGATGAAGAGATACTGCTTGATGTCGTCTGCAGAACCCTGACCCTTGTTGCTGATCATACGGCCTTCAACTGAGTAGTAACCTTCTGGAAGGTCAGTAATTGTCTGGAAGAACTTGAGTTCACCTTCGTTAGGACTAGCAGTCCAACCACCATAGTGTGCAGAATAACCCTTATACCACTTATATGTAGTAGCAGCAGGAGTTACAGCACCCTTGAATGAAGTACCATCATAAACCCAACGGTTTACGTCAGTTACGTCATAAGACCACTTAGCCTCGTTTGCAAGTGCCGGCATCATCTTACCTTCAAGTTCAGGATAATCCTCAACCTTGATACGGTTATTGATATAGCCAGTTTCAATTTCTGTGTTAGCTCCATCATTTGGATGATACATTGTCCAAGAATCTTCGATTTCCTGTGGATAACGATATTCTCCGGTTTCTGCATCATAATATGGAGTATATTTTTCGTTTACGAGACCTGAACATGCTACGATACCTGAAACGTCGCGCCATGCTGTACCGTCTGCACCTGTATGTTCTTCACCAGACCAGATATAGTCAACACGTGCCTTGTAGAGGGCCTTAGCTGCAGTAATATAGTCATCGATTGATTCAATACCTGCCTCACCGAGAGTAGCATTGATTGCTGTCTCAGCATTTTCGATAGCAGTCTTCAATGCTTCCTTATCACATTCTTCATAACGGTTTTCACAGTCGATGAGTGACTGAGATACAGCAACGAGGTAGTCCATTGACTTGATGGTAATGAGAGCTTCCAAGTACTTAGCCTCAACTGCGTTGAGAGCATCGATTGCAGCATAGATACTTTCAGCATCGTCTTCGTCAACGCTTTGTTCAATTTCCATCAAATCATCTCCAATGAGTTCACCGAGAGCCGGATAATTTTCAAGAGTTTCCTGATAGAAAGCATCCATTGCGTTCCATACCTTCTCGTACTTAGCGTAAGCAACCTTAGCAAGTCCTTCTTCGTCATAAGCGTAGTCATAGAAAATTCTCCAGTGATCCCAAGCAGATGAATCTTCAGCGATAGGAGTTTCGTGCTTGATACCGATTCTTACTGTTGTACCATCTGTAGGTACGATGAATTGTATTGCATTGTGGTACATTGAGAACAGACCTGAGTTGTCATATGACACACCGTCGCATTGGGCATCAAGGTAAGCAGAGAAACCGCCGTGTGATACTGGATAGTACCAATTACCTTGCTTTTCGTCTGAGCCCCAAGCGCCGTCAGATGTAACATAGAGTCCTGTTGTAGTTCCGTCTTCTGCAGTCTGTCCCTTGAAACGACCGACACAGATGTCCTTTACATACTCTTCAAAAACCTGATCGCCAATCTGAACATAAATCTTAGTGTTCTTTACTGGCATACCAGCATCATACTTAGCAATTACTGTACCGAGCTGACCGCCACGATACAATGCCTCGAGTGACATTGTGTAGATACCTGCTGGTACGTTATCAAGATCCTGATAAACGTCCCAAGTATCAACACCGTAGATACCCCATGTGTGGCAATCGTAAGACAGATACTCATACTTAGGGTAGTCGTTGTCGTTCTTTTTTTCTGACTGAGTGTAGTCAAATCCCTTCCAAACGCTACCTTCGTTTGTTGCAGACTTGACTTCTTGGTCAGAACCAGAATCGGCAGCCTTGACACCGAGTTTTTCTGTAACATCTGTACCTTCGTCAGCCTCAGATGGAGTCCATCCTTGAGCGAAAGCAGAAACGCCAGTGCAAAGTGCCAAAGCAAGCGTTAATAATTTCTTCATAAGCTTTGAAATTAATTGGTTAATAAAAAATGGTTAATAATAAAATTGTTTGTTGTCAATTGTTCATTGGTTAATTATATTCCTTTTGGTCATTTAAATGATATGCCTTAGGTATTGTCTTTTCTATGGACTGATAGTAGAATTTCCATTCTGCGGTTTCAAAAGCGCTATATTATATATATAATAAGGTGTAGTCATCACCGTTCATTCATATTTTCCTGCGCTCTGACCGTTCAGACTTCTTCTCGGTTGCAAAGTAAGGCAAAAGTCGTCTTTTCTGCGTTTTGACATGTATCAAATACTTTTGAATATGTAACACACGACGGCAAAATGCACCTATGCCACCTTTAGATGTTGCAAATATAAATCTTTTTTGGCAATCATCATAAAAAAAATTAAAAAAAATGATACTCCAGTTAAAATTTTCACATAACTTTGGCAGCAAAGCCTAAAAAACAAGAAAAAAAAAGACTGCAGCAAAAGATATTTTTCACTGCAGTCTAACTATATTTTCTGTTCGATGGAAAACTTACATCAACGTTTGTTTTTGAATTTAGAGTAGATGACTTGCATTGGAAGATGGTCAGTACCACCCACAAGGCGTGTACTTGTCATACCAAAATCGTGACATATCTTCACAAGCGTACTGGATGAATCATAGGTAGGAGTTACTGGTATCAGCAACACCTTATTATAATTAGGGCTTGCCGTACCGTTATGCTTTTCCTGCATCATCACTCGGAGAAGACGCGAGATATTCTGAAATTCGTATGTATTCCTACCCTTATTGTATGATGCCAGATAGGACGTGACATTGTCGCATATCTTGTATTTTTCGAAATATCCGTTGAGATAGTCATCAAGGCGTACCATCAGCAGGGTCTGGGGAATATCGAGTTTGAATCGGCTGTCCACCCTGTCGTTATAGCGCGTAAACGCTATGCTGGCAGCATTGATTGTGTCGTTATAGTTCAACTGGTCGGCAGGGAGTGTTGCCATCGTAAAGATTCCGGCTGGGCTCTTGAGGTACGTAGCATTTTTATCGCCCATCAACTTGTCGAGATTGGTGTTCTCAAAGCGTGTAGCCTGTATCACTTCCTCCGTAGCAGCAAAGTCGGTAACGGCAACTGTATCCTTCACGTATGTATCGTCGTGATAACGGAAACGAAGACGCATCAATGCCACATCTATATAGGCCATGGCACCGTCACCGCTTTCAAGCCTGAAATAGAAACCTTTCGAACCTACGAGACCGCTGTTAATCCATGATTCCGAATTGGAGAATGTCCCTGGATTTTTGCGATAGCGCTCATATATTGCCTGACCTACTTCGCGCGGAAGCGAAATTGTGATATTGTTGTAATATCCGGAACTCCATCGTTCTTCATCAGAAATACTTCTATCAGAAAGCGTGTACCACTTGACTGCTATTGGGTCGGCATTTATGTTGCAGTATTGTGTAGGATCGATGTTTGTATAGTAGTCCTTTGTAGGATCCATTACCTTCTCCAAAGGATAGACTGAGACTTTGAATGTTGCAAGTGAGTCACCTACATAGTTTGACACGAAGAGATGCAGATCTACGGACACTATACTGTCGCCGAGGACTGTATCCGGGAACAGTTCTCCTGTAGGACAGTTGAATTGCATAAGGAAGTCCGACTTGATGGCTGTTCCTGTTTCAGGATCGGTGAAACGTCCAAGATATGACATTGCAGAGCGGGCAAGGACAGAATCTCCCGCAGAATAAGATTCGGTAAGCACGTCGTAGGAAACGCTTTCCTTTACCACAAGGTCTGTGGACGGCATTATGTCACTACCCAAGGTCTTAGTATCGTCATCACATCCAACTGACATTATCCCTACAACCAGTACCAGTAGTGATGTATATATTTGTTTCAGATAATTCATTATTAACGGTTAATGGTTAATATATTTGCGTTTGCGCAGCATCTATGCTGCGCCGGCGTTTGTGTTTCCTAATCCATCAAAGTCTCATAGAATTCGCTGTAGGCCTTTGCATAGTCTTCTTCCTTCTGCGCCTTCAGTACTGGCTTGCCCAATGACTTAGCATATTCTATGATGTCCTTTGATACCTTTGAGTCCTCAAGAATAAGACCGTCGGCAAATTTTACCGCAATTTTTGCCAATCCGGTATAGTCGCACTTATCTGTACAGATGTCGGCAACATCATCGGTAGTGATGTCACGGAACGGGATACTGCGTACGAATCGTTCGCCCATATCGGACTTGAGTTCATCGGCTGCAGTGGAGAACACGACCTTTGTTTCTGCAAATGAAGGTTCATCACAATATGCCTTCTTTATCAGCAGAGGTGCAATAGCCGATGCCCAGCCATGGCAATGTATCACGTCAGGAGTCCAACGGAGTTTCTTTACTGTTTCAAGGACTCCACGGGCATAGAAAATTGCACGTTCACCGTTGTCATCATATTCGTTGCCGTTCTCATCTGCCTTGATACCTCTGTGAGTGAAGAAATCCTCGTTGTCGATAAAATATATCTGCATACGGGCAGATTGCAGGGATGCAACCTTTATGATAAGCGGATGGTCCGTATCGTCAATTATCAGATTCATTCCTGAAAGACGGATTACTTCATGCAACTGGTTCCTTCTTTCATTGATGATTCCCCAGTCGGGGGAGAACGTTCTGATTTCATGTCCAAGGTCCTGAATGGACTGCGGAAGGTTTTTGCCCCTAAGCGAACAGAAGTTCTCCGATACGAAAGGAACCATTTCTGTTGTAATGAAAAGAATCTTTTTAGCCTTCATTCTATATCAATTATGTATTAATTCTATGCAAAGATATAAAAAATTATGCTGAAATACGCAAACCCAAGTCCCATTTTATTGTTTTCCAAACTTTTCAAAGCCACTTTTAGGTGGTTTTGTCATTTTAAGAGGGTAATCAAATTTGGCAAAAGTGCCATTAGTTGTATGCTATTGGCGTTATAGAGTCTACAAGTCTACGAGTCTACAAGTCTACGAGTCTACAAGTCTACAAGCAGTTTAGCGTTTGCGTAGCCCGCAGGGCGTTGCGTTTGCGTTTATTCCAGCCTACCGGCAACCATCCGGATGGCGAGCCAAGGGCTAATTGCTAAGAGCCAAGGGCCCCACCCCTTTGGTGAGCGAGAGACCATACACATAAAAAAACGGTCATGAACTTCACAGTTGATGACCGCTTGAGATAATTCTTACATTATTCTCACTTACCAAAAAGAAATTAAAATGTGCTTAAACTAAGCTGATTGAAAACACAACATATTTTATGTTTATTCTATTCTTTTCGATGTAATCCTATAGTTTCTATAATCTTTATAGCCGCTATAGAGCCAAAAGCAAATGGCCAATGGCAATCTTAATATGCTCTGTAGAGGAGCCATGCATCAGGATATGTTGCACGGAGACGATCACGTGCTGATACTGCTGCCGCTCTTGTATCAGAAGAAGATGCAATTACACGGTACATGCCAGTTTCAGGATTCTGAGCAACAACTGCTGAGTAACCCTTGTTCTGAAGTGCAGCGCAAAGATTATTCGCATTTGTAAGGCTCTGGAATGAACCACATACTACATTGAATGCCTTAAGTGCTGCGCCATTAACTCCAGTAAGTTTTTCTGAACGAAGATCTGAATTGTCTTCCTGTACCTGAACCTGCTGAACTGGTGCTACGACTGGAGCCACTTGAACTGGTTCTGTAACCTGCTGTGTCTGTTCCTGAGCGCGAGCCTTCTCGTAAGCCTTCTTATAGCTACTTTCGCTTGACTTACAAGATACAAAAGCGAATGCTGACACAATTGCCAAACCTAAGATGATTGTCTTTTTCATTTGTTTATTTATTTAATTTGTTGATATTAATTTAACTTGAAGTTTATTAGAGTTTGAAAGATTATGAGTCTACGAGTCAACGAGTCTACAAGCAGTTTAGCGTTTGCCCTATTCGAGTCTACGCGTGACCGTCCGGATGGCAAGCCAATGGCTAAAGGCTAATGGCCAATGGCATAAAACTAATAGCCTATGGCTAATAATTACTGCCCTAGTGCAAAGGTAATGGTTTTTATCATAACAAGCAAAACATTTGTAAAGTTTTTTATTAGTTTTTATTTGTTTTATATACATTTCATAGAAAAATGCAATTATTCATGCGTTTTTATGATTTATTTTGTAACTTTGTCGCAGAAATACGGTCTCAGCATCCAATACAGAATGGAACAACGATATTCATCTGAATTATTCGAACGTGCCGTGGACGAGATATCACGTCTGCCTGGAATTGGCCGCAAGACTGCCTTGCGGTTAGTGTTGCACATGCTGAGAATGGACACAACATCAGTGGACAACATGGCTGAGGCCATCACAAGACTCAGGCACGATGTGAAATACTGCAAAGTATGTCACAATATTTCAGACACTGAAGTCTGCCGTATTTGCAGCGACACGAAGCGAGACAGTTCTATTGTATGCGTCGTTGAAAACATTCAGGACGTGATGGCAATAGAAGCCACGATGCAGTTTTCGGGACTTTACCACGTGCTCGGAGGTGTCATAAGTCCTATTGACGGTGTCGGCCCCGGTGATCTGCAAATTCAGAGTCTCATCGACAGAGTCGCAAGCGGAGGTATTTCCGAAGTCATTCTTGCACTGAGTTCTACCATGGAAGGTGACACAACCAGTTTTTACATTTCAAGGAAACTCAAGGACTACACTGATGCAATAAAACTGACCGTTCTTGCACGGGGTCTGTCGGTAAATGATGAATTGCAATACACAGACGAGGCAACGCTTGGACGTTCTATCGTCAACAGAGTGCCGTTCAATTCATAGACCAAAGGAAGCCCCCTAGCCCCTAAATGGGGAATAAAGCAACGTCCTTCGGACTACGCAAACGTAAAACCGCTCGTTGACTTGTCGACTCGTAGACTTGTTGACTTGTTGACTTGTTGACTCGTAGACTTGTTGACTCTAAAAGACAAAAGGCAATATATTAATAATAAGGAGTGAAAATAACAGCATTATGCAAAATTATATAAAGAATGTATTAAGATGGCTCATAGGCGAATATGTCGCTACATGGGCAATAGCAATTCTCACATTTATCGCCGGAGAACAATCATGGCTGCCTCTCGATTCCATTAACGTCGGGAAGGGTTCCCAAACAGAATACTATCTGAATATCGTATGTATCGTACTAACTGCAATAAGCATCGTATTCTCATTACAACTCTTCACGCTTAATACGAGCAAAGGGCTCAAGCGAATGAATCACGATGAAGCATTGCACTCATACCACATGTGGAGTTGTGTGAGACTCGGCATGTTGCTATTGGCTACCCTCTTAGGCATCGTTCTGTATTTCATCATGATGAACACTACTGGTATTCTTTGCGCCTGCATGGCAATGGTGACTACGCTTACCTGCATTCCATCTGAAGAAAAACTGAACAAATACATTGAAAACCTTGATAGCAACACAGGCGTCGATATGAAAGACGATGAATAATTATGATGAAGCTATCAGTTGTTATTATCAGCTACAATGTAAAATTTCACTTAGAGCAGTGTCTAAACTCTGTATTTCGTGCCTTACGTGAAATTGAAGGAGATGTATATGTAGTTGACAATAACAGCCAAGACGACTCCGTAGAATACCTACGGAAACGTTTTCCACAGGTACATTATATTGAAAATCCTACAAACTCCGGTTTTGCCAGCGCAAACAACATTGCGCTCAAGCAAATCGAATCCGAATATGTCCTCCTCTTAAATCCCGACACATTTATCGGTGAGGACACACTCCGGCAATGTATCGGACTTATGGACAGCGACCCAACGATTGGTGCATGCGGCGTAAGAATCCTTAACCTAAACGGCACCTTTGCCAAGGAATCCAGACGCGGGGTTCCGACACCGACAACGGCATTCTTCCACATGTCAGGATTAAGCAGACTGTTTCCACGCAATAAGACGATTGGGAAATATCACATGATGTATCTCAATGAGATGGAACCATCACCCATCGAGATACTTTCCGGTGCATACATGTTTATCCGCAGTTCGGTGCTCAACGAAACCGGACTATTCGATGAGACATTCTTCATGTATGGAGAGGACATCGATTTATCATACAGGATTCTACTGTCCGGACATAGGAATTATTATATTCCGACAAGAATACTCCACTACAAGGGCGAAAGCACGAAAAAGAATACATTTAAGTATGTAAAAACCTTCTATGAAGCGATGTATATCTTTTTTCAAAAGCATTACAGCCATTACAGTTGGTGCCTATCCCTCCCCATCAAGACTGCTATACTCATAAAAGGGTCCATTGAATATGCAAGACGTAAATTCAAGGCAGTCTTCACAAAACAAGAGCCAGACTCCGTCAGCCTTTCCCGACTGCGGATTGTATTCGACATTTCTGAAGAAAATGCAAAAGCCATAGAGGACCTCTGCAACGAGAATTCTCTCACTTTTGAACGCTTCTTCCCCACTCCGGAATGCCCGTCACCTGAATTTGCCGACTTTATCGTATTTGACACAAGCAAATATTCCTATCAGGAAATTCTGGAGCGCATGGACAGCATTCCAGCACATAAGAACCATCCCAACATTGCTACTTATTCTCCGGAAACCGGTCATATAATATTAGGTTCTACCATACTATAACCAACATTCGCGTGAACAGCAATAAAAAAATAACGGCACATCAAATTTGATGCGCCGTTATTCAATATGATAATTCTCGATTTCCCTTTTCGGGAATCAGAAAACTTTTGCTTAGAGCTGTGGACCTGCAGCAACGAGAGCCTTACCAGCTTCGTTAGTAGTGTACTTGCCGAAGTTCTTGATGAAACGAGCAGCAAGATCCTTAGCCTTCTCTTCCCAGACTGAAGCGTCAGCATAAGTATCGCGTGGGTCGAGGATTGCAGGATTAACATTTGGAAGAGATGTTGGAACTTCGAAGTCGAACATAGGGATCTTCTTAGTTTCAGCCTTGAGGATAGAACCATCAAGGATAGCATCGATAATACCACGAGTATCAGGAATAGAGATACGCTTACCTGTACCGTTCCAACCAGTGTTAACGAGATATGCCTTAGCACCGTTAGCCTCCATCTTCTTAACGAGTTCCTCAGCGTACTTTGTTGGGTGAAGTTCGAGGAATGCCTGACCGAAGCAAGCAGAGAATGTAGGAGTTGGTTCTGTGATACCGCGCTCTGTACCTGCGAGTTTAGCAGTAAATCCAGAAAGGAAGTAGTACTGAGTTTGAGCAGGTGTCAGGATTGATACTGGAGGAAGAACTCCGAATGCATCAGCAGAAAGGAAGATTACGTTCTTTGCAGCTGGAGCAGATGAACCTGGCTGAATGTTGTTGATGTGGTTGATTGGGTAAGATACACGAGTGTTCTCTGTAACAGACTTATCGTTGAAGTCAATCTTACCGTCAGCAGCAACTGTAACGTTTTCAAGGAGAGCGTTACGCTTGATAGCACCATAGATATCAGGCTCGTTTTCCTTAGAGAGGTTGATAACCTTTGCATAGCAACCACCTTCGAAGTTGAATACGCCGTTATCATCCCATCCGTGTTCGTCGTCACCGATGAGCTTACGCTTAGGGTCTGTAGAAAGAGTAGTCTTACCTGTTCCTGAAAGACCGAAGAAGATTGCAGTATTCTTGCCATCCATGTCACAGTTTGCAGAGCAGTGCATAGAAGCGATACCCTGAAGTGGAAGATAGTAGTTCATCATTGAGAACATACCCTTCTTCATTTCACCACCATACCAAGTGTTGATGATAACCTGTTCACGGCTTGTAGTGTTGAATGCAACACAAGTCTCAGAGTTAAGACCGAGTTCCTTGTAGTTTTCAACCTTTGCCTTAGAAGCATTGTAAATAACGAAGTTTGGTTCGAAGTTTGCAAGTTCTTCAGCAGTTGGCTGAATGAACATATTCTTTACGAAGTGAGCCTGCCATGCAACCTCCACGATGAAACGGACAGCCATACGAGTATCCTTGTTTGCACCGCAGAATGCATCAACTACATAAAGATTCTTATTGCAAAGTTCCTTCTTTGCGATTTCCTTTACCTTTGCCCAAACTTCTTCAGACATTGGGTGGTTGTCGTTCTTGTAACCTTCTGTTGTCCACCATACCTTATCGTGAGAGTTAGCATCATCAACGATGTACTTATCCTTAGGTGAACGACCTGTGAAGATACCAGTCATTACATTGACTGCACCGAGTTCTGTTTCCTGACCAACCTCGAAACCTTCAAGACCAGCCTTAGTTTCCTCTGCGAAGAGTTCTTCGTAAGAAGGATTGTGAGCAAGCACTGTAGCACCAGTGATGCCATACTTTGTAAGATCTAATGTTGCCATACTTATTACTAAAAATTATATGTAAATAATACTTTAATATGCTTTAACTATGCTTTAACTGATTGTACTTATTTATGCGATTACACACATAAACGCCTAAAAAGTAACTTTTACCTTAAATTCCATGCAAAGATATGAATAAAATGTCAACTATCAACCATCAGTCAACATTTATTTTCATATATACACAAATAATAGGTTATACACGAATTATTTGCTATTCCGACTTGACAAAAAAATGTCATTGGCTATTGGTCACTAACCATTTGCCAATGACATATCTTTTAGTTTTTGACACACATGCCCCTACCACCACAGCCAATGGCTAATGGCTAAAGGCCAATGGCGTCTTCTTATACCAAAGAATACAAATCCCGTTCTGCAATGAACTTTAATTTGTTGAGTATTACAATTTCACGGGTACGGTCACTGTCAGCCGTACGGAATATCATAATACCCTTTCCATTCAGGAGGAATGAATATAGATATGTAATACTTATGCTTTCATTATGGAATATCTCAAGCACTCGCGCAAGTTCGCCGACCTTGTCATCAAGTTCTATCGCAAACACATCAGTCAGTGTTACACTGATTCCTGCCTCCTGAAGAAGCTTATATGCTTTAGAAGGTTCGCTGCAAATAATACGGAATATACCGTACTCTACTGTATCTGCGATATTGACAGCCAACAGCTGAATACCTTCCACCTTAAGCAAGTTGAGAATATTTAGCATTGCTCCGCTCTTGTTCTCAACGAATACTGATAATTGCTGAATTGTCATAGGCTTAATTTTTAAAGGGGTGCTCTATAAATTACCTTTTAGATGATTTTGAGAATTTTCTTTTGCAGATTGCTGCCATGAGTGAAGGAGCAATGCGGGCATTGTGACTGAATGAAAGACAGCCAGATGCATGGAAAAAATCAAAAGCATCAAAACAGCAATGTACACCCATAATTCGTTAATGTTTATTTTTTGCGGGGAATTAATAGAACACCCCTAAATATTAATATGTCTTTCTAAGGTCCTTTACACGTACTGCCTTTCCTTCACTCTTTGGCAATGAACCATTTGCTACAAGTTTCACCTTTGGAGTAACCAGGATTTCATCCTTCAACTGACGCGTAATTTCCTTTGTCAGTTTTTCAAGACGGGCATAATCGTCTGTGAAGAGACTTGATATTTCTACTTCGACTGTCATAGCATCATTATGCTCCAGAGTCTCCAAGGTAATGAGATAATCCGTTGAGAGTTCCTTGAACTGAAGCAGAATCTTTTCAATCTGAATAGGGAATATATTAACGCCCTTTAGGATAATCATGTCATCGCTACGTCCCTGCATACGGTCCAGTCTCTTGTGATGACGGCCACACGGACATTCACCTGGAAGTATTCGGGTAAGGTCACGGGTACGATAACGAAGAAGAGGCATACCCTCACGATTGATAGTTGTAAGTACCAATTCACCGACCTCGCCCTCCGGTACAGGTTCCAATGTATCCGGATTGACTATTTCAACGATATAATAGTCCTCCCAGATATGGAGACCATTCTGTTCCTTGCATTCAAAGGCAACACCAGGTCCGCACATTTCCGACATACCGAATGAATTGTATGCCTTTACTCCAAGCATGTCCTCAATACGGCGACGCTGTTCCTCGCTATGAGGTTCTGCACCGATTACCAGAGTCTTGAGTTTTGTATCCCTGCGCGGATCAATACCCTGTTCCACCATTACTTCATACAGGCGTGCCGCATAAGACGGAATTGCATGAAGCGCAGTAGTACCGAAATCCTTGATAAACTTCAACTGGCGCAAAGTATTGCCAGCCGCAGCCGGAACTGTAAGCATTCCCAGTCTTTCTGCTCCATACTGGAAGCCCAATCCACCGGTAAACATACCATAACCGGAAGAATTCTGGAATACGTCTGTTGGACGCAGGCCTACCATGTGCAGGCAACGAGCCACAGCATTTGCCCATTCGTCAAGATCTCGCTGAGTGTGCAGAATCACAGTTGGATTACCTGTAGTTCCACTTGATGAATGAAGACGCACACATTTTTCCAATGGAACAGATGCTATTCCAAAAGGATATGTATCACGAAGATCCTGTTTTGTCGTGAAAGGTATCTTCTTTAAATCATCCAATGATTTGATATCATCAGGTGTCAGTCCTATTGAGTCGAAACGCTTCTTATAAAACGGAGAGTTCATGCAATGGCGGACAGTCTTCTGCAGGCGTTCCAATTGCAGTGCTTCAATTTCAGCACGACTCATCAGTTCCTTATCGGGATGTAAATACTGACTCTTGTCCATTTCTTTCTGATTATTTAACAAGTTTCGCCCGGCTCCGCTTTTGCCATTGGCCATAAGCCTTCTGTCATCAGTTTTGCCTTGCGGTTATTAATTTGATTGGTTATACTAATTTTCTATTATCTATTACATGATTGCCCTTGCCTTGGCTACGTTCAATACTACCCGGAGGCAACAAATCAACCTGAGCGGAAATTGAAAGTACGCTACGGAGTTTTTCTATCAGGAGTTTCTTTTTTCTTTCCATTGCAGGGAAATCGTCAACAAAGAACTCTGGTCGAAGTTCCACTTGAACCTTTATTGTATCAAGCAGTCCCTGGCGGTCAACGATTATCATATATTGAGGTGCAAACTCTTCAAGACTGAGTATCACACTTTCTATCTGACTTGGGAATACATTGATTCCGCGAATGATGAGCATATCATCACTTCTGCCCATGATACGTCCCATTCGCACATTTGTACGTCCACATGCACACTGACCATGAGTCAATGTCGTCAAATCCTTTGTTCGGTAGCGGAGGAGAGGCATACCCTCTTTTGACAATGTTGTAAATACCAATTCACCCACTTCACCATCACCTACAGGCTGCAAAGTCTTTGAATCAATCAATTCTGGGAAGAAATGATCTTCATTTATATGACTGCCATGCTGTACTTCACATTCATAACTTACACCTGGTCCCGTAACCTCGCTCAAGCCATAGATATTATACGCCTTCAGACCCAGACGTTCCTCTATTTCCGCACGCATTTTGTCTGTCCAGGGTTCTGCGCCAAAAGCACCGATACGCAAATGAATATCATCTTTTGTAATGCCCAACTTCTCCATCGTCTCTGCCAGATACAACGCATAAGACGGTGTACATGCAATACCGGTGATACCTAAATCCTGCAACAGGCGTATATGCTTTTCAGTATTTCCGGTACTTGTAGGGACTACAGTTGCACCCAACTGTTCAACACCATAATGCGCACCAAGTCCCCCTGTAAACAGACCGTAACCGTATGCTACAGAAAAGATATCATCACGAGTCACGCCAAATGAAGAAAGGCAACGCGCGAACACTTCACTCCATACGCCGATATCCTTACGGGTATACCCAACTATTGTTGGTTTTCCTGTAGTACCGCTTGATGCATGAATACGTACTATTTCACTATTTGGGGCAGCCTGGAGACCAAATGGATAGTTATCGCGCAAATCCTGCTTTGTAGTAAATGGTAATTTCTGAATATCCTCAATCGTATGGATATCATCAGGACGCAGGTCCATTACCTGCATCTTATTACGATAGAACTGCACATTATGATAGACATAATTTACAATTTTTCTCAGTCTTTTACTCTGCAAAGCCATCATTTCATCACGGCTCATGCATTCTTTACTTGGATTCCAAATCATTGTATGCGTGTTTGTTTGTGCTTGCAAAGGTAATAAATAATTCATAATTCATACTTCTTTATCAATAAAAAAATGGTCATCATACACGTCATTTAGCATATATCCGCAATTATGACAACAGTAATTTACACATTGAATATAGCATCTTTAGTTTTTTTCGAATTATTTCGTAACTTTGCAGACGGGATAAATAATAAAAGCCATTAGCCATTGGCCATTGGCTGTAAGACTAAAACAAATGTAATCATGACAGATATTCACGAATTTGACGACATAAGGCCATTCATTCCGGAGGAACTTCCTGAAGCATATAACCGCTTGTTAAACGACGGGCGTTTCAATGGCGTAATTCAATCTATCTATAAAGACATTCCAAAGGAACAAGTCTATACCATGATTCGTTCATGTAAGACAAGCCAAGAGTTTCAGAAGCGGATTATCTATCCAATCCTGCAGGATATTCTTAAAAAAGCAAGTCACGGACTTACTGCAGATTTCTCAAATATCAGCGGCAATGGCTACACATTCGTCAGCAATCACCGAGACATAGTATTGGATTCAGCCCTACTCGACGTGGTTTTGTTCGACCACGGACTGGACTCCGTAGAGATTGCCATCGGAGACAATCTACTTGTATATCCATGGATTAAGGATTTGGTTCGCATCAATCGTTCATTTATTGTTCAACGGGCACTCACAATGCGACAAATGCTGCTGGCCTCCGCAAAAATGTCACGATACATGCATTATGTCATTGCGGAAAAAGGCAGCAACTTATGGATTGCGCAACGCGAGGGAAGAGCAAAAGACAGCAATGACCGCACACAGGACAGCGTGTTAAAGATGATTGCCATGGGCAAGAGCGGTTCCGTCATCGACAGCCTAAAGGAAATGAATATCGTGCCATTGGCTATCTCTTACGAATTTGACCCTTGCGATTACCTAAAGGCAGAGGAGTTCCAGAACAAGCGCGATATAGAAGGATTCAAGAAGAGCAAGCAAGACGACCTCGACAACATGAAGACTGGCATTTTTGGTTTCAAGGGGCATATACATTACCATGCTGCACCTTGTATCAACGATTGGCTGGACACTATCGACCCAGAAACGCCAAAGACGGAAATATTCAAGATGGTGGCAGAGCATATTGACCATGAAATACACAGTCACTATCGTATTTATCCCGGCAACAGAGCGGCGATGGCACTTTTACACGGAACAAACGACGCTACCGAGGAGGAAATCGCACAATTCGAAGCATACATACAGAAAAAGTTACAGTATATCACTTCCCAGAATGCCGACAGGGAATATCTTAGAGAACGCATGCTGACCATGTATGCCAATCCTGCCATAAACCACAGACAAGCAATTCAATGAGCATCATGAATAAATATATTTCTGTAATTATATTGACATTACTGACCATGCTGTTCATACAGGCATGTTCAGACGACGACAATGAGGAAATATACCCTCCGTTAATTACCGACCTCGTATGTGCCGAAATCAGCAACAGCGGACAGATTTCGAGGATAATACTTGACGGAGGAGAGACATACATGGTTTCTCAGAATATTATGTCCAGCAAGCGCGACACCACCCTACGCTGCAGATGTATATATACATTGGAGCAGGACGACATTACAATCTATTCCATTGAACATATTTTTTCCGCAAAGCCACAGGAATATGATTCATCAGTTATAGATCCTGTAAGATTTATCTGTGCATGGAAATCAGCGAACTATCTCAATCTGTCCATTGACATAATGACATCCGGTTCCGAGACGCATACCTTTGGTTTCAGGGCCGACAGTATCACGGCAGATAACGATATCAAAAAGGGGTATTTCTCACTTTTGCACAAACAACCGGAAAATGATTTCATGTCATACTTTGACACAAAATATATAAGTATGCCGCTACATGATTATACAGACTGTGATTCCATAATATTTACCCTGAACACTTTCAACGGAATCAAAGTGCTGAAATATGCCAACAACTAATCTACACAATGGCACTTGCTCCAAGTACGGCAGCATTTCTGTCCATCAATTCTGAAATCATAAATTTTGCCTTGCCCCTATATATTGGCATCACATTACGTTCATAGGAATCACGTATAGGTTTCATAATCAGTTCACCTGCACGTGTCAGACCGCCGAAGAAGATAAATGCTTCAGGAGATGAAAACGCAGTAAAGTCTGCACAAGCCCTTCCCAGCATATCCCCTGTAAAGTCAAATATACGCAAGGCCAAAGCATCTCCCCTTGCAGCAGCAATACTTACATCGAGCGATTCTATTTTACTGATTTCTTTTTGGCGCAACAGACTTGGCTCATCTGTCTCTTCCAAAATCTGCCGGGCAGTCCTTGCTACGCCGGTAGCAGAACAATATGCCTCCAGACAGCCTTTCCGTCCACACCCGCAAAGTCTGGCATTATCAGAACGATCCATTATCACATGTCCGAGTTCACCGGCAAAACCATCATGACCATACAGCAACGAGCCATTTACGACAATTCCGCTACCGACTCCCGTACCAAGTGTAATGACAATGAAGTCACGCATTCCACGCGCAGCACCGTATGTCATTTCTCCGATTGCAGCAGCGTTCGCATCATTGGTCATACGGACCGGAATTCCCAAAGCATCTGAAAACATTTGTGCCAAAGGTACCACTCCGTGCCATGGAAGATTTGGAGCCTGCTCTATACATCCAGTATAATAGTTTGCGTTAGGAGCACCTATACCCATTGATTTAATCCTGTCGATTCCTCCCACCTGACATATCAGTTTCTGCAAGCATTCAGTACCCGCACATACAAAATCCTTCACGTCCGGATATGCCTGCGTCTTGATACTTGCTTCGGCTATTACTTCCCCTGATGATGACACTATGCCGAAGACCGTGTTGGTTCCACCAAGATCAACTCCAATCGTATATTTTTCCATGACTAACGTATGCTCGATAAATTTTAAGTCGTTGTAAATTTTATTATTAGCGATTTTCAAACCTTGCAGCTGCTTAAAAACAACGAAACAAAAGAATTTCGCCATGATTACTGAGGACAAAGTTATTGAAATTTTCTGTATTGCAAATGATTTTTGCAAAGTTTTTGATGCCTCGATGACAAAATACACTTTAACTGAAGTTTCGGATGTTTGATTTGGTTGGAAGCCAATACTTTGAGTACCCGGTTGCACCGAATGTAATGGTGGTCAAAGTGATGTTTATTACAAGAAGATCACTGATTATTTGTGTGTTTTAGTAAATAATACAAAAAACGTTTGGCACTTGTTAACTTTTTAGTTAACTTTGTATTCGATTTTATTATAATTTGATTATGACAAAAAGAAAAGTGATATTTTACAAGTCATATTTTCAGGACTTCTATAATGCTCTTGATTCCAAGACAAGAAAGAAAATCCTTCAGGTTCTGTCGTGGATTCAGAGCATAGACATCATACCTGTATCAATGATGAAAAGTATCACTGGAGTTAAGGGTTTGTTTGAAATCCGTATCGAATACAGTAGCAATATATATCGTATATTCTGTTGTTTCGATAGTGGTGAATTGGTCATTCTGCTTAACGGATTTCAAAAGAAGACCCAAAAGACTCCGCAAGAGGAAATAGAGAAGGCCAAGAAATTAATGAAAGAGTATTTTGATTCTAAAAAGTAATAAATATGACAACTGACAAAAGCACAGAAATAAGGAACTGTACAAGCCTTGACGAACTTATCAATGTCGAATACGGACCAAAGGGTACAGAGGAACGCAATATCTTCGATGCAGAAACAAATGAATTCTGTATCGCACAGACTTTGCGGGAAGAACGTATTCGTGCAGGACTGACTCAGCAACAGTTGGCAGACCTCATGGGTACAAAGAAAGCATACATCTCACGAGTGGAAACTGGCAAACAGAATCTGAATCTTACTACTGTATTCCGTCTTTTCAACTGCCTTGGAAAGAAGGTGGCAATTTCAATAATGTAAACAATCCCTGCCATTAAGTAAGTTCCATACATACGTTTGCCACTACACGGCTATTGCCCTGATGACCACGGATGTAGTAATGGTAGCCGTTGGTGGTTCCGTCAGTGTAGCCGTCGGCAAAGTGATAGAAGGTGTACTTTCTGCTTGTCTAGATGATTGTCAATCAATAAAAGTGGATGAAGAGTTATATTACTTCTCCATTCTTACAAGAACCACAACACGATAATATTCGTCTTGTCCGGGAACATGTATGAAGTTACTTCTAAACGATGACAAACAACTAAAAGTTAATTAAATCGATAAAATACTTAAAATACTTCTTTCGATGAGGATTTGCAGAGAAATAACCACTTACCACATAATTGTCCTCCTTTCCATTATCGGAATGGCCATAATATCCATAATCGTATTTTGTTCCATGTTTGTTTCGGTTAAATATTTGAATTATGTAAAAATTTAGTTCTTTGAAATATTTAGAACACGCTATATCATAGTCGAAACATTGGTAATCTGCATTTTTAGCAATTATGTGAACATAAACAGAGTCTGCATCTTTTATTTTTTCAAATTCAACATCCTTTATTCTAAGATCACCAACATGTCTTTTCCTGAAATTAGTTTACAGTTTTTGCTCTGGTTTATACTGAATTA
>JAKSJB010000010.1 GCA_024398475.1 Bacteroidaceae bacterium | reverse complement strand
CCCCCCTGAGTGCCTCCGGTTTGTTGTCGAAGAAGCAGTATGAGGCAAGTGCTGAAATAAGGTTCATGATAAAGTTGTTTATGGACCTGTGCCTGGAATGCACAATCTGCGCCTTGTTTTTCAGAAGGTCGTTAATGGTCTCAATGATGCATCTTCTCCTGAGCATTATCTTCTCCCACATAGGCATAAGCTTGTTCTTCATGTTGCTTCTGAGTCCAGTTACCAGATGGACACCTTGACTGAAAAGTTCCTCAAAGAGCGTTGGGGAAATATATCCTCTGTCGGCAAATAGTTTCCCATATACTTTCTTGACAAAGACTTTCCAGACCTTAGGATCTCTATCATCGGTGTTGGCCGGTGTAAGACAGAAACTTAGGATTTCCCCACTGTCATTGCAGAGAAGGTGCAGCTTGAAGCTGTGGCACCATCCCATAGTGCCTTTTCCGTCAGTGGCAAGTCCAGCGAACACCTTATTGAGATTGCGTCTCATGTTGTGGCACACCGGTATCATTGTGCTGTCCACGAAGGTTATGCCGCTGCATTTTCCGAATGCTGCCATGTTCAGGAAGAACATCATCTTGAAGAACACACGGCTTTCAAGTTCAACGAACCGATTGTGGGATACCGCATCAGGGAAGTCCTTTGCGTGATGAACCTTGATTCAGTTGACGTAGTAGTGCTTGAAATCGCGGCAAGAACTGAGGTGGAAGATAACCAGGATTGTCATTATCTCGCTGTCGGAGAGCTGAGCGTTGCGATGCCTTCTCGCCTTGCATTCATTAGTCAGAAGAGGCTGATTTTCTATCTCAGCATCAAATTTCTTGCAAAATTCATCTATTGCACAGAAAATTTCAGTAACTTTGTGGTCGGTAGTCATAGTCGGTACTTTTTGAGTATTTTATTGATTTCCAACTATAAAGTTGCGAAAAATATCGCAGACTACCAACTTTTTATTCAATTATTTTAGATTTTCTTATCCCGAACTGGCGTTTAATTCATCTTTTAGCCATTGATTGCATATGACTTGCCAAATAATAACCTGTCTCTACGTGATATCCTATAGCTTCAGCAGAACTACGGTTCGCTTCTGTCGTTATTGCAACAGGAGTATAGTTAACAATAGTCTTCCAAGGTGAATTGCCAGATACATACAATCCATTTTCATCTGTAGTCTTATCGTAGCTGTAGCTTGGATTCTCATTCGTTGATACACCAATTGCTTCAACCTTAGTGCCCTTTTTGTCTATAACGAGCGCTACAGTCTCAGCATCAAGTTGCGTAAGATTTCCAAAACACTTATATACACTCAGTGGTATTTCCCTCAATAATATCCTTGTCGAAATTATTGAAGGTAATTGTTTTATTGTCAATTGTCTTATTGTATTTTCTTTGAAACCAGAGATGTAATACAAATTGAATCCATAATTATCTTCAATTACTCCGTCCATTTCCAACTACAAGTCACTTGCCTTATGAGGGCAAGGCATCATGATAGTATCCCAACTGTTCTTCAAGTCGCGTTCATAAGTTACATCTACGTGATTTTGACCGTTGTCTATACCATTAATGTAGCAAATATTCTGCTTGCCCTTTGCTGTAAATTTGTTGTTGCTCCGCTATTCTTCGCTATTTTCGTATAATTCCCCGCTTTCTGGCGGAGAAATAGAGAAGTCACAGCAAAGTAGGTACGAGTCAGCATCGAATGAGGAGCAAAGTGGGAATGACTGACGAACGGAGAATAATCAGGAAAATGACATTGGTGTGAGCAAATATCTGTGTTTTTGAATCCTCTGGGTTTTTAACCTCGTTTCTTCAAAATGTTAACAAAAGATTAACGTATTTTTCTGTTTGTTGTCTGCTAATCCTTCGTTCATACTCTGCTGTACCTCTGCTGTACCTCAGCTGATCTTCTGCTAATTTACTGCAATAATAGCGGAGAAATAGCGGAGGAATAGCGGAGAAATAGCGGAGGAATAGCGGAGAAATAGCGGAGAAATAGCAGAGAAATAGCAGAGAAATAGCAGAGAAATAGCAGAGGAATAGCAGAGAAATAGCAGAGAAACTTCTGCTTTTTTTGTCTTTTTTTATGCTTTTTTTGCTATATGATAAAAAATATGTGTATATTTGCACCTTGAATAGTGCAGATGTGATGTAAATGTGCACTTTTTATGGTGCGAATTGTGTAAGAATGTGCACTTTCTGTAGTGCGGATGGCGTGTTGCTGCATTTTCTATACGGTTCAATACAAAATCAAAAGAAAATGGATATTACATTAATTGAATTTATGCAGGGGCAGATGACTTTTGTTTCTACGGATTTTATACGTTATATGTACGACAAACTGCCTTGGAGTGCAAGACTTGTAGGATTGGTCGGTCCTCGCGGTATAGGAAAATCCACAATGGTGCTTCAGCATATAAAGATGCAGCAGGAAGCCATAAGAAACAAGAGTCTGTATGTTTCGGCTGACCATACATACTTTGCTACTCACTCGCTTATAGAAACAGCCTCTCAGTTTGTACGGGAAGGTGGTGAATGGCTGTATATTGATGAGGTACACAAATACAATGGTTGGTCGTCTGAACTTAAACAAATATACGATTCCCACCCTGAACTTCATGTGTTTTTTACAGGTTCTTCCATTCTTGACATACTGGAAGGAGAAGCCGATCTTAGTCGTAGAGCGTTGACATTCAGTATGCAGGGACTTTCTTTTCGCGAGTATCTCGAGTTATTTCACGGCATAAAGACCCCTGTACGTACCTTTGAGGACGTTCTGAATGGAAATGTTCAGATAGAAGGTATATTACATCCATTGCCATTATTCAGCAAATATCTTCACGAAGGTTATTATCCATTTTCAATGGAAGGCTATTTCGCGCAACGCATTCAGCAAGTGATAAGACAAACAATGGAATCAGATATTCCTCAGTATGCAAATATGACTCCAGCCACTGGCAGAAAACTCAAGCAGATGCTCGGAATAATTGCAGGCAATGTGCCATATAAACCAGAGGCTACCAGTCTTGCAAATGAAATAAAAGTAGGTAGGAACGACATCCCGACTTATCTCCTTTATATGGAAAAAGCGGGGATGATAGGTTTGCTGCGTGATAAGACCGGCGGTATGAGAGGTTTGGGCAAGACCGAAAAGGTGTATTTGGACAACACGAACTTGATTTATGCTATTTCCGGATCTAATGCGGATATAGGCAATGTACGTGAAACTTTTTTCTATAACCAAACAAGGCTCAACCATGTAGTAACGTCTTCGAAGGTTTCCGACTTTGAAATTGAAGGATATACGTTTGAAATTGGAGGAAAAAAGAAGAGTTCCAAACAGGTGAAGGGTATCTCGGATGCATATATTGTACGTGATGACACGGAATATGCCAACGACAAATTCCTTCCTCTATGGAGTTTTGGGTTACTCTATTGACTCTTTCGACCTTAGACCTTAGACGGATATAATATTTAAAAAGAAAATGAAAGGCTACGCCTACGCAAACGATAACGCAAACGCAAACGCAAAACTCGTTGACTCGTTGACTTGTTGACTTGTTGACTCCCCGTTAGGGGCTACTCGTTGACTTGTAGACTCAAAAAAGCTATTGACTTTTATCTACTTTATCTACTTTACTTTTCACATACGTAGATTTGGTGTTTGTCGGGGGTGACGGTGGTGGCAAATAGGTAGGTGCTGCCGCCGTCGCGCAGTTGTAGGCGTTGGCGCAACTGGTCGGCTGTGAGTGGATAGTTGCGGACGGTGATGTTGGCTTGGCGCAGTTGCCTGAGTTGGCGTATGCCTGCCTTGTTGGGCTGTATGGTTTGGAGTACCCGGAACTGTCGCCCTGGGAAGTGGGGTATCGGTGTGTGGGAGAGGTAGAGGTGGGAGTTGGGGTGTATCTTCTTTATGGGGAATGCTTGGATGAGGGCGTCGTGGATGCCTGCTTTCATGATGGAGGCGTTGGGCTCGTAGAGGTAGAGAGGGGCGGTGGTGCCTTCGGGGGAAATGCCATCAGAAAAATCTGAAGGAGCGATGGCGGGGGATCCGGGGGCTGGAGTTGGTGGGAGGGTGAAGGTGCTTGTGCCTTGGGGGGTGATGTTTATGCAGTAGATGGCGGGGGCTGAGGCGGTGGTTTTCTGCATGATGGCGAGGACTTCCTTGCATTCGTTGTTGACGCTGACGATGTGGAGTTCTGTGAGGTGGCTGAGGCTGCGACGGACGGAGGTGAGGTCGAGCATCGGGGAGAGTTTTATCATGATGGTGTCTGACATGCGAAGGAGGGATTCCTGCATGGTGCAGACGTCGGGGGTGCAGTCGCTTATGAGGACGGTCTTCCTGCCGTTGATGTCGCGGCGGGCTGGGTCGAGGAAGATGAAGTCGAAGTGGGGGAGACTTTCGGCGGGAGTGCCCTCGGTGTGGATGCCCTCAGAAGAATCTGAGGGAACGGTGGCTGGGGAACCTTCGGCGAAACCGAAGGGAACGGTGGTTGAAACGGTGGTGGAGTCGGCGCAGTGGACGGTGAAGTCGTGGATGCCGAGGAGGGGGAGGTTGTGGCGGAGGAGTTGGCAGAGTTCGGGGTTCTGCTCTACGAGGGTGAGGTGGCTGAAATGGCTGCCGAGGATGGTGGCATCGACTCCGAAGCCTGCGGTGAGGTCTGCCATCTTTCCGCCTGATGGGCAGAGCCGCTGTATGATGCTGAGTTTGTATTCTGCCGTGAGTTGTGACGAGCATTGCTCCATGGAGAGGTGCTGTGGGTAGTGGATGCCTGGTGTGGATGCCCAGAGGGGGAGCTTGGCGCGGGACTTCTGCCATCCGCTTATCTGGATAAGTGCATGGTGGAGGTCTACGCCTGACGGTGGGGTGCGGAGCGCGAGGTCGCGCACGTCGTCGGTGAGGTGCTGGATGATGTATTCTTCTGTGGTCATGGCAGGATGATTTCTCTTATTTCTCCGTTGTGCATGCGTTCGATATCGGCTATTTCTACTCCTTGGTGTACTGCCTGAATGCATCGGCAGAAGAGTCCGTGGCTGACGGCTATGATGGTGGTGGCGGTTGGGTGGGCGGCTGCCTGGGCAAGGAAGCGGCGGGCGCGTTCCTTCATTTGGGGTACGGTCTCGGCATCGTCGGGGATGCGTACCTTGGTGACTCCGTCAACAATCATGCCTGTGATGCTGCCCCAGTCGCGCTCGCGCAACAGGGGGGTGTACTCTACTGGGAGGTGGAGGTGGGTGTTGAGGATGGCGGTGGTGTCCTTGCAGCGTTGGAGGTCGCTGGAGAGAAGGAGGATGGAGGGGATGCCCTCAGAAGAATCTGAGGGAACGGTGGCTGTAACAGCGGAGAGGCGGCGGTGGAGGGCTCTGCCGGTGGCATCTGCCTGACGGCGGCCTTCGTCGGTGAGGGTGCCGGGGGTGCAGCCTTGAAGGATGTGCTTGGTGTTTTCTACGGTTTCACCGTGACGTATGAGAAGTAGGAGCATAATCTTGGTTTTTTGTTTGGGCCATTAGCCGTTGGCCATTAGCCGTTGGCTTGCCGTGCGGCTTGTTGGCTCGAAGCCTCGACTACTCGTTGACTTGTAGACTTGTAGACTTGTAGACTCGTTGACTTGTTGACTCGTAGACTTGTTGACTCGTAGACTTGTTGACTTGTTGACTCGTAGACTTGTTGACTTGTTGACTTAAATAGAATTCCTTCTATTTGATTGCCATTACTGAGTAGGCTACGATGACGTAGCGGAGGCACTTGCCGAGGAAGGTGGAGATGAGGGTCCCCCACACGTTGGCTCGAAGGACTCCGAGTGCCAGGGAGATGGCTGTGCCGAGTATCGGGATGAAGGAGAAGAAGCCCATCCAGGATCCGTAGTGCTGTACGTAGATCTGGGCTTTGTCGAGGCGTTTCTTCTTGATGCCGAACCACTTGCTTATGTGGTCGGGGGTTGCGGCTGAACCTATCCAGTAGTTGACCATGGATCCGATGACGTTGCCTATGGTGCCGCTCATGACTGTGATGACGGGGTCCATGTTGCTGGTTACGAGCAGGGCTGCCATGACGGCTTCGCTGCTGAACGGGAAGAAGGTGCCTGCCAGAAAGGAGGCTATGCCCATTCCCCAATATCCGTATTCTGCAAAGAACTCGCTCAGAAAATCCATGTGTTGAGTGTGTATGCTGTGAGTGTCAGTATGGATAGTATGATTACTGTCAGGTTGGATATGTTGCTGGAACCGTTGGCTATGAAGTGGCCGAACATGATGGAGGCGCTGATGAGCATCAACGGTGTGAGTGCATGATAGAGACTTGGCTGGAGAAGGAACATGAGGATGAACGCAAATCCGTGGAGTATGATGACGTAGTAGAAGTTGCGGGTCTGGTTCTTATCCATGTACATCCTGCTGTAGAAGTCTCCTGTTCCTATTATAAACATGAGGAATGCCAGGGCTATGATTATCCATGCGTCTGTCGGTACCTGTGTGTAGCCGCCCCAATGGAAGGTGCAGAACTGACTCAACTTGTCCCAGAAGGCTGGCAGCATGCCTTTGTAGTAGGACAGTCCGCCTACAAGCCAGTAGGGGGTGATGAGTCCCAGAAGGGAGGCGAAGGTGCTCTTGAGGTTGTTGGATTTCAGGATATAGAAGGCTATCCAGTAGGTGGGGGTGAGCCAGAGCAGTTTGGGTACTGTGAGTGTGGCTATGCCCAGATAGAGGAACGATACGTAGATGAGGCCTGAGGAGCGTTCCATCTGATAGGAACGGAACAGGCTGAAATAGGAGAAGAGGATACACAGCATGGAGAGCAGTCCGGGTTGGAATGCATGGAGATAGGGGGTGCTGCATATCAGGGCTCCGAATATTATGCTTATGATGCGTGAGTTTATGCGCAGGAGTATGTTTGCTACGTTGAGTTCTGCCAGCATGTAGATGGTGGCGATGGCTGAGAGCAGTCCGAACAGGAGGTTGCTCCAGCCTTCATTGCGGACGAATGACGGGAGGGAATTCCACCATCCGATGTCGCCGCGTGGAACTGCGGGGACGGGGGATGGGGAGAAGAGTCCCGACACGAGCCACAGCACCATCACGATGACGGCGATGGTGTGGAGGCTTGTTGGGGTGATTGCTATACTGCGCTGAAAACTCATAGATCCTGACCTATGTCACGACGGAAGTACTTCTTGCTGAAATCTATCTTCTGGGCTTCCTGGAATGACTTGGCGAGGGCTTCTGCCTTGTCCTTGCCATAGGAACTGACTGCGATGACGCGTCCGCCGTTGGTGACTACCTGTCCGTCCTTGAGTGCTGTTCCGGCATGGAACACGATGCTGCCTTCCACGTTGTCGACTCCGGTGATTGGGTAGCCTTTCTCATAGGCTTCGGGATATCCGCCTGATACGAGCATCACGCATACGGCTGAACGGTCGTCGATTTCGAGTGTCTTGGTGTCGAGATTGCCTTCTGCTACGCCTTCAAACAAATCGACGAGGTCGCTCTTGATGCGGAGCATGACGCTTTCTGTCTCTGGGTCGCCCATTCGTACGTTGTACTCGATGACCATTGGTTCGCCTGCTACGTTGATGAGACCGAAGAAGATGAATCCCTTGTAGTCGATTCCTTCCTGTGCCAAGCCTTCTACGGTTGGACGTATGATGCGGTCTTCAACTTTCTGCATCCATTCCTTGGTGGCAAACGGTACGGGACTTACCGAACCCATTCCGCCGGTGTTGAGACCTGTGTCGCCTTCTCCGATGCGCTTGTAGTCCTTGGCTTCTGGCAGTATCTTGTAGTGGGTTCCGTCGGTGAGTACGAATACTGAACACTCGATGCCGCTGAGGAATTCTTCGATGACTACCTTTGAACTGGCTGTTCCGAACATGCCGCCGAGCATTTCCCTGAGTTCTTTCTTTGCTTCTTCAAGGGTTGGAAGGATGAGTACTCCCTTACCGGCACACAGACCGTCGGCCTTGAGTACGTAGGGTGGCTGGAGGGTTTCGAGGAACTTGAGACCTTCGTCGAGGGTTGTGCCGTTGAAACTCTGGTAGCGTGCTGTCGGTATGTTGTGACGCTGCATGAATCCCTTGGCAAATTCCTTGGAGCCTTCGAGTACTGCTCCCTGGCGTGATGGACCGATGAGGGGGATTGACTTAAGTGATGCGTCGTCGCGGAAGAAGTCGTAGATGCCGTTTACCAGTGGGTCTTCGGGACCTACTACGACCATGTCGATGCCTTCACGGAGTACGAACTCCTTGATGGCTTCGAAATCGTTGACCTTGATATTTACGTTGGTTCCTGCATCTGTTGTTCCGGCATTGCCCGGAGCGATGAAGAGTTGACTTACTTTCTTTGATTGAGCAATTTTCCAAGCTAAGGCGTGCTCACGGCCTCCGCTGCCTAATAGTAATAGTTTCATATATTTGAGTTTTTTTTATAGTTTTTATAGTTTTTATAGTTTTTATAGTTTTTATAGCTGTTATAGTTTTTATAGCTGTTATAGCTGTTATAGTTGTTATAGCTTTTATAGTTGTTATAGTTTTTATAGTTGCTATAGTTGTTATAGTTTTTATAGCTGTTATAGTTTTTTTCTATGACCTCTATAACTGCTATAATTTCTATAATCCCTATAATCTCTATAACTGCTATAATCTCTATAATCCCTATAATCTCTATAATCCCTATAACTTCTATTCTTTTTCTTCCTCCTATTTCAAGAAGTCATTGAAGTATTGGGTGATCTTGTGGTGGAGGTGGATGCGGTCGGTTCCCTGCATGTTGTGTCCGTCGCCTGGGTAGGTGAAGAGATCGGGGTAGGTGCCGGCATCGATGCAGGCTCGAATGAAGGAGAGGGTGTGCTGCGGTACGCAGGTTGGGTCGTTGCCTCCATAGATTACCAGTAGTCTGCCCTTGAGGTTCTTTGCCTTATTGAGCAGCGATGTCTGGGCGTATCCGCGGGGATTGGACTGTGGTGTGTCCATATAGCGCTCGCCATACATCACTTCGTAGTAATTCCAGTCGATGACGGGACCTCCGGCTACTCCTACCTTGAAGATGTCGGGGTAGGTGGTCATGAGGCTGGTGGTCATGAATCCTCCGAAACTCCATCCGTGGACTCCTATGCGGTCGGCATCGACGTAGGACAGGGACTTGAGGTAGTCGATTCCGCAGAGTTGGTCTTTCATTTCTTCTACTCCGAGATGGCGGAAGGTGGCTTGTTCGAATTCCAGTCCTCTGTGTTCGCTGCCTCGGTTGTCGAGACAGAACATGACGTAGCCTTGCTGTGCCATCCAGATGTCCCATCCGCGTACTCCCCAATGGCGACTGGCATCGATGTTGTGGGCGTGCGGTCCTCCATAGACGTAGACTACTGCCGGATATTTCTTGGTTGGGTCGAAGTCGGTGGGTAGTACCAGACGGTAATAGAGGTCGGTCTTCCCGTCGGCTGCCTTGATGGTTCCTACGGTCATCTTGGGTGTGGCATATCCGTCCCATGGTTCATCGGCTTCGAAGAGTATCTGTGGCCGCTTGCCTGAATGGGTTGAATATCTGATTATCTGACGTGCTACGTCGGGTGATGAATAGTTGTCGAAGTATTCTGTGCCTGATGGCGAGAGGGTTGGCGTGTGCCATCCTTTCCCGTTGTCGAGCAATGTGCGGCGGCCTTTCATGTCAACGCTGTAGGTGTTGCATTGCAGGGGATGGACTTCGTTGCTGGTGTAGATGGCTGTCTTGTGGGTGGCATCGAATCCGAGGAAGTCGATTGTCTCGAAGGTTCCCTTGGTGAGTTGGATGAGTTCGCTGCCTGTGGTGTCGTAGAGGTAGAGGTGCTGCCATCCGTCCTTACGGCTTGAGTAGATGAACTTGGAGGGGTCCCACGGCAGAAATTGTATCGGCATCATGGGTTCGACGTACTTGTCGTTCTTTTCTTCGAACAGTACTGCTTCGCGCTTGCCGTCCTGACTGCTGTAGCGTACGAGTTGTGCGTGGTTCTGGTCGCGGTTGAGTTCTATCATGTAGATGTATCGGCTGTCGGGACTCCACTGTATGTTGGTGAAGTAGCGGTCGGTGGGGTCGCCTGCATCGAGATAGACGGTGCGGCGGCTCTGAAGGTCGAAGATGCCTACTGTGACCTTATGGCTGGTTTCTCCTGCCATTGGGTATTTGTCGGGTACCAGTGCTGCACACCGGCTTGTGTCGCTGCCTTCGATATCGACCTGTGGATAGGTGCTGACCATGGACTGGTCCATGCGGTAGAAGGCTAGGCTCTTGCCTGACGGACTCCAGAAGATGCCGTGGTCGATTCCGAATTCGTCGCGGTGGACGCTCTCTCCGTAAACGAGGTCGAGGCTGCCGTCGGTACTGACTGGGATGACTTCGCCCTGGGGGGTGGAGATGTAGAGGTTGTGACCTGCTGAATAGGCTATGCTGCCTGACTTGGGTTCGAAACCGATGTAGTCGTTGCGGGGATCGAGTGACCGGTCGTAGGACACGCTACTTTCGATGGTGCGGTCTTTCCAGTTGATGCATAGGAATTCTCCGCCTGATGCGAGTAGTACTATGGGTTTGCCTGGATATGGAAATCCGGCATAGCGCAGGTCGTGGATTTTTCTCTTCCCGTTGTCCTGCAGTATGTCGTTGATGTCTTCAAGGGTGAACAGTCCTTCGACGTTGTCGATGTCGGTCCTGTGTAATGACTTGCCCCACCATGAATAGTAGGCTTTTGCAGGTTGCATGGCGGCGTATGATTTACCGCCGGGAATCAGGTCGTCGAGACTGAATGGTTGCTTGTCCTGTGCCATAGAAATATTTGATACAGTGAACAATGCCAAGGCAATGGCAAATATTGACTTCATATCGTTGGAGTTTCTGTTATTTGTTGCGCAAAGATACGAAAATAAATGTAATTATTGTACATAATGTAAAAAAACACAAAAACAAATTTGGACTTTCATAAAGAATAATGTACCTTTGCATTTCCAAAAAAACATTTATATGTACGCACCAATAGCATTATTCGTCTATAACCGCCTGGAACAGACCAAGCAGGTGGTTACTCAGCTGCTGACCAATACTCTGTCGTATGAGACTGACCTTTACGTGTTCTCGGACGGCGGTAAGGATGAACAGTCGTGGGCTGAGGTGAAGGCGGTACGTGAATATCTGCATGACTTGGAAAAGCAATCCAATGCCAGCAGTACTATGTTCAAGTCGGTGACTATTACTGAACGACCTGAAAACTGGTATGTGGAACGTAATATTATGGATGGTATCAATGAGGTGTTCAAAAAACATGATACCATCATCGTCCTTGAAGATGATATCTTTGTGTCGGAATTCTTCCTTGACTACATGAATACTGCCTTCGACCTTTACCGTGAGGACAGGAAGGTGATGCATGTGTCGGGGTTCACGAACCTGGACCTCATCAACGAGCATCCTCTGCTTGTTTACGATAATCCGTATGTGGACCTTATCAACGAGACTTATTTCACTCCTCACATGTCGGGTTGGGGATGGGGTACCTGGCGGGACCGCTGGCAGGAACATTTCCATCATTTCGAAACTGAGGCTGAGGCTCTTGCCGGACTTACTCCTGCCATGCAGGACAAGATGCAGTATGGCGGCAACTTCCCTTGTCTGAAACTTCTCAAGAACAATCCTATTCCTTGGGATGTGTGTTGGGAAATTGCTATTTACAAGGCTGACGGACTGTGTCTGACTCCGGGGTATACTCTCGTGAGAAATATCGGTCTGAAGGAGGGTACTCACTTCTCGACTCATGAGAAGTTCCAGTATTACAATTATGACCGTCCGCCATTGGAGCGACTGGTCAAGGTGAGCAGACGTGACATTCTTCCAAAGCCTGAAATTGAGGAACTCTTTGCTGAGGCTATCAAGGACTGGGGTATCGTATATACTCCTCTGGGTAAGTTCGCCCGTATGGCTTTGAAGGGCGGAACCGGTGCGCTGGCTTCTGTAAAACAGATGGGGGGACATATGAGCAACTTCGGTGCGGTACTTTCCAAGGTGGGTGCCAAGTTGGGACAGTGGACTTCGGTTTACGGCGGTAAGTTTGGTCGTGGTTTCGTGAAGTTCTGCGGCAAGGCTGCCGTGGTTCTGAAAAAACTTGCCAAAATCCTGTGGAAACTCCTGAAAAGACTGTTTGTGGAAATCAGAAAGAATACTCCTTATGTGGTGGGCTTCTTCCAGGGACTCTTCCGATGGCTCTCTGCCCAAATCAAGAATCTGATAAATAAACTTCTGACTAAGATGTAAATGAAATAAAAAAAGTGGTCATTTCAAATTTGAAGTGACCACTTTTTATTATGCCATTGGCTTTTTGGGAGTCAACAAGTCTACAAGACTACGAGTCAACAAGTCTACGAGTCTACAAGTCTACAAGTCAACGAGTAGCCCCCTAACCCCCTCAAGGGGGAAGAACGCAAACCCTAACGCAAACGCAAACGCAAAAGCCAATGGCTAATGGCTAATGGCAGATCTCCAATGCCCAATTATTCCAGCAACTTCTTTAGGGTTTCGTCTTCTGGGTTGTCGGCATACTGGGCCATGAATTCCTTTGGTGTCATTCCGAAGTATGAACGGAAGGAACTGCTGAAGTATGCGGCGGTGGAGAATCCTACTGTATAGGCTACTTCGCTGATGTTTACGTTTGGTGTATGTACGAGCAGGTAGGCTGCCTGCTTGAGTCGGTATGCCTTGATGAAGGTGTTTGGACTGATGCCGTAGTGTTCCTTCATCTTGCGGTTGAGGTGTACTCTGCTGATTCCTACTTCTGCTGCCATCTGTTCTACTCCGAATTCACTGTCGTCGAGATGCTGACGGATGGACTCGTTGATTCGTTCAAAGAGTTTGCTGTCGGCTGAGGTGATGTTGACGCGTGAGTAGTCGCTTGCGGCATTGTCTTTACGGGTGATGCGGCGCATGATGTTTTCGCGTACTTGCAGTACCTGACTGATGGCTGCCTGCAGCATCATGAGATTGAATGGCTTGGAGAGGAAGTGGTCAACCTTGAGGTTGAGGCTCTGCATCTTTATGTCGTCACCGTTTTCTCCTGTAAGCATGATGATAGGTGTGCTGTCGGTCTCGGAGTTGGACTTGATGCGCTGACAGAGTTCCATGCCGTCGCCGTCGGTCATCTGTATGTCGGTGATTACTACGTCTGGACGGGAGGTGAGTATCTGCTGCCATGCTGTATTGCCGCTGAAGGCGGTGACTATGTTATAACGCTCGGACAGTTGGTTGGCGATATACAGACAGAGTTCCTTGTCGTCGTCAACGATGAGCAGGGTGTATTTCTTGCCTGTTTCTCCTTCTTCTATCTGTGGGGCTGGTATGGCTTCTGGGAGTTCTGCATAACTGTATGCTTCTTCTTTTCCTGTCTCACTGTCGTCATCCTGTTCGGTACGTATGTCTTCTGCCTTGAGGTGGTTGCTGCCGAGTGGGAACCTGAGGACGAATTCTATTCCGTCGGTATCTACGCGGTGGACTTCGATGGTTCCGTGATGCAGTTGGGTGAGTTCCTGTACCAGACTCAGTCCGATGCCTGAACCTTGGATGTTGTGGGCATTGCTGGCTTGATAGAAACGGTCGAAGAACCGCTCTATCTCTCCGTCGGTCAGTTCTACTCCTGAGTTGTAGAACCGCAGTTCCATATTGTTGTCGGCGATACTGCTTGTGGCTGTTACCTTCCCGCCTTCAGGTGTGAACTTGAATGCGTTGGAGAGTAGGTTGGTGAGTATCTTCTCGAAATGTACGGTATCAATCCATACGTTCAGCGGCTTGTTGTGGTTTTCTACGGTGAAGGTGATGTTCTTCAGGGCGGCACTTGCGGCGAAGGTTTCGTAGATGTTGCTTGAATATTTTACATAATCGACTTCGCTGAATTTCAGTTGCAGCATCCCGCTGTCGATATGGCGTATGTCGGTTATCTGTTTTACTACGCTGAGCAGTCGCTGGGAGTTGCGCATCATTATATTATATAGGTGCTGGTGGTCGCTGTCGTTGTCGCTGGACATGAGTTGGCGAAGTGGCGATACTATCATGGTGAGCGGTGAACGGAGTTCGTGGGCTATGCTCGTGAATAGATTGAGGCGTGCTTCCTTCAGTTGCTCGTTCTGGCGTGCCTGGTGGATAATCTTCTGCTGGCGGCGGCGTACGGAGTAGGCTCGCATGAGGTAGTAGATGAGCCAGATGAATATCAGGGTATAGATTATCCATGCCCATACTGATGCATACCAGTGGGGCTGTACCTTGATGGTGAGTTCGGTTACGATGCTGTTTTCACTGTCGGACTCGTCGTGGGCACGTACTACGAGGGTGTAGGTTCCTGGATGGAGTCCGGAATAATATGCCTGTGGCAGTTCCTTGCATTCACGCCATGTGTTGTCGTAGCCTTTCAGCATATATTCATAGCGGATACGGTTAGGTGATGCCATACAGCCTGGAACGCAGAACGTGATGGTGAATGCACTCTCGTCGGGTTCCAGTTCCACTTGGTCGGATACGGATATGGTGGCTGGACGGGCGCCGATGGCTATGCTGGTGAATATAATCGGTCCCTGAAGGGGCTGACGCTTGCTGATCTGATTTGGGTCGAAACTTATGATTCCGTTGTCGGCACCGAACAGGATGCGGTGGGATACCTGTATACTGCTGTTCTTGTGGAATTCTCCGAGGAATACGCCTCCGAAGGATTTATATACTGTGTATTCGGGGAGGGTGTCTTTGTCATTGTCGGACCATTTGTTCTCAATCTTTATTATGCTTCGTGAGGTGGATACCCAGATGTAGTTCTTCGTGATTTCTATCGACATCACTCGCTCGTCGTTGAACATGTAGATTGGTTCATTGCCGTTCTTCAGACGCTTGTCAGCTACTATCAGACCGAGGGTGGTGCCGATGAATACATGGGAACTGTCTGCCTTAACGCAGTTGATGTCGAGTACGTGACAGTTGTTGAACATGAATTCTCCGTGTTCCTTGGTTCGGGTGTTCTGATAGAACAGTCCGTTTGCTGTTCCTGCCCAGAGCGTGGAGGTGAGACTGTCGAAATAGAGGGTGGATATCCAGGTGTTGTTGACTATATGGTCGGATATGTTGGTCATCTTCTGGTTGGTCAGTTCTGCCTTGAACAGACCGACTCCGTTGCAGCCGATATACATGGCATCTTCTTTCCTGTCGTAGGCGAGGGCAAGTATTGGGGAATTCCTGAGTTTTTCGAACCATTGGGGCGTGACGAAGCGGGTTCCGTCGAAATACTGTACTCCTCCTCCGTAACTGCCTACCCATGCTGTGCCGCGCTTGTCTATCAGTACTGACTGCATCAGTGTGGCGTTCAGTCCTTCATTGCAGAGTTCCGGGTATCCTCCGTTGGCTGGATTCTGCAGGCGGAACATACCGCAGCCGTCGGTGGCTATCCAACCGTGACTGATGGAGGTGATGCATGATGCGTTGATTTCATCGTGCAGTGGAGAAACGGCGTGGTAGGTGAAATCTCCTGAATTGGGCGGTATCACCATGAGACCTTTCTGGAGCAGACCGAGCAGTAGGGTCCCGTCGGACATTCGGTTTATGCACTTGACTTTTCCGTATTCCATACTGAACGGCATGCGCATGGTCTGGAACTTGTTGATTCTTCCGTCGGGATGGAGCTCGTACAGTCCCTTGCTGTCGGTTCCGATGAGAAGTCCTCCGTCATCGTTGGAAAGGAGGGCATCGATTGGTGAGTTGAGGTTGCATGGCACTACGGACAGAAGGTTGGTCTTGTAACTGAACATCAGAAGCTTGTCGTTGATTCCGATGTAGATGTTGCCGCCTGCTTCTGAGATGCACAGTGCTGCACCGCCTGCTACGATTGCTGCGGCTTCGGGTGTGGCACGGAACGGCAGGTCCTTGAGATTCCTGAGACTGAAACAACGGAGGGTCATGTCGTGACAGTCTGCCCACATGTTGCCCTTGCTGTCAACGAATGCCTTGTGGAAATATGATTCTTCAAGTGATTTCTGAAGTTTGTCGGATGCGGGGACATCTACTTCCAGTGTCTCGGTGTTGTATATGTAGCATCCCCATCCGTCGGTTATGATTATTCGCTTGTCGGGGGTGATGTATGGAAGTACGAATGAAGAGGTGTATCCGTAGTCGGCATTTTCCTTGTCGCTGAGCTTTACCCTGCGGAATTCTCCGCTTGCCAGGTTGTAAAGGTATGTTCCTGTATTGGTGAGTACAAGGTAGTTGCCTTTGCCTATGTCTTCAACAAAGTTGGTGACACTGCATATGTCCTGTCCGATTGTCTTGTCGAAAAGGGAAACGGAATGGAATGTGAAACCGTCGAATGTGTCGAGACATCTTGCTCCGGATATCCATACGATACCGCGGCTGTCTACGTTTACATTGCGGAGGGAACTTGTGGTGAGTCCTTCTTCGGTGGTAAATAAATGGGGTATCTGCGCTTTCATCGGGATGGATGATGTGCAGAAGATTGTGAGGATGATGATGTGTAGAAAAATTTCAATAATCGTTTTTTTGTTCATTTTGCGGTTTAGTGATTGGCTGTTAATAGTTCTTGTAACTTTTGTAATAAGTGTGGCAAAAGTAGTGAAAAGAAATGGTATAACCAAAGCATTTTTAGAAAAAGAATCAATAAAATGTATCAAAATAGTAAAGTTATGTTTCTTTTGTGCGTATTGATGTAACGAATTTGCATTTTTAACATCGTATAATGATATGATATTGTTGGGAATGTGCGTAACTTTGCATCGTGAAAATTGCAAGTTGGAGGCATTGATTTATAAGAGCCATTTTATGGTTTTTTCGGATGCGATGTTACTCTATAGGAACTGCTCCTTTCGGTAAAAAGGACATGCATATCCCGAAGGAATGATTCACCGCATGAAAAACATTTGCTACCGGCAGTGTCCGGCAGTTCCCTGGCAATGACACGCACAAAAACAGGAGTGAAATAATTACTTTTACGATAATAGTTAGTTAATAGTTAGTTTAATAGTTAAGTTTGATTAGTAATTTGAAAGTTCTCACCGTGAGGTGGGAACTTTTCTCGTTTTATGGAATATACCGATGTGATTTGTGTGGCATTTGTTTGCGGATTGAAAATATTTCGCTACCTTTGTGGCGAAGGAAGAGGTTGAAGCCGTTGGCTGGCCATCCGGAAGGATGGGAAACGCAAACGCAACGTCCTTCGGACTACGCAAACGCAAAATAACGCAAACCCTAACGCAAACGCAAACGCAACGTCCTTCGGACTACGCAAACGCAAAATAACGCAAACCCTAACGCAAACGCAAATAGCGTTAGACTTTGGACTTGTTGACTCTAAAAATAATTTGTTACTGAATTTTATAATTATCTGTTTATGGAAAAGAAATATGACAAGGTAGTTGCCGGTGTTTTGGCAATATTGCTCGGAGGTTTGGGTATCCACCTCTTTTATCTGGGATGTAACAAGAAGGGATTGTATTATCTCTTGGGCTCTTTCGTAATTGGTTTTGCCGTGACAATCCTTACGTTTGTCACATTTGGATTAGGTTTCTTCCTCTACGCCCTTTGTTACATTCCTGCAATTTTGGGTATAATTGACGGCATCCATTATCTCACTGATCCTTCTCAGGAGGCGTTTGAGGCTAGAGTGGAGGAAGAGAAGGATAAGATTCTGAACTGGACTATTAAATAGGTGGCTTATTTTGGGCTATTGGCCATTAGCCGTTGCCGTTGGCTTGCCATCCGGAAGGATGCTCAAAACATCGATAATTCGATTACTCGATTACTAGATTACTCGGAGTCTCGTTGACTCGTTGACTCTTATAAAACTTTCCTATATCAGTTTTGTTCCGCATTCAGGACATGTTCCTTTGTCGTGTAAACGGGTGCCGCATACAGGACATTGGTATCTGTGGCGTATGAATCGGAAATAGATATAGGTGACTGCTGTAAAAATCAGTATTGCAAGTATGAGTGCTGCCGTCCATGATATGAGGTTGGAAGTCACTGAGATGAGTAGGTAGATAAACATGGCAGCACCCGTGACTTCAAGTATTCGTTTTATTCCCGGTATGAAATAATAGTGGTTGTATACGTCTATGATGATGGATACAAACGAGATTACCAGTAGCCATGCCAATGTGAGCAATACGGACATGATGCCTGGTAGGATCAGTGGGTTGAGTGTTGGGTGGAAATAGTATTCCTGCCAGAATTCAGGGGCATGTGCCTGTATGCCTGTATAGATGGCTGCAAGGGTACATGTGATGAGTAGCATGAGGGGGTATTCGAATATTCCCGACCATTTGCGTTCTTTTATGGCAGGCAATATCTGATGTGGTTCGGTGGCTTCTTTTCCGTGAAGTCTTGAATGGATATATTTGACGCTTTTCTTGTGACGTATGAAGAAAAGGGCGAGTATTCCGAGTATGAGTAGTGATGACATCCAGATGGTACGGGTGCCTGTAAGACGGTCTATCACTACGGATATGCCGTCGTCGGGTGTTGATGAGTTCAGGAGTTCTTCTTCTGTTACCCAACCCATGGTCAGTTGGTCGCGTGCTACCTTTACCCATACGGTGTCGTTGTCGGTCTTTATCTTTGCTACTGCTATGATGTCGTTGAGCATGACTATGCATGTATCACTTATCTCGTCGGCTCGTGGAATGAGTATCAGGGTATCGACCTTGATGCGGAAATTGAAATTGTTGGTATAATGATGCTTGAGGCGAAACTCAAGACTGTCTGCCTGTTCTTGGGTCAGAAGCATGAGGGAGTCGGTTTCCTGACTTCTGACAGGAAGTACCTGAAGTAGGATTGCCAGTAATAGTATCAGTTGTTTCATGCTTTATAGAGTTTCATTATGCAGTTCCTGCAGTCGAATTCCAGACGGAACCGTCCGGAGGAGTTTGATAGGTAGAGAGGCCCGTCGGCATGTGCCGGAGACTGTGGCGATGCTTTTGAATTGCTTTTCCTGCACCATCCCAGTGCGTATCTGATGCAGTGGCGGCAGTACATGACAGGTACGTCGGACTGGTGTTTCTGCTCGTAGGACCAGTCGGTGGGACTGACGCCCTGTTCTGTGTAGAAAAGGCGTGCCTGTGAGTTGTGTATGTTGAGCAGGTATCCGAACCGTGGATCCCATTTGTCTCTGTCGGAATGTTGAAAGGAATCCTGCAGCGGTATTCTGACGTCTGCCTGTGGAATGATGGAATTGTCTGTACTCTGTCTTACAGGTATGGTTGGTTCGGCTGCTGTAAGCTGTCGTTTCCATTCACTGAGCATGGATGATGGGATAAACCAGTTCTTGCGGTATTCTATGTTGAGGTCGCGCAACCGGTAGATGGTGCCTCCCAGTTTGGACAACTGTCGCCTGATGTTTTCGCTTTGGTGTGAACGTGCCAGTTCCTTTGGGCATTCCACGTTGAGGCTGCGTACTGTTCCGTAGTCATCGGTGAGGGTGAGGGAGAATCCTGTGGCGGTCTCGCTCATGGTGATGTCTATCGGTATGAAGCGTTCGGCACTGTCGTGCTGAAGTATGTCGTCGAATTGTTTGTCGAAATTGCGGAAAAGCCGCATCTTGGGCATCAGTTCCTTTGGCATCTCGAGTGGATAGAGACGGCCGTTCTCTACCTTGTTTACGCGGAATCCGAACAGTTTTCCTTTCTGATTGAGAAAACAGAGTCCGTCGCCGTTGGCAAACTTGGATATTCCTGCTACTGAGAACCAACCACGGCCTATGTCTTTTACGGTTCCTACTTCTTCGCCCATTGCCTTGGGGGTTTCGAAGGAGAAGATGCGGTCGTTTTTTCCGTATAGAAAATAACTGGTGAATCCTCGGTTGAAACTCTTGTGGACGTCGGGTCTGAAACTGAGTTCTACTGTTCCCCATGATGCTCGTTCGTATCTGTCGGGCTGGGATGCTATGATGCGGTTGAGGGCTTCACTGTATGCGGCGGTAACGTTCTTGACGTATGTCATGTCCTTGAGCCGTCCTTCAATCTTGAACGAAGTGACTCCTGCTTCTATGAGGTCGCGCAGTGAGTTGATTTGGCACATGTCCTTGAGTGACAGAAGATGCTGTCCCTTGATGAGACTGGTTGGGTTGTCGTCTCCTTCTTCCAGATTCCATTCCATTCGGCATATCTGGGCACATTCGCCTCGGTTGGCACTTCTTCCGAAAAGGCATTCGCTGGCGTAGCAGTGACCGCTGTAACTGACACAGAGGGCTCCGTGTACGAATGCTTCGAGTGTGGTGTCGGGGCATTCCTGATGTATTGTCCTGATCTGGTCGAGCGAGAGTTCGCGGGCGAGTACGATCTGTCGGAATCCGAGCGAATGGAGCCATTTCACCTTGTGGGGGGTGCGGTTGTCCATCTGTGTGCTTGCATGAAGTGGAATGGGTGGTATGTTGAGTTTCAGAAGTCCCATGTCCTGGGTGATGAGTGCGTCAACTCCTATTGCGTAGAGCTGACGGATCATCTTTTCTGCTTCGGGAAGTTCTTCGTCTGTGAATATGGTGTTTACCGTTACATATACCTTGGCATTGAACTGATGGGCATACTCAATGAGACGACTTATGTCGTCGATGGAATTGCCTGCTGCTGCTCTTGCTCCGAAGCGTGGTGCACCGATATAGACGGCATCCGCTCCGTGACGGATGGCTTCTATGCCGATGTCGGCTGTTCGTGCCGGAGACAGTAGTTCTAGCTTAGTCATGTATGTCGTCGATGTTGAACGGTGTTTCCTGATATACGTAGTAGTTCAGCCAGTTGGTGAACAGGAGATTTGCCGTACTGCGCCATCTTACTATTGGTTTCATGTTGGGGTCATCGTGCTTGTAATAGTGCTTTGGCATCTGTATCGGCAATCCTTTGCCTAGGTCGCGCTTATACTCGGCATCGAGTGTGAGCGGTGAATATTCGGAATGTCCGGTGATGAAGAAGTCGCGTCCTCCGCGTGCCATGACTATGTGGATTCCTGCTTCTTCGCTTTCGGATATGATACTGAGTTCGGGATGCTTGAGGATGTCTTCCTTGGCAAGTGTGATGTGACGGCTGTGGGGTATGTAGTATTCGTCGTCAAATCCTCGGAAGATTGGGAGTTGTGGCATCAGTGCATGATGACGGAAGATTCCGAACACCTTCTCGTCGGTAGGTTGCTTGTCTATGCCGTAGAAATGGTAGAGTGCGGCAAAGGCTGCCCAACATATATACAGGGTGGATGTAACGTTGCTGTGTGCCCAGTCCATTACTTCCTTCAGTTCTTCCCAATAGTTTACTTCCTCGTAGTTCAACTGTTCGAGTGGGGCTCCTGTGATGATGAATCCATCGTACTTGTTGTGGCGCATGTCCTCGAAGTCGTGATAGAATGCCTGCATGTGTTCGATAGGTGCATTCTTTGAGGTATGCGACCTTATCTTCATGAACTCAATCTCAATCTGCAATGATGTGTTGGACAGGATTCGTACGAAGTCGGTCTCTGTGGTGATTTTTATCGGCATGAGGTTGAGTATGGCTATTCGCAGCGGACGTATGTCCTGTCCGTGGGCACGTGTGGTGTCCATTACGAATATGTTCTCTTTCTTCAGCAATTCGATTGCGGGAAGTCTGTCTGGTAGGTTTAATGGCATCTATGTATATATTGTTTTCTGTTTGTTTTTTCTTGTTTCGAATGCAAAGTTACGAAAAACTTGTGAGGTTGCAACAATTATCGTTTATAATTCAGTATTTAGCCTATCAAACTCGGTGATATATAATATAATAAGGTGTAGGTGGGGTTGTTATAGTCGTTATAGAAATTATAGGAGTAATAGTCGTTATAGAAATTATAGTCGTTATAGTTGCTATAGTTGTAATAGTTGTTATAGCATAATAATCTCAATAATCTCAATAATATCTATAATCTCTATAACTTCTATAACTCCTATAACTCCTATAATTTCTTCTATAATCTCTATAACTACTATAATCTCTATAACTCCTATAACCTCTATTACCTTTTTCTTCTAAAATTAGAACGGGCTCACTTCTGCAGTGAGCCCGTTCGGTTTGATATAGGTTAATTTTAATCTGATTAGTTGATGAAGAATGAGTTCTAGTATATAAATCTTTTATACCTTATTTTATAGTTTTCCTTCAAGGATTACGCAGCGGTTCTTGTCGTTCTCTGCAAATGGCTGAACTGAATCTCCAAATGCCTGTGCCTTGATTTGGCTTGCAGGAACACCTGCCTTCTTGAGTGATTCTACTACGTTGTTTACACGCTGCTCTGAATACATTTTGTTGAGTTGTGCGTTACCTGTACCCTTGTCGGCATAACCTGAAACTTCGAGAGTCTTGCTAGGGTATTTCTTGCACCATGCAGCTGCTGCATTGATGATTGCCTGTGGGTCAATCTCTGAACCGCGGATTACGTAGAAGAGTACGTCACGGTATGGCTCTTCAACTACCTTTACTGGTTCTGGTTCTGGAACAACTACTGGTTCTGGCTCTGGTTCAGGTACTACTACCGGTGCTGGTTCTGGAACTGGTGCAACTACTACTGGTGCTGGCTCGTGCTTGCAAGGTTTCTTGAAACCGAACTTGTAGGTGAGTGAGAGTTGTGCTGTTACCATCCAGTCGTCTGAATCGAGGTACTTTGAGTTGAAACGGTCATCGAGTGAGTTTGCATCAACTTCCAGACCGATGTTCCAATGCTTTGCAACGTTGAAGTCGAAGAGGAGACCGGCACGGAGATTGTGGTTGAGCAATGTCTCGCGTGTTGTTCCTTCACCCCATGCGTTGATTGTGCTGTTTGCAGGAACCATATTTGGGTTGGTTACGATTGCCTGAAGGTCATCGTTGTTCCATGCATAGTTCATTCCTACTCCTCCTACGAGAATCAGGTTGAAGAAGTTATTGCGCTTCTTGGAGAAGAAGTTTGTGAGGTTGAGCATCAGGTCGAAGTCTGCTGTTGCATAGTTGTACTTGTATGTCTGAAGACCTGCGTTGCTGTTAACCCATTTGTTGAATCCTCCCTTTGACTCCCATGCATTGAAGTGGAGACGTGCTCCGACTGCTGAATTGAACCATGCACCGAAGCCTACGCTTGCTGTAGGGGAAAGAAGATCTGTGAAGTTGACATCAGTGAATGTGGTACCTACACCACCCTGAACCTGAATGAAACCATAAGGGTATGGCTTGTAGCCTAACGCCTGTGCTTCCTCGCAGCATTCTTTGTCGCCGCAGCATTTGTCCTGAGCCTGTGCTGACAAGCAGAACAATGTCATGAAAGCAGAAACAATAATTGTCTTTGAAATGCTCATAATTTTTAGTATTTTTTAAGTTTATTTGATATTTGGGTGTAAAATTAGATAATTATGTGCAATCACGCAAATAATAACCAAAAAAAGTTGTATATTTGCATATAAAAAGCATAAAATATGTCACATGTTACTATAAAAAGGGCTCTGTCGAAGGATGAGATGAAACAATTCATCCGTTTCAATTATGAGCTGTATAAGGACAATAAGTATAGTGTTCCGGACTTGTATGAGGACATGGTAGCAACATTCTCGGACAGGAATGCTGCTATGGAATTCTGTGAGGCTGTGTATTTTCTGGCATTCAGGGACGGAAAGTTGGTGGGGCGCGTTGCCGGAATAATCAACCGACGTGCCAACGAAACCTGGAACCTGAAGGCTGTGAGATTCGGCTATATCGATTTTATCGATGATGAAGAGGTCAGCCGCGCACTTATTGATGCTGTCGTTCAATGGGGCAAGGAGCGTGGCATGACTGAAATTCAGGGACCGCTGGGCTTTACTGACATGGATGCCGAGGGTATGCTGATTGAGGGATTTGAGGAACTGGGTACCAATGCTACGATATACAACTATCCGTACTATCCTGTGCACATGGAGAAGATGGGTTTCGAGAAGGATGCCGATTGGATAGAACTGTCTATTGACGTTCCGACGGAGGTGCCTGAGAGACTGACTCGTATCTCTAAGATAGTGATGGAGAAATATGGTCTTCAGATTAAGAAATATACTTCTTCGAAGAAACTGGCAAAGGAGTACGGACATGAAATATTCAGGGTAATCAATGCGGCTTTCAAGCCTTTGTTCGGCTATTCTGAACTTTCGGAAAGGCAGATTGACCAGTATGTGAAGACTTACCTGCCTTTTGTTGACCTGAAACTGGTGTCAACTATCGTGGATAAAGACGGAAAACTGATTGCGGTGGGTATTTCGATGCCTTCGCTGAGCCGTGCCTTGCAGAAGGCTAAGGGTAAGACTTTCCCTTTCGGCTGGTATCATCTGCTGAAGGCTATCAAGTGGCAGCATTCGGATACGCTTGACTTGATGTTGGCTGCTGTATTGCCTGAGTATCAGGGCAAGGGTGTGAATGCGGTATTGTTCCATGACCTTCTGCCAATTTATATTAGTGAGGGATATAAGCATGTGGAAAGTAATCCGGAACTGGAGGTGAATGACAAGGTGCAGTCGCAGTGGATTTATTTCGAGAGACGTCAGCACAAGCGTAGAAGATGCTTTAAGAAGGATATTTAGGGGTGTCCTATTAATTCCCCGCAAAAAATAAACATTAACAAATTATGGGTGTATATTGCTGTTTTGATGCTTTTGATTTTTTCTATGCATCTGGCTGTCTTTCATTCAGTCACAATGCCCGCATTGCTCCTTCACTCATGGCAGCAATCTGCAAAAGAAAATTCTCAAAATCATCTAAAAGGTAATTTATAGAGCACCCCTATAATGATGAAACCACAGGATATTATTGAAGACAATGTGATGGCTAACGGTGGTCAGGGGGCGGATTCTCCTGCTGCCGTGGAATATACTGATGACAACATTCGGCACCTGTCGGACATGGAACATGTGCGCACACGTCCTGGTATGTATATAGGACGTCTGGGCGACGGTTCGCATGCCGAGGATGGCGTGTATGTGCTGCTGAAGGAAATCATCGACAACTCTATCGATGAATTCAAGATGAATGCGGGAAAACGCATTGAGGTGAATATTGAAAATGACCTGTCGGTCAGTGTCCGTGACTTCGGCCGAGGTATTCCGCAGGGAAAACTGATTGAGGCTGTGAGTATGCTGAACACGGGTGGTAAGTATGACTCGAAGGCTTTCAAGAAGAGTGTGGGTCTGAACGGTGTGGGTACGAAAGCCGTTAATGCGTTGAGCAGTAAGTTTGAGGTGCGCAGTTATCGTGACGGTAAGGTGAGGATTGCTCAGTTTGAGAGGGGACAGTTGAAGGATGACAGAATGCTTGATTCCAACGATGAAAACGGTACGTACATCTTTTTCGAACCTGATAATACGCTGTTCCTGAACTATAGGTTCCAGACGGAGTTCGTGGAAACTCTGCTGAGAAACTATACTTATCTGAATACCGGTCTTGAAATCTACTATAACAGTCGCAGGATTGTATCCAGAAACGGATTGAAGGATCTCCTGACTGATACGATGACTACCAAGCCTCTTTATCCTATCGTTCACCTGAAGGGGGAGGATATTGAGATTGCCTTTACTCATACGAATGAACAGTATGGCGAGGAATATCATTCTTTCGTGAATGGTCAGCATACTATTCAGGGCGGTACTCATCAGAGTGCTTTCAAGGAACATATTGCCCGTACCATCAAGGAGTTCTTCAACAAGAACTATGAGTATGGGGATATTCGTTCTGGTATTGTTGCTGCTATTGCAATCAATGTGCAGGAACCTCAGTTCGAGAGTCAGACCAAGATTAAGTTGGGCTCGCTTACAATGGAACCTAATGGTGGGGTGAGCGTAAACAAGTTCGTGGGTGACTTCATCAAGAATGAAGTGGATAATTTCCTTCATAAGAATCCTGATATTACAGAGGTTATCCAACAGAAAATCAATGAGAACGAACGTGACAGAAAGGCTATCGCCGGTGTGACCAAACTTGCTAGGGAACGCGCCAAGAAGGCTAATCTGCATAATAAGAAACTGCGTGACTGCCGTGTGCATCTCAACGATGCCAAGGGGGAAAAGAAAGAGGATAGTTGCATTTTTATTACTGAGGGTGACTCTGCGAGCGGTAGTATCACTAAGAGCCGTGACGTGGAGACTCAGGCTGTGTTCTCGCTGCGAGGCAAACCGCTGAATTCCTATGGACTGACTAAGAAGGTGGTGTATGAAAACGAGGAATTCAACCTGTTGCAGGCTGCGCTGAACATTGAGGACGGAATTGACGGACTTAGATATAATAAGGTTATTGTGGCTACCGATGCCGATGTGGACGGTATGCATATCCGTCTGCTGATGATTACTTTCTTCCTTCAGTTCTTCCCGGAACTGGTGAGGAAGGGCCATGTGCATATCCTACAGACTCCTCTGTTCCGTGTCCGCAACCGTAAGAAGAAAATAAAGAAGGCTGCCCTCGAAGAATTGCTGAAGGGAAAGGAGGCGGACAAGAGTGATTTCGTAACCGTTTATTGCTATACTGACGAGGAGCGTCAGCGTGCAATCAGTCTGTTGGCTCCTGATCCTGAAATAACGCGATTCAAGGGCCTTGGTGAAATTTCTTCGGATGAGTTCCGTAATTTCATCGGTCCTGACATGAGATTGGAACAGGTGTCGCTGAAAAAAACGGATAAGGTGCAGGAACTTCTGGAGTATTATATGGGAAAGAATACGATGGAACGTCAGAACTTTATCATTAACAACTTGGTTATTGAAGAAGATAAACCTGAAGATTATGAACTTGAATGAAATGTCTGGTACCGATGGGACTGTGGTGGTTCATAGGACCGTTGCTCTATTTGCCGGTACTTTCGACCCTTTTACCAATGGACATAAGTCGATTGTGGACAGGAGTCTGAAACTGTTTGACGGGGTGGTGATTGCCATTGGCGTTCATCCTGACAAACGTTCGATGATGCTGCCTGAACAACGCTTGAAGTATATAAGTGATGTGTATGCAGATGAACCGAGGGTGTCGGTAATGTGCTATGAGGGACTTACTACTGTGCTTGCACGGGAAATTGGTGCTGATGTGTTGGTGAGGGGTGTCCGTTCGGTGAAGGATTTTGAATATGAACGTGAACTTGCTGATGTGAACCGCAGTATTTCGGGAATAGAAACTGTTCTTCTCATGTCTGAGCCGCAGTTGGCTTCTGTCAGCTCGAGTGTGGTTCGTGAATTGATGAACTACGGGGTTGATGTCAGTCAGTTTGTTCCATTAAAATTTGAAAAATAAGATGAAAATAAGGATTGGCCTTGTAGTATTGGCCGCAGTATTGATTTCTGTTGTTTTTCCTCTGCAGTCGTATTCGCAGAGGTCGGTGAATGATTTGGTGGGTTCTCCCATGCATAAGATGCTTGTTGCAGAATCTGCAATTAAGCAGATGTATGTGGACAGTCTGGATGAAACGAAACTGGTGGAATATGCCATAAACGGAATGCTGAAGGAACTGGATCCTCATTCTGCCTATACGCCGGCAAAGGACGTGAAGTCTCTTACTGAACCGTTGGAGGGTGGTTTTGAAGGTATTGGAATCCAATATAATATGGTGGAGGATACTCTTGTGGTGATTCAGCCGGTAAGTGACGGTCCTTCGGAAAAGGTGGGTATAATGGCTGGTGACCGTATCATCTTTGTGAATGATACCAGTATTGCCGGACAGAAACTTTCTGCTGATGATGTCAAGAAAAAACTGCGTGGCAAGAAAGGGTCGAAGGTGAAACTCGGTGTTATGCGTCCCGGTGTACAGGGTATTCATAATTTTACCGTGACGCGTAACGTGATTCCTGTGCTGACAATCAATGCGAAGTATATGATTGGCTATACTACGGGGTACATAAGGATTGACAATTTCGGGGCAACCACTCATGAGGAGTTCGTGTCTGCCTTGAATTATCTGAAGGATAATGGCATGATTGACCTAATACTGGACCTGCAGGGCAACGGAGGCGGATATCTGCAGGCTGCTGTAGAGGTGGCAAATGAATTCCTTGACGACGGTGACCTCATCGTCTATACTGAAGGACGTGCAATTCCAAAAATGGAATATAAGGCGAATGGTAAGGGGCATATGCGCTTCGGTAAGGTCGTGGTATTGGTGGATAGTTATACTGCCAGTGCTTCGGAGATTGTGGCTGGTGCCATTCAGGATAATGACAGGGGTGTTATTGTCGGACGACGTACTTTCGGAAAGGGATTGGTGCAACGTCAGATTGACCTTCCGGACAAGTCGATGCTGAGACTTACTACGGCTCATTATTATTCTCCTTCCGGCAGGTGTATCCAGAAACCTTATGAGAAGGGTAAGCGTGCTGATTATGATAGGGATTTGGCTTTGCGCCTAAGCAGCGGTGAACTGACTAATCCTGATAGTATCCATTTCCCTGACAGTCTGAAATATACAACTCTGAAAAAACAGCGTACAGTATATGGCGGAGGTGGAATAATGCCTGATGTGTATGTTCCTCTGGATACTGCTCAGATGACTGCGCTGAATAGGGAACTGATGGCTAAGAGCTGTGTAAATCAGACTGCATTGAAATATGCTGATAAGTATAGAAAGTCTCTGCGTAGGCAATACAAGACTTTTGAACAGTTCAAAAATGAATTTGAAATATCGTCTGATATGCTTGAAATACTGAAACAGCATGCGGATAGGGCTAAGATTGAATATAATGATTCAACTATAGATGCTGCAATGCCGATTCTCGGTGTACAGCTCAAGGCTCTGATTGCCCGTGACCTGTGGAATATGAACGAGTATTACCAGATTATTAATTCTGTTAATGATATTTATCGTAAGGGACTGGAACAATGATTACATTTCATATCGATTCCGTGGAGATGCCTCTCATTGATCGGGAAAAAATCCGGATTTGGGTGGAAAGGGTAGCTGCGACTTACAACAGAAAGTGTGGCGATATTGCATATATTTTCTGTGATGATGAGAAAATCATTGATGTGAACCGTAAGTTCCTTCAGCATGACTATTATACGGACATAATTACGTTTGACTATTCACATGCCAACAGAATCAGTGGCGACTTATTCATATCACTGGATACGGTTCTTACTAATTCCGAACAGCAGATGGTTGATTATGAGGAGGAACTGCACCGCGTAATTATCCATGGTGTCCTTCATCTATGTGGTATAAATGACAAGGGACCCGGTGAACGTGAAATTATGGAAAGTGCTGAAAATTCCGCATTGGAGATTTATCGCGGAATGAATTGAATATTTAGGTAATTTGCAAATTGAGCATTGCAATTTATGGGCGAACAACTGAAATTTATGTTCTTTTTTTCGTATTTTATTTCTAGATGCAATGTGTAACATATAAAAAAATTCATACTTTATCATTTTTTTCATAAAAACTTTGTACCTTTGCAGTCGCAATTTGAACATGGAGGGTGTATTGTGTAAATTTTTATAGTAAAATTTCATAAATACCGCATATTGTTTTTTAGATGATTTTGTGCTTAGATAGGCATCCGGGACTCTAATGAATTAGTAATGGTGATTTTTGACAGTAAGAGTTCTCGTCAGGTATATAAAATAAGGTAAGGTTGTTATAGAGAATCAGCAATTAATTAGTAATGAATCTTGAGTATTACATCTCGTATCTTTGGGGATACATTTCCACCTATGCGCTGCATTTAATAAATGTGTTTACTGAGTATCCTTTGATTGTACGGATATGTTCAATCGGAGTGACACTATTTGCCTTGGCTGCCTTGGTGGTGTTCTGTCTGTTGATAAAGTTGTATAGAAAACGTCATAAGGAGTATAAGATAATCAACAATCTTGACAGTAAATATAGAGAACCATTGAGAAATATCATTCTTGACGAGGATAATCTTTCGGTCTATGAGGTGTCAAGATTAATGAAATACAATCGTTCTGAACCTTTTTCAAAACGTGAATTCCGTTGGTTTACCCGTTTGCTGCGTGACGTTAGGCTTGAATGTGAGGATAAGGCTAACGAAAATAACGTGAATTCCATTATGCGTGCAATTGATTTTGATACCTATGCAGCATATACGCTAAAACATGCGTCTATGGATGGTAAGATGCGACTGACTCGTTCCCTGCGTTTCCTGGGCAATCATATCAAGATGGATGAGGCTATTGCCAAACTGAGAAAGTCGAAAGTGGTGGTACTTAAGAAGACTGCTCTGTTTACTTATGCCTGGAATAATCCAAATGAGGCTTTAAAATATTTCGACAGTGACGAATTTGAAAAGTATTGCTGCCTATATGATATGATGATTTTCCACGATATCATGAAGCGTAATGCTACCCGTGGCTATTCATTCCCTGACTTGCTGAACTGGATCAATATTCCTGAACGTAAGAAGTCTAAGGCTTTGTTCGTCCGCGAAATGCGTTATTTGGGTATTTCTGATAAATGTGATGCCTTAATCCAGATTTACAAGGAGTCGAAGGATGCCGTAATGAACAAGGAAATAGTAACTAATTGGGGCTTCTTCAAGTTTCAGGATGCTGAGCAGTTGATGGTGGATACTTACAGTTATCAGGAAGAGGTCGTTCAATGTGCCATACTTGAGGCTATCAGGACGATTATGTCTGGAAAATTCAGTGATTTCCTTCATTCTGCGTATATGGATGCAACCGATTATAACGTAAAGATTGAATCTATCAAGAGTCTGTTCGCATATCACAGGCAGGGTTGTCTGAATATTGATATAGAAAAGATTGTAAAACCAGGTGACGAAAACCTGTTTAAGTATTTCAGGGAGGTGGAATAGGTTAATATATGTTTGAGACAATTTCAGAATTTTTTGGATATGTAGTCTTTTTCTATAGCTCATTGCTCATAATAAGCTATATGATTTTGATTGTGCGTAGTTATAAGGCTCAGGCTGATGCCCGTCTGGACACTCCTGACCCTACTGCTATAAAGTATCTGCTTAAGGATGCTCCTTATCTTCCTGGTGTTTCTATTATTGCACCTGCGTACAATGAGGAGAAGACTATTATTACTAATGTCAATTCCTTGCTGGCTATTGATTATCCTAAGTTTGAGGTGATTGTAGTAAATGACGGTAGTACCGATAACATGATGAATCTGCTTATTGATACGTTTGAATTGGAGGAAGTTCCGTTCATCTATCATGAGTATGTGGAATGCCAGCCAGTGAAGACTATCTTTAAGTCCAAAAATCCGGAATATAGCAAACTTACTGTCGTTGATAAGGTCAGGGCGGGATATAAGGCCGACGGAAACAATGCCGGTATCAATGTTGCAACCTATGATTACTATATCAGTACTGACGTGGATTGTGTGATTGAACCATTTGCGTTGTATCGTATGATGTGGCCTGTCATTCTTCATAGCAGAAAGGTTATAGGTGTCAGTGCTACGATGCTTATTTCAAATGGATGCAAGGTGGAGGACGGACGTTTGGTGGAAGCAAATGTGTCGAAAAATCCGTTTGCAATGTTCCAACAGTTGGAATATCTCCGTTCTTTCCTGATTGGTAAATTGGGTTGGAGTTGTGATAATATGCTGCCAAATATCTCTGGTGGATTCGGTTTCTATGACAAGCAGGTCGTAATTCAGGCAGGAGGCTACGGAAAGGGTTCGTTGGCTGAAGATATGGATATGCTGATGAAGGTAATCCGTTACATGTCTGAAACAAATCAGGGATATAGGCTTATCCAGATTCCTCAGGCTCTCTGTTGGACTGAAGGTCCTGGTTCGTTAAGTTCGCTCTACCGCCAACGTACAAGATGGGCAAAGGGACTATGTCAGATTATGCGTGACCACCTTAAAATTGCATTTCGCCCTAAGTATAAGGGTATTGGTATGTTGGTCATGCCATACATGTTTTTATTTGAGTTCTGTGCTCCGATTATTGAAATCTCAGGATTCTTATTTACAATTTGGCTTTTGTTGACAGATGGAATCAACTGGCAGACATTCTGGTTGATATATGTGTTGATTTATCTGGCTGCGCAATTGATAACGATAACAGTATGTCTGTTTGACTACACCGTGGCTTCTGCCCGTTGGAAGAATGAATCCAAGAATTATGGACATCTATTGATTGCAGGATTACTGGAACCAATATTCTATCATCCGTTAATAACGTTGTTCTCTATTATTGGATATATCCAGTTTATTTTCAATATAAACATGGGATGGGGCCAGATGAAACGTCAGGGATTTGGCAAGGAAAAAAAAAACATCCGCAAAAAATCAACAATAGTTCGCACTAAATAAATTTTGTTATGAAAAAACTGATGCGTGCATTTGCACTGATCATAGCCTTGATGAATGTAACCAACATGATGGCATTTGAGGAACATTTCCCTCAATATTATGTTGATACGGTAAAAACACTTATTCGTACCAGCCGATGGGATGCCGCCAAGGGATTGTTGGACGAAGGTATTCAGCAATATCCTGATGATCCGGATATCAACTGGCTGATGGGTCGTTATTACTATACCCATAAGAAGGATTACAGGAATGCCCGCTATCATCTGGTGCATGCTCTGCAGAATGACAACAGTCATGTGGAGGCAAGACATGTACTGATTAATGTGGAGGATGAGACGAAAAACTATTCCAGTGCCATTGGATATTGTAATGAATTGCTGGAAATCACTCCTTATGAGAAAACTCTGTGGCGCCGAAAGATTGAATTGTACAGAAAGCAGGGTAATGACGCTATGGCTGATCAGTTGCTTGAACGTCTTTACAAGATTTATCCTGAAGATTCTGTCGTGCGCCGTGACGTGAACTATCAACTGGAACTTGGGTATGTTGACTTGATGAGAAACGGAAAACTGCAGGATGCTACTGCTCAATTGGAGAAATTGGTAAACAATAATCCAAAGAACTCACAATACTATCAGGACCTTATCAGTATCTACAAACGCCGTGGTATGTATGATGCAGCAATTGCTACTGCTACTGCAGGTATCACACAGATTGGTCCTGATCAGCAACTCGTGTCACAGAAAGCAAAACTTCTGGCAGGAAGCGGCCGCCATCAGGAGGCTCTTAACTTCATTGCTGAGATGCAGCACATGGGTGGAGCGAGATCTCTGGCTGGTCTGAAGAATGAAATCATGAAGGATGCGGCTCTGGCTGCCCGCCTGCATGACCCATACGAAATGACTGCGAGGGTGTATGCAACTGACAAGAGTGAGGAATCTTTGAATTACTTGCTGAATACGTCTTTCAGCCGTGGATATTATGATGATGCTACTTATTATATAGGTGAGTCTATGAAGCGTCATGGCAAGACTCAGAAACTCCTGAACATGAAATATGAGTTGGAGAAAAAGGCCGGACATGAAAAACAGGCTGATGCCCTGCTTGAACAGTTGTATCAGATGGATCCAAAGAATGAGGAGGTTGTTGATGCCTATGTGCAGAAATTGATGAGAATGGCTAATGAGGAATTCCTTCAGCAGGACTGGAGATCTGCGGCTTCACATCTTCAGCAATTGATAGACATGAATGTGAATGATCCTGAAACAAACTACTCTGCTTATAAGAAGTTGCTTACTTGCTATGGCAAGATGCAGGATTATGATACTGCGAAGAAAATCTATAGCAATGTCATAGATAATGATACTGACAAGCAGCATGTGGATGTCTATACTTCACTTTATGTGGATGGAGTACTTCAGTATCTCCGAGAACTGTCGGGTGATGAATCCTGGCGTGCCTTGCTGAATGGTTCTATGGATCTTCTGGAGATGTTCCCTGATAATGCAACGGCTCTCCATTATGCTATTAATGCTTCTGACGCCTTGCATCTGTATGATGATTTTGATACGTATTCCAATCTGGGCTATGAGTATTATCCTGGTGATACATATTTCGTTTCGCACAAGGCAATGTCACTTGACCGCAATAAGAAATATTCAGAGGCTCTTGAGATACTGAATCCTGCCATAAAGACTTTGGATTACAGTCCTCAGATGATGAGCGTATATACGGATGTCAGTGAGCATTATGCGCTTTCATTGATTTCTCAGAACAAGTGTGATTCGGCACAGATTATTCTTGATAAAGCTCTTGAATATAATCCAGACTCAAAGTCGTTGAAATATACTAAGGGTTTGGCTTACGAGAAAGATAAGGACCTGAAGAATGCCTTTCTTTATCAAAGCAAATATGCTGACGTGAGTCTTACTGAACTGCCTGATTTCAACAACCACATGAAGGGGCTGCAGTATAGGGGCGCAAAAGACTTGGTGGATGTGGAATATCAGCGTACAATTGCCAATGCTCAGGGTGAATATAGCAGGGCTCAGGTGAGGGTGGCTTCATTTGCTTCCTTGGCATATACACATAATACACTGAGAAACAGTTATATGGCTCAAATCAACTATAAGGGCGTTGATGGCGATATTGAGGAATATACCAATGAGGGTAGAGGCGGTACCGGTATTCAGGGTATTGCACAGTGGGAACATAAGTTCAGCAATTCATTCTCGGCTTATATCAATGCGGGACTTGCAAATAGATTCTTCAGCAAAATATCAGCAAACCTTTCCGGTTCCTATGAATTTATGAATGACTGGACTGCATCACTGAGATTGGGCTATAGACGTACTGCAAATATATATAAGTTTGAAGAATCTTCAACCAGACTGATTAAGAAAAGTGATGATTACAACTTGTTCATAGTTACTCCTAGTCTGATGAAATTCTGGCAGGATACGTACATGACAATGGCTCAGTTGGACCTGTTCTACATGGACAGTGAACTGTACTACAATGTAAACGGTAAGGCTAAGATGTTCTTCCTTTCTGATGCGGTGTCTTCAATTGGCGTACTTGCCGGAATCGGTTCTTTCCCAGAACTGAATATGTTTGACATGAACCTCATGCATAATGTCTCTCATACCAATACTATGGTGGGATTGGATGTCCAATGGCTTATGCTGCGCAATCTGTCGGTGGAACTTACCGGTAGTTGGTTCACTTATTACAATCCCCGTCTGGTTAAGGGGGAAGTTGCTTCATATTACAGAAACTTCTATAACCTGAGCCTTCAGCTGCACATAGCATTGTAGGGTTCCGGGATTATATTACCACATGTTAAAAAGGATTTTGTCTATGAAACTCGCAAATATATTTTTTATGGGATGTTCATTATGCATCATGAATTGTCATGCCTTTGAATATAAGGATGTATATTTGCCTGAGGGTACTGACAGTATCGTTGCCAGACAACTGAACCTGAATCGCGTGGAACATGATTGGGCAATTTGGGGACACAATCTGTACAGGGTGTTGGGGGATGATATTCCTGAAAATACGTTTGCCTTGATTGGTGGCGAACGCAATGATGAACAGTTGTGCTTTTCTTCACAATATCTATATAATAGTATCTGTCATTATATTGATGACAACTTCAGCAGGAGGGATAGTTCACGATTCGTGATTATGCCTTATGATAATTCGTTGTCCTGCCAGTGTCCTGTATGTAAGGCCCGTGGAAATACATCAAGGAATGCTACGCCGGCTGTAACTGCTCTTATACGCAGATTGTGCAAGGCTTATCCAAATCACATGTTCTTTACATCATATTATATGAGTACGGCATTTCTGCCGGAAAAGGAACTGCCTGAGAATGCCGGTGTACTGATCAGTGCCATTGACTGGCCTATGCGAAGTGTACATTCCGGAAAGGAAGATAAGTTTAAGGAGGTGATAGAATCGTGGAGCGGTCTGACAAAACATGTATATGTATGGGATTATATCAATAATTTTGACGATTATGCGACTCCGTTCCCTTGCTTTAATGCAATGACGGATCGTATGAGATATTATCAGAAAGTCGGTGTGGATGGCGTGTTCCTGAATGGAAGCGGCACGGACAAGTCTCTCTTTTCGGATTTGAAGACTCATGTGCTTGCATCGTTGCTTAATAACCCACAGACGGATTGGAAGGATTCTGCACGTGAGTTTCTTGATAAAAGCTATCCAAAGTCTTCTATCGCGATATATGATTATATTGTTGATATGGAAAATGCCTATCAGGATAGAGAACGTGCTATTCAGATATATGCCGGTGTGAAGACTGCGATAAGGGAGTATCTGGACGTTGATAGGTTCAAGCGCTTTTATGATGACATTTCCAGATTGTCAAAGAACACATCGGGAACGGAAAAAGTCAAGTTGGAGGAGATGTTGGTTATGCTGTCCCTGACGCGTATGGAAATCGCCCGTATAGAATGCACTCCTCAGCTATTTGCTACAGAGGTTACAGATGATTGGCTGCTGAGTGAAAGTGGATGGAGATGGAAAGACTATGTCTCTGACTATAAGTCGATGTTGGATAGGTTTGGCAAAACCGATAATATGAAGATTAAACTCTCGTCTACGTCTCTGCTTGATGAGGATTATTCTGATTTACGCCCTCTGACTGATGGTGTGGATGCATTAACAAGCAATTATCATTGCGGATGGGTATTGTTTACGTTGGGCAATATAGACTTAAAGGTTGAAAATCTGTCTGAATCTACATGGAATGGACAGGACAAGCAGGTATGCATTCAGATGCTGTCGTCTGAACGCTATCATTTCTCCTTGCCAAGATTGGTTGAGGTATATTCGGGCGAAAAACTGATATCATCGGCAGAGCCAAAAAATGAATTTGTTACCTTGCCTTTGGGTAAGGATGTGTCAGTTGACAGATTGAGAATAAAAGTATATCCCGATGGCAAAAAGAAGATGGCATTGGGAGAAGTAAGTATAAATAAATTGCAATAGACAATAAGAATAATAAATACGAAATGGTAAAGTTCTGTAAGTATTCGTTTATTTTAGCATTGGTTGCATTCATTGCATCTGGTATGGTTTCGTGTAAGGATGAACTGGAGAAGTCGGAATTGGTAATTGTGGATAATTTCCGCCACTATCATTCGATTTCGCAGGGGAAGATTATGGATCTCATATTCGAAATCAAGGATACATGCGATGTGCCGTTGTATATTGAAGAAATACAGGCTTCATCGGGCCTGCACTTTGAAGATGAACTGCCGGTTACGGTTTTGCCGAATAAATCACATTTCCTACACTTCAAGTATGACAGTAATAAGAATATTGGTATTGTAAAGCATTATATTAATATTTACGCCAATTTGCCTGACAGTGCATACCGTTCTATCTATTTTGATGTCCATGTCGTACTTCCCGGTGATTACTATCATGATTATGAGCAACGCTACTATGATATTATTGAGAAAAACCTCGATGTCAAGAAGATGGTGGATGGCGACATTGGTGAAAAGGGATATATTACCCAGGATGAAATCGAGGCATTCCAGCGTGAGAATGAATTGGAGAAAGTCGGTCACGAACTCCTGTCAAAGTAGTCTTGGAAATATAAAATTTGTAACATTTTAGTTGTTTTTGAAAATGTAACGAGTAAATGCTAAGTATTTGATGCTTAGCATTTTTTGTTTTGTGATAATATTAAAAATGTAACAGAAACTTTGGCGAAAATTCCTGCTTTTTATAAAAATAGTAAATGCTTTCGACCTTGTTGCATGTTGCAAAATCCGAAAGATTTGTTTCATCATTTATTAGAAATATAGTGAGTCTTTTGTTACTTTGCGCTCGCAACCAGCCCAAAGAACAACAATTTGTATTTAGCGATGTTCAAACTTTAACAACAACAATCTTTTGAACAACAATTTCATAGGTTAAGAGTTTATTTACATTCCGTAAATTAATCAGTTTGTATCATTGCTGCACAAGGCTGCGTGGCGGCATTCGTTGTGCTTGGCAGACCATTTGTCTTCCACGTCTTTAGTGTGATTGACATCTGCCATTCGAAAAATAAATATTGATAGTTATTTAACCCTTTTTTATTAACTAATTTTTAACCAATTAAGTATGAAGAAATTTTTTACTTTAGCATTGTTTGCATGCTTAAGCATGTTTGCAATGGCTCAGACTTGGGAAGAAGGTGAAGAAATCACTGACCAAGTTAATTGGGGAAATCTCAAATTTGAGAACGACCCAATGGATTTCTGGACTTGGACCGGTACAACAGGCTCTACCACTCAGGTGGGTGGCTTGTTTGAAAACTATAACGGTTCAAATGCAGAATTATTTCAGGTGATACAGCTGCCTGCCGGTATGTACAAGGTAACATGCCAGGGCTATTATCGCTGTGGTAATTCCTGGGCTGATGATCCAAATGCTTTCTTCGGAAACAACTGGACTGACCGTGCATGGATCTTTGCGGCAAATGGAACTTATGACATCACTAGTTCGGAATTTGCAGAAGGTCATGTTTTCAAGAAACCTTTGATGCCTCGTCTCTATGAGGGTGTTACAGAACAGCTATATGCTGCAGATCAAGAAACAATTGACGCAATGGGATGGGACCCTACTGATGGATTCTACAATGAATCTATATATGGTCCTACATCTGTTCCCGGTACACTGGTTTGGTTTAATGCAGGTTGGTATCAACCCGATGATGAGGGAAAATACAATGCTGCTACATTCTTCCTTAAAGAAGACGGCTATGTAAAGGTCGGTATCATGAACGGTGAAGCAAAGACTGAAGATTCTTTCTGTGTTACGAATTTCAAACTATTCTATCTTGGTGAACCAAATGAAGCAATGCTTGCCCTTCAGGAATTGGATGAAGTGTTTGGTGAATTGCTGACATTGCAGGATAAGTGCTTGGCTGAAAATAATACTCTTCTATATGCTCTTATTGACGATGAGTTGATTAATGTTGATTATGATGAAGATGATGTAGAAAGTGTCAATGAAGCAATTGTATATCTTACAGAAAAGGTTGCAATATTCAGTCAGGCTCTTGAAGATGCAAAGACGTTAAGTACATTGGTCGCATCTATTGAGTCATTGCTTGCTACAACAAGCTATTCCGGTGCTGAAGTTCTCCAGGGAAAATTGCAGGAAGCAAAGGACCTTTTGGTAATAGACAATCCTGACCTTGTTTCTGGTCCGGATGTATTTGCTAATGGTTTGGCTGACCTTCGCAAGGCACGTATTGATTATATGATGACTTCAGAAATGGTTGATGGTGCATGGAACTTCTCAGGTGTGATTACCACTCCGTTCTTCTGCGACGACCAATATACTCCACAATGGAATGCGGAAAACAACCGTTATGAATTCCCTCTTCAGGAACTTGAAGATACATGGGCAAATATTCAGGAAACAGGTTATAATGATGTCCTGAATAACGAAGGTTCAGGTGACAACTATCACCCAGATTGGTTGCCAATATGTAATAATGTAGTAATTAACGATGGTAAGGAGGTGGAGAACCAATGGATGATTCATTCCACAACTTGGCATGGTGGTGCTCTAGGTGTTACAATGCAGCATAGTTATCCTGCTATCGGTGGTTGGACTGCAGAGCCAACAAATGATCCGGAACTTCTCTATCAGATAATCACAAACCTTCCTGACGGATTCTACAGCATGAGCGCTCTCATGTGTAATGCCGGTGCAGATATCTCTCCTCTCCAGTATGTTTACATTACAGCCGGTGACCAGACAGAAAAAGCACCTTTGACACAGAAGGGTGACCCTTGGTGGGGTTGGGGTAAGGATCAGTGGCGTCAGACTGTATGGCAGAAACTTACAACAGGTATGGTACAGGTGACAGATGGTCGTCTTACTATCGGTTCTTCTTCCGATGCATTCTATGCTGCTACTGGTTTCCAACTTTACTACTATGGAACCAACCCTAACTATAAGGCAATGATTCAAAGTCAGTATGATGAGATATATAATAACTTTGAACTTGCTTGTCTTGAAGGTTCTCTCTGGAAGGGTGACAGCGTGGCAATCAAGGCTATGTTTGCTGAGATACCAGAAGAAATGCCAGACTTTGAAACTTATTCCGCAGCTGGTGCTAAGTTGAAGGAAATAGATTCATATATGAATACGGCAAAGTCTGCAATTGCTAATTTCTGTGGAAACAACGGTGCTCCTGCCAAGTATCTTGGTTTGATGGAACAGTTTGCAGATAATACAGATAAGTTTGAGATAGTAAATAAGGCAATTGATGTAGTCATTGAAGTCGGTACCGGCGATAACGATACCTACAAGGATGCTGTCACTGCTGAGAACATTTACAATGCGTATGTCTCTTATTTCCGTACTTACGACAAGGCTTTGACATTCAATAACTCTGTTCTCAATGAAAAACTTGCTGATCAGACTGCATATCTCAAGGCTAATTACGGTTCTGTTGAAAAACTCGATGAATTGGAAAAGGCACTTCTCGCTGTAATCAATGCTGCAATCTTTGCTGAACGTGGTGCAGACAAGGCATCTGAGGGCAATCCTATAGATATTACAGACTTCCTTGTTAATGCAAGTCTTGAAACCAGTCCTAACGAAGGATGGCTGAATGAACCATCAAATATCGTTCCAGGTATCAATACTTACGGTCGTAAGAGTGCAGAAATTTGGGATGCCAATCCATTTGATATCTATCAGGTTGTAAAGAACCTTCCTGAAGGAGCATACGAATTCCGTGTACGTGCTTGCTACCGCGATGCTGGTGATGTAGGCAGTGTTACAGGTGGTCCTTACTACAACTGGTTCGTTGCAGCAGGTGAGAATCCAGAACTCTGGGAACAGCACAATGCACAGATATATGCTTCATGCGGCGAAACAGACAATTTCCATTACGTGAAGTCTGTATGTGACGGACAGTGGACTGAGCCTTCTTATGATACATGGTACAACATGTTCAGCAATAAGGAAGAATACAGCAATTATGTATCAGAAGACTGGTCAAGCACACTCTGTATCTTCTATGATGAACTTACTGATTTGGACAAGGAAGAAGAGGAATATATTACTAAGAACGTAATGGATCTCGATGCTCCTGCATATCCATTCGACAGCCGTGTTCAGGATGGTGACAATGTATATTACTATCCATGTTCAATGAGTGGTTTCTACTGGCGTACTGAAAAGAGTCCTGAAGCATATAACAATTCAGTTCAGATTATGGTACCTCAGGGTGGTGACCTCCGTGTAGGTCTGCGCAAGAACCTTAAAATCGGCGGTGACTGGTTGATATACCGCAACTTTGAACTCTATTATCTTGGTAAGGATGTTCCTTCATCAGTTAATAGTGTTGATGTTAAGCCTGCTTCTTCTGAATTGTACAACATCGCAGGACAGAAGGTTGATGCATCTTACAAGGGACTTGTAATTAAAAATGGTAAAAAATATTTTAGATTCAAGTAAGCTTTGAAATTCTCTCGTGATGAGAGAATGAAAAAAACTGGCGGTAACGGTTTCGTTATCGCCAGTTCTTTTTTTGAAAGACAGATTATTATTTTATCAGTACTTTTCTGCTCTTTCCGTCAGCCGTGCGCAGAATGTTTATTCCTCGTTTTGGCATGTTGAGTTGTTCGCCGGATATACTGAATACGCTTTCGTAACCGTTATTGATGTCGGTTCCCGTTTCAATGACGTCTATGCCGTCAGGGGTGTTCAGTCTGTTGATACGGCATTCTGCAAGGAGAAACTCAGTAAGACCTCCGCTTGTACTTGATGTATTTGCAAAGCAGATTATGTATTTGTCGGTCTTTTCGATGTTGAATTCAAATGAATACTCCTTGGCATTGGTGATGTTGCCGCCTGTACTGCCGTTTACGTTTGGCGATGCCAAATATGTTGTAGGAGATTCTGCAATGACAGTTCCGTCGGAAGAGAGAATCTGTACCTTATAGCGCGGTGATCCTTTCCATGCTGCATTTGCGTAAGTAATCTTATAATTGCCCACTTCGAGTTTTAGTGGATATGCACTCTGGCGACCGTATTCGGCTTTCTCGTTACGCCAATAAAGTGCTGCTCCTTGGTAGCCGGTAAAACCAGTGAACGAACGTGCACCTGCAGAATAACTGTTTGGATAACTGTGTACTTCATTGTTTTCCTGAGTTGCCTGCCATCCTTCTGGGAATGTACCTGATAGGGTCTTGCTGAAATCAAGTGTATATACTGCACTAAGATCTGCAAAGAGAGGCATGAGTGTTACATTGTCGTCTGGCATCGTGAATGTGTTGTCTGCCTTTACGGTTATTCCTCCGTGAACTACTGTCCATCCTGCGAGTTTGTAACCTTCCTCTGGAGTAACGGTGAGTGTTACTGTTTCACCCTCGGCGGCAGAGTCAACGTCTGCTACGACAGTACCATGTTCGCTGTCACGTATAATGATTCCGAACTTCTCGGTTGGTGTTCCTTCCGGAATGTATGTAATGTTGTCGATATACATGTTGATACCTCCTAGGTTGGTCAAAGTCAATGTATTGTTGCCTTCCTTCAGTGTGGCATCAAATGTAGCCTTCTTCCATTCGTTGGAAACGGTCTTTTCAATCCTGAAACTTTTTTGAGTTCCATTCACCGACGCCCTCATTGTACCGGCCTTTGTAGTTGACATGTATTTCACGGCAATGGTATAGTTGCCTGGATGCTTACAGTTGAGAGTGTGGCGAAGTGATCCGGCAGTGCTGGTTCCCATATCTGCAAATCCATTGCCTGCATGTCCGCGTACGTTTGGATACCAGTTGTAAGGGTCTGTCACGCAACTCTTGATGCTCTTGAAGTCCATATCTTCTGCTTCAATGATGATTTCTCCGAAGTATTCATCAGGTTGTTTTGGCAGGTCAACGGACAAGGCAGTACTGTCGAGGATGTCAGTACTTCTGTCTTCAGCATTTCCCTGACAGTTGATAGTAAGGTCTATAGGACCCATGTGCTTGATGTTGATGGTAAATTCTCCTGTTTCTTCATTCCAACTCGTTGTAGGAACGGAGTAGGTGGCATTTACCCGTTTCGTTAATTTGTATGATGGTTCAACCTTGGCACCTACAATAGTGATGGCATCCTGCACTGTCGTGGTTGTGTCAGTACGATAGTTGTTGAGATAGATGTCAATATGGTCGGCATATTCCCGTATTGCACCGCTGCTGAGTTTGCCGTATGTGAGATACAGGCTGTCGCATGTGTTGTACTGTAGAGGAATCTTTGCAGAAGCAGTCTTCTTCTTGTTCATGTAAGTGTATGGAGTATAGGTTATCAGTTGGTTTCTGTAGCGTGATACATAAAGGTCACCGGTACTTACTTCTGGATAGTATTTGTTGAATTCTGTAACCTTCTTAGTCTGAGTTGACCATCGTGTGGTGTAATTGGACTTGTTTACCTGTACTGGAATTGACTTTGCAAGTTCGTCATACAGACCTATAGCAACCGGAATAGCAGCATAGCGTCCGGTTTTCTTGAAATAGCAGAAATTGTCCATCCACTGTCCGTTGCCACGGTTGAATGGGTCTGTCTGCTTGTAAAGTCCGTCATAAAGGTCTCCCCATGCTGCATATTTCTGTTCGTCGGTACCTGAACTTACATTGTTGATGACCACAATCTTGGTCTTTTCCACTACTTCCTTACGTGAAGGTATATACAGCTCTCCGTTGATAATCTTTCTGAACATGTCTATCCATGCATTCTTGAAACCAGGGAATGTACCCCAGTTGCGACGCGTGAAACCACTGACGTTAGAGTCGCTCAGGTTTTGGAAATCCTCTGTCCAGATAAGTTCGGGACCGTCCCATACAGCACCTCCGTTTACGCATGATTGTTCCATGACTGTTCCAATGCCGGCTGCAACTGGGTATTTCTTTCCATGACCTTCTCCAAGCAGTGCATCCAGGGCACCGTTCCATCCGCAGTTGTCATAACGCACACCATAGTTTGCTGCCAATCCTGAGATGAATGGGGAGAAAGTAACGCTTTCGTTGTTGTAGAAACATGAGGAAGTCGTGTACTTGTAGAGCCACAGCATGGCTTCGGGATATTGCTTGCAGGCATTGAGAAGGGCAGAGTTGCGTTTCATCATACCTACTGGATTGAGAAGATGTGACCAGATATTTCCACAGAAACTTACTGTGAGGAAACCTCCGTACTTATGTGCCATTGGCACGAGTTTGGCAAACAGTGCAATACGGCTGGTCTGAGTGCTGCTGCTCTTGTCGCCTGCTTCGTCAAATCCCCAGAACTGTTCGGCATAGTTCCAGCCCAGGAAGTTTGGAAAACGCTTGTAGAAATATTCAAACGTCTCAAGGTCGTTGTCCTGAATGTGAGTGTGACCGCCGCTGGCTGGCTGACAGGTGAACCACATGCCGTTGGCCTGACATACTGTTCCCCACGACTTGTATGTCTTTACAGCATTCTGAGGCATCTTATAAACGTTCTTTTCCTTATCGTACTGACATGATAAGGATAGGTTCATACATACATACGGTTTGATGTCGTCTGGAATGAGGTCGATGATTTTCTGTGGGTCGGCTTTGTTCCATACATCTACGTGTACGAGCCATAATGGGTGTTTTGAGTCGATAGGGCGACGTGCCTGTGCTGATGCATTAAGGTTTCCCAGCATCATCAGTATTGCCGTAAGGGTAATACAGAAAAGATTCTTTACATTCATTTGTCGTTCTTTGTTAGTTTATTAATTATTTATTATTTGATTGATTTCCGATGATTTGAATTCTCAGTTGTCTGCCATCTGTCAGGGGGCAGGTGTCAAATTCTATGCAAAGTTAATCAAAAACATTGTTATATGGAATACAGAAAGTATGGGTGTATTATATATAATAGGTATTTGATACACGGTGTAAACTATTTGATACGTTTCACATTGTGCCGTCGGAGTATGCCAATGGCAAATGGTTAATGGCCAATAGCCAATGGCAGTAAGTTTTATTGCATCCGTAGGTCTGATATTTATGAATTCTGCCGTAAATACAAAATAATGCCATGAATAGATATGAATTGTCCGACTATTTAGTTATCTTTGCAAAAAATAAGAAATAATTCACTTAAACATATAAAGAAAATGAACAGACAGGAACTGATAAATCAAATCAACAGCAAGAAGTCTTTTCTCTGTGTAGGTCTTGATACAGACACGAAGAAGATTCCTCAACATCTCCTTTCGTGTGATGATCCAATATTCGAGTTCAACAGACAGATAATTGATGCTACAGCACCATATTGTATTGCATACAAGCCCAACCTTGCATTCTATGAGTGTGGTGGTCTGAAGGGAATGGAGGCTTTCGAGAAGACAATCAACTATCTCCGTGAGAACTATCCAAACCACATGATTATTGCTGATGCAAAGCGTGGTGATATAGGCAATACCAGTAAGATGTATGCCCGTGCCTTTTTCGAGGAGATGGATGTTGACGCCTTGACAATTGCTCCATATATGGGCGAGGACAGTGTTACTCCTTTCCTTGGCTATGATGGCAAATGGGTAATCCTTCTTGCACTTACAAGCAATAAGGGCAGTCAGGATTTCCAACTGATAAGTGATACTGAAGGCAAGCGACTCTTTGAACACGTACTGACCAAGAGTCAGGAATGGGCTGATGAAAATCAGATGATGTATGTGGTAGGTGCTACTCAGGGACGTATGTTTGAAGATATCCGTAGGATGGCTCCAAGGCATTTCCTTCTTGTTCCCGGCATAGGCGCACAGGGCGGAAGTCTTGAGGAAGTGTGCCGCTACGGAATGATTCCCGGAGACTGTGGACTGATTGTGAACTCTTCCCGAGCAATCATATATGCCGATTCCACCGAAAATTTTGCAAAGGTGGCAGGTGAAAAGGCAAAGGAAGTACAACTGCAGATGGCTGCATTGCTGAAGTAGTTACCATTACAGACACATTCACTTATGAATCAGAAAGAACAGGCATACGACACTCTGTTCCGGCAGGTAAAGGCTCTGGTCGGTGATGAAACCGACCGGATTGCCAATATGGCAAACGTGGCTGCATTGATTCATGAATCTTTTGGCTTCTGGTGGACGGGGTTCTATCGTGTTGAGGACAGACAACTTGTTCTCGGGCCGTTCCAGGGACCTTTGGCATGTACCCGCATTCCTTTTGGAAAAGGTGTGTGTGGAACTGCCTGGCAACAGGCACAGACGATTGTGGTTCCGGATGTGGAACTCTTTCCCGGACATATTGCATGCAGCAGTGAATCGAGAAGTGAAATCGTTGTGCCGATGTTCCGTGGTGAGACGGTATATGCCGTACTTGATATTGATTCCCGTGAACTGAATACGTTTGACTCTACTGACCGTGAATGGTTGGAGAAAATCGTAGCATTGATATAGATAATTATTTACTTGAACAAAATATATACCTGACAAATCATGAAAAAAACTATCCTTACGATTGCATGCTGCCTATTGTCAATGGGTATGCTGCAGGCGCAGACAGCAAGAGAGGAAATAGCACAGATACCTGAACGTTCTGGTGGCAACTATCTCAACTATGAACTTGTACCTCTCAAGTCCTTGACGAAAACTCCTAAAGGCTATGAACCATTCTACATCTCCCATTATGGACGTCATGGCTCACGTTGGTTGCTTGGCGACAACGAGTATAAAGGAATCATAGACCAACTGGAGAAGGCCAAGACCGATGGCGTACTGACAGCCACTGGAGAAGAAATGCTCAGTAGGTTGAAGGCATTCTATCCTTGCACGAAGAAGCGTTTGGGCGAACTGACTTCTGTCGGTGAACGTCAGCACCATAACATCGGAAAACGAATGACAGAAAACTTCCCAAAGGTATTCAGTGGAAAGGCTGACGTCAACGCACGCAGTACGACAGTTGTGAGATGTATGATGTCAATGGAGGCTGAGTGTGAGGAAATATATGCATTCAACCCCAAGATGGCTATCCATAACGATGTGAGCGAGTCATTCCAATTCTATATGAACCGTGGAACCGAACCTGTACTGAGACGCTTGCAGAACTCAGCAGAACGCGGAAAGGCAATGAACGAAGCTAATCAGATGTTTACTCATCCCGATCGCTTCTGTGCCCAGTTGTTCAGCCAGCCAAACTATGCTCAGGACAGCATCCGTGGCGGAGCAGGCAGGTTCATGAACAGTGTGTATAATGTGGCAACGAATATGCAGAGCCACGACACAGACATAGACTTGTTGTCATTCTTTACCAACGACGAACTCTACGACCAGTGGAGAATAAAAAACATTGATTGGTATCTTCAGCATGGTGCAGCACCACAGACCGGTGGAGTGCAGCAGTTTTCACAGTATAATCTGTTGACCAACATCATTGAGACAGCAGATACCGTTGTAAATCGTAAGGACTGGAACGGTGCAACTCTGCGTTTCGGACATGAAGTGGCACTTCTGCCTTTGGCATGCCTGTTGGAACTGGACAGTTGCGGGCGGGCCGTAGAGGATATGTCAAAACTCGACGAACAGTGGGTAGGTTACCGTATATATCCTATGGCATGTAATATTCAACTTGTGTTCTATCGCCCAGTAAAGGGCAAGAGTGGTGACATCCTGATAAAGGCATTGCTCAACGAAACTGAAGCAACACTCCCATTGCCTACAGACAACTTCCCATACTACAAGTGGAGTGATTTCCGTAAATATTTCACAGACAAACTGAGTAATTTCCGTAAGAATTATCCAGAGGAACCAGAACCACAACGACAGATGCGCTGGCCATTCTGATAAAAACATAAAAACTTTATGAATTATGGAGGTGAAGAACATCTTCACCTCCATAATTCTATACTTATCTTGTCGTTCTTTATTACTCACCCAACTGAGTGAAATATCTTTTCCCGTTAATATAGTATTGCCAAAGTATTGAGATTGGACTCGTGCTTTGGCATTCCTTGTTGCGTTGCGGAGTACGTGAAAACTCGTTTCTTATTCTACGGAATTCTTTTGTGGCACGGAATACTGCTTTCATGTTGGCAGCATCTCCGGAAAGGAGAAACTTCATTGCTGCTGTAAAGTCGAGTATATGGCGCACGAGAATCACTTTCCCGTATTCTGATTCCGGCAGATTCTTATGCAGCATCAACAGATTGTTGCGGAAATTCAGGAATGTCTTGCGTGGGTTTCCTTGGTTGAGTGTCGCACCTCCAAGATGGAAGGCTGTGCTTTCCGGAATGCATACAATCATTCCTCCGTTCAGGCGCATACGCCAACAGAGATCAATCTCTTCCATGTGGGCAAAGAAACGTCCGTCAAGACCTCCTACTGCCCAATAATCCTTGCTGCGAACCATCAAGGCTGCTCCTGTTGCCCAATGTAGTGGAACTATACTGTCGTACTGTCCGTGGTCGTCCTCCACTGTGTCGAATATCCTTCCACGGCAGAATGGGTAGCCGTATCTGTCGATAAACCCACCTGCAGCACCTGCATATTCAAATGTATGTATATCTGAATTGTTGAGTTTCAGTAGTTTTGGCTGACAGGCGCATGTGTCGGTATGGCTGTCCATGTAGTTCAGCATGGGAACAATCCAGTCCTTCTGCCTTATTTCCACGTCGCTGTTCAGCAACAGGTAATAATCGGCTTCTACCTGACGGAGTGCCTGATTGTATCCTTCAGCAAAACCATAGTTACGGTCGAACTGAATAAGTCTTGTATTCGGAAACTCTGTCTTCAGGAGTTCAATGGAATTGTCCGTAGAACCATTGTCGGCAACTATTACTTCCACACCATCAACCTTGGAATTGTTGATGACTGAAGGAAGATACTTATGGAGCATATCGGCTCCGTTCCAGTTGAGTATGACGATTGCAAGTCTTGTGTTCATTGCTTGTCGGCTATGATTAAGGCATCACCGGTTTCGTTGAAACCACCTAATGTTACTTCTATAATCTGATTGTCGAGAGTGGGGTCGTTTGGCATTTCCACTCTTATGTAATTTTCCGTAAATCCGTTCATCGGCTTGTTGCGTCTTGACGTATGTTCCATCAGTACCTTGGCAGTCATGCCGATATGCTGTGCATAGAAGTCATGCAGTTTCTGTTCGGAGAGCGCAATGAGCCGTTGTGTACGTTCGTGTTTCTCTTCAGGACTTACTACATGTGGAATTTCCAATGCTTTTGTTCCTGGACGTTCGGAGTATGTAAACACATGAAGTTGAGTGACTGGCAGACTTTCGATGAAACTGTATGCCTGTTCAAAGCAATCCTGCGTCTCTCCCCTCGTACCAGTCATGACATCCACTCCGATAAAACAGTCGGGCATCAGTTCCTTTATCCGTTCAATCTTGTGGCGGAACAGGGCTGTGTCGTAGTGACGGTGCATGAGTTTCAGTACTTCGTCGCATCCGCTCTGCAAAGGTATATGGAAATGAGGCATGAACTTCTTGGACTTTGAGCAGAATTCAATGATTTCGTCTGTAAGGAGATTCGGCTCGATGGATGATATGCGGTAGCGTTCAATGCCTTTTACTCCGTCAAGAGCCTTTATCAGGTCAAGGAATGTTTCCTTGGTGGAACGTCCGAAGTCACCGATGTTTACACCTGTGATGACAATCTCCTTCCCTCCTTCGGCGGCAGCCTTTTCTGCCTGACGTACCATAGATTCGATACTTCCGTTGCGGCTCCTTCCCCTTGCCATTGGTATGGTACAGTACGTGCAGAAATAGTTGCATCCGTCCTGCACTTTCAGGAAATAGCGTGTGCGGTCGCCATGCGAACAGGACGGAAAGAAACTCGTATCTTTACCGTATTCTCCTGATTCATCGTTCCGGCTGTCAGTATCTGAAGACTCCTTTTCCTGCAGGAGATTGCATATCTGTGGCAGTAAGTCGTTTCGGTATTGTGCACCAACGACAAGGTCCACTCCCGGAATGTCGGCTATGACCTTTGGCTGTAACTGGGCATAGCACCCAGTAACTGCAACGAAAGCATCGGGATTTTCCTTTATTATCTTATGGATAGCCTGTCTGCATTTACTGTCTGACATGGCAGTAACGGTACATGTGTTTACCACACATATATCAGCTGTCTCGTCTTTCTTAGCCCTGACAGCACCATGACTGAACAGCATCTCACCAATGGTGGATGTCTCGGCGAAGTTCAGTTTGCATCCTAATGTAAAGAATGCTACTCGTTTGCCGTTAAGTATGTTGTAATCTATCATTGTTATCTGTTTCGCAAAAGTAGCCAATGGCTAATGGCTAAAGGCCAATGGCATTATTATCTCCCGCAGTCGTCAATCATGTTCCGTATGCCGGAATTGAATTTGGTAGCCTCCAGCAGGTCTTCAAGATTGAGATGCATGCGGTATCTCCAGTAATGACGTGGGTTGGCTGGTACGTTGATTCTTTCGGCAGATGCGTCAGGAAAACGTAGTTCTTCGTCAATCGAAAGCCAATCCTGTATGGTCAGTATGCAGAGGGCTGATGGACATTCCAGATGCTGGCGTATGATTCGTTCACACATCCATCCCGGTGCTTTCTCCGGCGCTTCCCCGTCAATGTGGAGCATGTTGTTGAAGTATCGTTGTGAACGTGCATGGTCTTCCTCCCACCATCCTCGGAGCGTAGGGGTGTCATGTGAAGATATGGTACAGACGGACAGTTGAGGATAGTTTGGCAACCAACCGAACTCCGTACCCCATTCCTTAGGCATACTCTGTATTTCAAGACTCAGGATGTTAAGTTCATTCATCAGCCAAGGTACGCATTGCGGAACCATTCCGAGGTCTTCCCCACATACAATCATCTGAGTGGAACGGGTGAGTGCAGGCAGTTTTTTGCGTGCTTCTTCGTACCAGAACTGGTTGTGACGCTGGAAGAAAAACTGCTCGTACAGTTTGTTGAAAGCCCATTGCTCTTCCTTTTTCAAGGACTGGTATGTAGGTTCGTCCTTTGCAGAAATCCGTGGGTGGTACAGACCCTTTCGCTTTGTGTCGGGAAGGAACATCTCTTCATGGAATTTCATTCCGTAGGATTCAATCTCCTCTACCGACATCGGCAGCGCCGGAGCAAATGTTCCCATAAGTCCGCTTTTGTGAGGCTGCGGAATCTGCCATATACGGAAGAACCCTAAGATATGGTCTATCCTGTATGCCGAGAAATATTCAGCCATCTTCTGCATACGCCTCATCCACCATTGGTAGCCGTCACGTTCCATGACGTCCCAGTTGTATGTAGGAAATCCCCAGTTCTGACCGTCGGCACAGAATGTGTCGGGTGGGGCTCCTGTCTGACTGTTCATGTTGAAATAGAACGGTTCCGTCCATGCTTCCACACTTTCCGTACTGATACCGATAGGTATGTCTCCCTTCAGGATTATACCTTTCCTGCGTGCAAGGTTTCCAGCATCAAGCAGTTGGCGGTGAAGGTTGAACTGAGTATAGTAATAAAGTCTAACACCTTCGCATTTTTCTGTGAGTTCAGTAATCTCCTCTTTATTGTATTTGCTGAATTTCGGCCATTTCCTGCAGTCGGCAGTACCGAATTCATCTCTTAGATACGAGAAGGCAGCATAAGGGCGAAGCCAATCTGCATTCTTTTTGAAGAAACTCCTGAAAGCCGTAGAAGACAGAACCTTTTCTCCTTCCTGCTCATACATGAGGCGGATATATTCACGCTTGGCATTGTTTACGGCTACATAGTCAATCTGTGGCAGAGCGTTGAGTTGGCGTCGCTTTCGCTCAAATTCCTTCATCAACTTTCTGTCTTTCAGTTCTCCGAGTTGTCTCAGATCCATGTACTGAGGATGGAACGCATAAATGGAGATGCTGTTGTATGGATAGGAATCAGTCCATTCGTGATTGATGGTAGTGTCATTGATAGGCAGAATCTGTATGGCATTCATTCCAGTCTTTTCCGCCCACTTTATGAGGGTTTTCAGGTCACCGAAGTCTCCGACCCCGAATCCTTCCTCGCTCCTGAGTGAAAATACAGGAACGGCAACACCGGCAACTTTCCGAATATCCTGCCACCAGTCATCCTGCCGGTATTCTTTCTGTCCCCTGCGCTGAAACAATACATGAGGCATTACTGCCACTTCTATACGGGACAGATTGCCGTAATTATATACTGCATAGCGGTAGGTAATGACATCATCAGAGTTAGCCTTGCCTTCAAAACACCCTTTCCATATCCTGCCGTCGTCAGTACTCAGACGTACTATCTGCGGCGCGTCTGTTCCGATGGAAAGATGTACGGCAATACTCTCTCCCCATTTTGTGTAATATTCAACCTTGAAACTTATCTTTATCATTGGTCGTATTCCCTATCTGAGCGCAAAGATAAGGAAAATAGTTCAAAGTAGAGCTAAATATTGCCGAATACTTATTACCTTAGCAATCAACAAGCCAATCGTATGCCGGAACAATGTTGATTGATTCAGATGTGTAGCCTGTAGCCAGTTCACCACTAAGAAGTTTTGCGTTGCATCCTGTTATGATTTTTTGTTAATTAACTGCCATAATTCTTTCATGCGAACTGCCATAATTTTTCTCTTCCGACAAAGAAAAAATCCACTTATTCCATATTTTTTGCTGAATTTTTATCCACTTATTCCATTTTCAAGCGAGCAAAATGACCCACTTATTCCATTTTTTGTATTCATAATTTGGCGCAAACTCGACTTTATTTGTCAGATTACGCCGACTTTCAAAGCGAACTGCCATAATTTAACTTCTGAAACTGAGCAAGTCTAAACTTGCGAAAACTGAATAAACTATACATCTATACATCGAAACCCTTAAAACCATTTGCTGAAGGGAGTTTTAGTTAATGTATAGTGCCCATGACTATACATGCACTATACATGGACGTAAGATGTTGTGATACAAAGAACTACGGCGCATTAATGTATAGATGTATAGTTAAGACACATCTCATTTAAAAATGCTTTCGTCATAACACAGATGAATGATTTGGAATAAAGTGAAAAGTGTCTGTTTCTTTCCCGATGCTTTTTCTCGATATTTTGCAGATATATGATTGATATACAGTGTCTTATACTGAAATGTCTGCATTTCCGCTGTACTACCGCTGTAAGTCGGTAACAGGTCAGTTATGAGTCAGTAACGGAAAGCATAGTGTCCAATAAGTAAATTTGCACAATATGGAAAATGAGAACCAATGCACAAATGGTACGGAAATATAATACCCAAAATATTGTTTGTTTAGAAACGGAATCCTACTGTTCCTAATAGATAGTGGCTGTTGTATGCGCATCGATAGTCTGCATTGATGAGTAATGCATGTTTATTCATTGGAATTTCAACACCAACACCTGCGTATGCACCTAATGTCTTTAAAGTCGTGAAATTGTCAAATATCTTTGTCTTTGCCTTTGCGATTATTAATGAGGGCATATATCCGCATCGAAGAATAAATGAAGGTTTATTCTCTTTGCCGATGATAAACTTTGGACCTATACCGATTGCTAATGTATTGAAATCGTATTTCAATGTTCTGTCATAAAGCCAGTCAGGTAGGACATCATCTTTTGACTGTGCAGTACAATGTGTAAACATCAAGGAGTATTGTATTGTCTGTCCTTTTGCCCATCTGATATTTTCGTATTCAAAACACATACCAATGGTGTATGACTGCCCAGACAAATCGTATTTCAGTACGTCACCTTCTTTCCACCACCCATATCCTGCACCGGCAGATACGGAGAATTTCCATTGCTTCTTATTGATTGAGTTGTTTGTCTGAAATTCAATGTAATCTTCCGAAGTAGTATTCAGTTCATCATGATAGTCCTTTACAAGTTTTACCATCTTGTTTTTTGTCATGGATCCAATCTCAAGGTCTTTTCGTGCCTGTTCCGATTCGCTGATTATTGAAAATAAATTCTGAGCTTTTTGCTTTGTTTGCTGATTCTGTAAATCATTTTCTCCACGATACATTAGTATGTCTTCTTTATAAGCTGCAACTTGGCCTGTTTTCTCCTTCTCAATATAGAATATCTTGTCAATACCATCCTGAATGCAATATAGATTGAGCATTCCGTTTATTAAGAATTCATAGAAATACCAGTCTTCGTCATTGAAGTTGCGGCTTACAAAATACTGACCGTTGTCTGTGAAACGGTAACCTGCAATTTCGTTAGGCTTATATAAAGTGTATTCCTGAGAATCATCAGCCTTGAAATAGCATTGGGTTGAGTTGATTTCGTTGGTTCTGTAATCAATCATACCGAAGATGGTATCTTGATTGTTTGTGATGATATAACCGCATTTTGGATTGTCCTGTGCATAGCATGCCATACTGTATAGGAGAATTGCAATTAGAAATAAACGTTTCATTACTGTTGTTTTATTTTGTTTGAGAATCGAAGATTATTTCAAATGCAAAGGTACTGCTTTTTTTAGAAATATAAAACTTTTAGAGAAAATATAACATTACAAAAAGGAGGATGCATTCGTGCATCCTCCTTCTGGTTTATTAATTGTTATAGCCGTTAGGCTATGTAATTAATCAAGATTACCAACCTGGGTTCTGAACCAAGTTAGAGTTGAGGTCAACGGCGCGCTTAGGGAATGGAAGGAACTCATGCTTGCCATTCTTGTAACCAAGAATATTAGAATAAGTCTTCTTGTAGAAGTCTGCACCATCTGCAGAAATGTAACCTTCATGTTCAGAAGCCATACCGTCTGTCAACTTGTCTCTAAATGTAGGAACATAAGAGTCTGCATTTTCAAGAGCTTTAGTGTCACCCCAACGAATGAGGTCAGCAGAACGGCCACCTTCCATCCAAAGTTCGAGCATCTTTTCCTTCTTGACTTCATCAAGAGTACATGCTGTACTGATGTGCTTAGCCTGCGCACGTTTCTGGATGTCGTTAAGATACTTCAAACCGTCTCCGGTAGTCTCGTTAAGCTGAGCACAGCATTCTGCATACATAAGGAGAACTTCTGCATATCGCATAATGTTAAAGTTTCTTTGACCTTCATTAGCAGAGCAGATGTCGTTTTGAGCCTTGTGGACAACAGTCTTCCAGTTGAAGTAGCCTTCACATCCATAAATACCAACAGAATTGATACCACGTGACTTGTCTTTTGCCTTAAAGTCAGTCTTACCCGGTGCGAAATTCTCATCGTCAGACCACTGTACGTTATACAGATACTCGTCGTATGTCATAATCCATGCCTTACGACGTGCAGATTCCATACCGTCATTTTCGATGAGGGCGCGTGCAAAATCACCAGTTGGGTTCATCCAACCCCAACCATTGTTGTTGACCTGTGCGTCTGCAACAGATGAACCATTTTGCATGTTTTCAAAACGCCAGTTGAATGTCATGTGAGCATTCCATCCAGTTCGTCCGGCGATGTCAAAATATCCAACAACTTTCTCGTCGAACTCAAGGTTGAACTCAAATACTGATTCTTCGTCAGCCTTACCGTCTGCATGGAGAAGTTCACCTATCCTTTCAGAAGGAACGAGTTGATACTTACCAGACTTTATGACTTTTTCAAGTGCATCCTTAGCAGCTGCATAGTCGCCTTTCCAAAGAAGAGCCTTACCCTTGATTGCATTTGCAAATCCCTTAGTGATTCTAACTGCACCAGCCTTATCTGTAGGTGAGTTCCTTTCTGTAAGGTTAGGAAGAGCGAGGTCGATTTCATCAACAACCCATTTCAGAACCTTAGCCTGTGCATCGCGGACTGTTTTTCCTTCTTCAAGAGCGTTTGAAGGGCGTGCGGCGGCATCAAGAACATTTTCAACGATTGGAGGATTCCCCCAATAAATAGCAAGCATCATGTGATCAAATGCTCTCATTGCGCGTGCTTCTGCAATATATTGTCTAATTTTTTTCTGTTGGCTCTCATTGAGCAATTTCAGCTTTTCTTCAGGGTAATTGTTGATTAGAAGATTACACTTCTGAATTGAACGATAGAAAGCGGTGTATGCACCGAGAACAACAATATTATCACTTGTGAAACGGAAATCGTGGAATTCACGTTCACCGACACAGTCATCTGGACCGGATCCTGCCATATAGATGTCATCTCCTTGATAAACTGTTAGACCAAAATATGGTCCATAGTTGTAACCAGTAACTTCACCCATGAAAGCAAAGTTCTTGAATGTATCATAATAAACTGCAGTCAATGCGGCTTGTGCATCACTTTCGTTTTGGTAAAATGCTTCCTGTGGCAGAACACCTTTCTGATCAATGTCAAGTTCATCAGTGCTACAAGAACCAAGGGCAAGTGTTGCTACTGCAGCAAATAAATATATTTTTTTCATAATCTTCGAATATTTAAATTAGAATGAAAGATTGAAACCTAAAATGAACTGCTTTGCTGTTGGGTAAGTACCCATATCGATACCCATACCATTTGAAGAGTTCTGGGATGCAGCTTCAGGGTCAAGACCTACGTAATCTGTGAAAGTAAAGAAGTTTTCGAGAGATGCAAATACGCGTAGGTCACTTACGAAGAACTTCTTAGTGATGTTCTTAGGAATTGTGTAGCCTAATTGGATGGTCTTGATCTTGAAGTAAGATCCATTGAATACTGTGAGGTTTGAACTGTAGACATCAGTTGACCACTTGCTGACTGCTGGGAATGCGGCATTCGTGTTATTTGCAGTCCAAGAGTTGTGATAGAACCAATCGTAGTTGTTACAGTATGGACGGTCAGAACGCCAAGCCTGTGGAAGAATCTTCTGACCGGCAGCTCCTGTACCGAAGAGTGTGAAATCAAAGCCCTTGTATTCGAGGTTTACAGTGATTCCGTATGTTACTTTTGGAAGACCGCAGCCGAGGTCTGTCATATCGTCAGCATTCCATACACCGTCGCCATTGATATCTTTGAATACAGCTTCACCTGTAGTTTTGTCGATGTGGTCAACTTCGTATCCACGCAAGAACCACAAAGAGTGGCCTGGCATACAAACTGTTGAAATACCGCTACCTTGAAGTGCTACGCCCGGAATTCTGTCTACTGTAGGATCCAGATATGTCATTTCGTTGTGGAGAGTTGAAAGGTTTGCATTTACACTGTACTTGAGATCTCCAATTCTGTCTTGCCATCCAACTTCAACTTCAAAACCTGAGTTTTCTACATCACCTGCATTCAGCATTGTTCGGCCGACACCTGTTTCGATAACAGGAGTTACATTAACGAGAAGACCTTCTGTTGTCTTCTTGAACCAGTCGATACCAACAGTGAGTCGGTTGTTGAAGAAACGAGCATCAAGACCGAGGTCGATTTGCTTAGAAGTTTCCCATTTAAGATTAGGGTTAGGAAGACCGTTTGTTACTGAACCATATGATAGAGTTGAGTTGTATGGTTCGTACTGATACCAGTCTGTATTTGCATTGATAACTGTAGCGTATTCGTAAGGATATCCTCTTAATACATTGATGTTACCATTCTTACCCCAAGATGCACGAATCTTTAAGAAGTTGAATGTGTCAGTGTTAACATTGTCCTTGAAGAACTTTTCGTTGCTTACAGTCCAACCTGCAGAGAATGAAGGGAAGTATCCCCAACGTTCTGCAGATGGCAGATAAGCAGAGTCGAATGCGTCAGCGCGGAAGTTTGCCTGAATATAGTAACGGCTGTCGTAATTATATGTGAGACGTCCAAAGTATGCCATATTTCGTGAGTATGAAGGTGCATTGCCAATGCTCTTTGGAGCGTCGGCAGTTACATAATCAAGATAACGGAAGTTTTCAGCATAGCCACTTAAAATATTTTCACCTTCAGAAGAAGCAGAAACATTGTCTGAATGTCTTTCTTCGTATGACATACCGAGCATTGCACCGAAGTTGTGCTTTTCAGCAAATGTCTTGTTGAAGTTTATAAAGTTTTCCCAGTTGTAGTAGTAACTGTTGTTTGCGTTTGCAGAAATAAGATAAGTAGTTCTGCGTACAAATTCATTTGCTTCGAATGGGAATTCATAACTGTGAGAATTTGACTGGTGCAGACGATATCCGAAACGTGATGTGAACACGAGTTCCTTGATTGGATTGAAATTCAAGTATGCATTACCGCGAAGTGAAAGACCTTCATTATAACCATCAATAGCATCGCGCTTGATGAATGGGTTTGAAGATTGAGTTTCACCACTGACTGGAGACACGCGGTAGTATTGTCCGTTTTCATTCTGAAGAACAGCAATTCCACTTGCAATAGCATTTTGCTGACGAAGTGTCAACTGGGAATCATCTGTGCAAAGAGGACCGAACAATGGGTCTGTTGTAATTGAAGCGAGGAGTGCTGTACCATTATCGTTCTGCTGGCTTACAGACTTAGTCTTGTACTTTTCAATAGAGTTGTTTGTACCAACTGTCAACCAAGGCTTAATCTTGTATTCTGCATTTACTTGGAATGAAAGACGCTTGTAAACATCCTTGTCACCTACGAAGATACCATTATTATAAATATTGTTGATAGCTGCAAATAAAGAACCCTTTTCGTTTGCTCCCTGGAAACCTACAGTGTGACGGTTACTCCAAGTTGGCTCAAATACTTCGTCTGCCCAACAAACGTCTTCTCCGTTGTATCCATATGCTGCTAGCTTTTCGTCAGAAAGGAAGCCTTGTTCCTTACCATAGGCGATATAGTCTGCTGCATTGAGTACCTTTGGCTTGCGTGCAAGTGAACTCAACTGGAACTGTGCATTATAGAAAATACGACCACTTTCAGCATACTGACCTTTACCGTTCTTTGTGGTAATCAAAACAACACCATTACCTGCCTGAACACCATAAATTGCTGCAGAAGCAGCATCCTTTAATACTTCGATTGATTCAATCATTTCTGGGTCGAGGTACTGGATGTTGTCAACTTTAAGACCATCGACGATAAGCAGTGGACCAAGTTCTCCTGAGTTTGATGATACACCACGTACGCGGATTTCAGAACCACCGCCTGGCGCACCACTTGATGTGAGAATCTGAACACCAGCAACTTTTCCCTGAAGTGCTGCTGCAGCATCAGAGGTTGCACGGTTCTTCAAGTCTGCTTCCTTAACAGAACCAACTGCACCTGTCAAGTCGCTCTTCTTCTGAACACCATAACCGATGACAACTACGTCGTCAAGAGTTTTTGTGTCTTCTTGAAGTTTAACAACGAGGTTGGCCTTTGCCTTCAGAGTCTGAGGTATATAACCAACATAAGAAACCTTAAGGGATGCGCCTTCCTTCACCTTGAGTGAGAAGTTACCGTTTACATCGGAAACTGTACCATTGCTGGTCCCCACTTCCTGAATAGCTGCGCCGATAAGGCTTTCGCCATCAGTAGCTGAAAGTACCTGTCCCTTCACTGTGATTTGTGCCATGGCTGTTGTTACAGCAAGCATGCAAATCGCCATCAAAAACAAAAATCTTGTTTTCATAAGTTTTGGTAATTTGATTGATAAATTAGGTAATTGAAAAATGATTAATAAATACAAAAATTGTATTGTTGCTTTTGGCACGCACAAGGCGTGTCTTTGATTCGTTTGATTGATGTCTTTGGAGCATTTGTTCAAGTTCTTGCAAGACAACTGGTAGTTTGCGTTATTACTATACAACACAAATTGGACGTGACTGTCTGATTACTTTCGTCGTAGCCTTCTTTAGTGTTGTTGGTGTAACCGCAGATTTTCCAACTGCAAAGATAATTTCTATTATATATAATTATATTTATAAATGATACAATTCCTATCAAATATATAATATATGTTAATGTGGTTTCATTCTCGATACTAAATGTTTCAAAAGTGAAACCGCATGGAATCTTCTGTTAATGAATGCTATGCTTCGGTTAGACAATACCTTGGGCCATCATGGCTTTTGCAACTTTCATAAATCCTGCTATATTTGCACCCTTGACATAGTTGATGTAACCATCGGCTTCCTTGCCATAGCGTACACATTGTTCATGTATGCTGTGCATGATGTAGTGAAGTTTTTCGTCAACTTCCTTGGCTGTCCAACTCAGATGCATGGCATTCTGACTCATCTCCAGTCCTGACGTGGCAACTCCACCTGCGTTTACGGCTTTGCCTGGTGCATACAGCATCTTGTTTTCAATGAACAGGTCTATGGCTTCAGGTGTACAGCCCATGTTGCTTATTTCACCTATACAGGTCACACCGTTGCTGATGAGATTTCTTGCGTCTTCTCCGTTCAGTTCGTTTTGGGTGGCACAAGGTAGGGCAATATCACACTTGACTTCCCAAGGCCGTCTGTCCTTGATGAACTTGGCTTCAGGGAATTTCTCCGCGTATGGTTCGCAGATGTCGTTTCCGCTTGCACGCAACTCAAGCATGTATTCAATCTTTTCTTCATTCAGTCCTGATGGATCATAGATGTATCCGTCAGGTCCGCTTATTGTGATGACTTTGGCTCCGAGTTGTGTCGCTTTGGTTGCTGCTCCCCATGCTACGTTTCCGAATCCACTGATAGCAACCGTCTTGCCTTTTATGTCGATTCCTTTGCTTTCAAGCATTTCATTTACGAAATACAGTCCACCGAAACCTGTGGCTTCAGGACGGACGAGGCTACCTCCGTATTCAAGTCCTTTGCCTGTGAATACTCCACTCCAGTCGTGGGTCAGTTTCTTATACATTCCGAACATGTAACCTACTTCGCGTGCGCCTACTCCAATGTCTCCGGCAGGAATATCGACTTCAGGACCGATGTGCCTGTACAGCTCTGACATGAATGCCTGACAGAAACGCATGACTTCTGAATCACTCTTGCCTCTTGGCGAGAAATCGCTTCCTCCCTTTCCTCCTCCCATTGGAAGTGTGGTTAAGGCATTCTTGAAAGTCTGCTCGAACCCCAGGAACTTCAGGATGGAAAGGTTGACGCTGGCGTGAAATCTGATTCCGCCCTTGTATGGTCCAATGGCACTGTTGTACTGTACGCGGTATCCGATGTTCACCTGTACTTCTCCTTTGTCATCTACCCAAGGCACGCGGAACGTGATGATGCGTTCTGGTTCTACAAGGCGCTCAATGATTTTTGCCTTCTCGAATTCAGGGTGTTGCTCGTAGACGTCTTTGATTGACATCAGAACTTCCTTGACTGCCTGGAGATATTCTTTTTCTCCCGGGTGCTTGGCTTCCAACCCAAGCATGATTTTTTGAATATCCATAGTATTAAGTGATTAGAATATTGTGTATTGTTCAGTAATGTTCATTGTGTGGTAATTAAGTATGGTTTGTCAGCACGACTTATCGGTTTGCTGTTGTTTGTCACGTGCAAATATAGTGCTATTTTTCTTCTAAACAAAATATTTTAGAAAGAATTATCTTTATAATGCGAAAAGGCGTGCCATCACTGGTACGCCTTTTCTCGTCGTGTTTAATTTAGTTATGCTATGGTAGTATATCCTATTAATAGCCTTGTGCCATCATTGCCTTGGCAACCTTCATGAAGCCGGCAATGTTTGCGCCCTTGACGTAGTTGATGTATCCGTCTGGCTCTGTACCATACTTCACACAGTTTGCGTGAATGTCTTCCATAATCATGTGGAGACGCTGGTCAACTTCTTCTGAAGTCCAAGAGAGACGTTCTGAGTTCTGGCTCATTTCGAGACCTGATACAGAAACACCACCTGCGTTTGAAGCCTTACCTGGAGTGTAGAGAATCTTAGCCTCCTGGAATACGCGTGTTGCGCCTGGAGTAGATGGCATGTTTGCACCTTCGCTTACTGCGATTACACCGTTTGCGATGAGTGCCTTAGCCTGCTCTTCGTTGATTTCGTTCTGAGTTGCGCAAGGAAGTGCGATATCTGCCTTCTCGTGCCAAGGACGTTCGCCAGCAACATACTTGCAACCGTACTTTTCTGCATATTCCTTGATACGTCCACGGTAAACTTGCTTGAGTTCCATGATGTAGTCGAGCTTTTCGCGGTCGATTCCGTCTGGATCGTAAACGTAACCGTCTGAGTCTGACATTGTGAGAACCTTACCTCCGAGTTGGAGAACCTTCTCTGCTGTGTACTGTGCTACGTTACCTGATCCTGAGATAAGTACTGACTTGCCCTTGAGTTCCAGACCTCTGGTCTTGAGCATTTCAACGAGGAAGTAAACGTTACCGTAACCTGTTGCTTCTGGACGGATGAGTGATCCACCGAATTCGCGACCCTTTCCTGTGAATGTACCAGTGAACTCGTTCTTGAGTTTCTTATACATACCGAACATATAACCTACTTCACGGCCACCTACACCGATATCACCTGCTGGTACGTCTGTGTCAGGACCGATGTGACGAGTGAGTTCGAGCATGAATGCCTGGCAGAAACGCATTACTTCTGCGTTGCTCTTTCCACGTGGAGAGAAGTCTGAACCACCTTTACCACCACCCATAGGGAGTGTAGTGAGTGAATTCTTGAATGTCTGCTCAAATGCAAGGAACTTGAGGATTCCAAGGTTTACTGAACTGTGGAAACGGATACCTCCCTTGTAAGGACCGATTGCGTTATTATGCTGTACACGGTAACCCATGTTTGTCTGTACGTTGCCATTGTCGTCCATCCAGTTTACACGGAATTGGAAAACTCTATCTGGAATGCAGAGACGTTCAATAAGATTAGCCTTATCGAATTCAGGGTGCTTGTTGTACTCTTCTTCGATTGTGCCGAGAACTTCTTCTACTGCCTGGTGGTATTCAGGCTCATTAGGAAAACGACGCTTGAGGTCGTCAATTACTTTTTTTGCATCCATAATTATATATTGATTATTTATGTAAATGTTCTTGAATTTATTTTGAATATACTACGGGATTAACATTAAATCAACGATAAAATAGCAGTTTCTTATGCTTTATCTTGTGTCTGTGTTGTATTTCGGGTGCAAAGGTAAGCATAAAAGATAATATATACAACATTTTTTGACAAAAAAATACATATTGCTATTGAATTGAATGAAAAGTGTAAGTTTATACGGGGTATTTCTGTAAAAATGTAAGCATTTCCGCCGTTGTGCACGATAACGGAAAAGTTGGCGTTTTTTTATTTGTTGCTCGGTTGCTTGTACACAAATTATTTCTTACCTTTGCACTGAAATATGATACAGATAGGTCAGGACATAAAATTTCTGCAGGGTGTCGGACCCAAAAGGGCTGAATTGCTGGAAAATGAATTGGGCATCAGGACTGTTGGTGACCTGTTGACTTATTATCCATATAAATATGTGGATAAAAGCCGTATTTACAGGATTTCGGAAATTGACGGCACTATGCCGTATGTTCAACTTCGAGGGGAGATACTTTCTGCCGATACAGTCGGTGAAGGACGTGGCAGGAGATTTGTAGCCCGTTTCAGCGATGGTTCAGGGGTAGTGGAACTGGTCTGGTTCCAGGGTATGAAATATGTTCAGAAGAGTATTGAGTGCCATGTCCCTTATATAGTTTTTGGTAAACCAAATGTATTTGGCGGCAGAATCAATATTGCGCATCCTGATATGGAGAAGGATGATGGTTCGCAGAAATCGGATTCAGGACAGGCAACAATGAATTTTGTTCCTGCGTACAATACGACGGAGAAAATGAAGCGGGCAGGCTTGAATTCTGTGGCAGTCCAGAAACTTACCCGAAATATGATGCTGCTTTTCGAGAAACCTTTCTCTGAAACTCTTGCTCCTTATATTGTAGAACGCTACCATCTTATTTCGTATGATGAGGCTATAAGAAACATTCATTTCCCGAAGGATTCATATACTTTGCGTGAGGCTCAGGCTCGATTGAAATTTGAGGAACTGTTTTATGTCCAACTCAACATTCTGCGGTATATGCGTGACAGGATACGCAAGTACCGCGGTATTGTCTGTTCGCGTATAGGGCAGTCTTTCAATGACTTTTATTTTAATCATCTGCCTTTCCAACTTACCGATGCTCAAAAACGGGTAATACGTGAGATTCATGAAGATATGAAATCCGGCAGACAGATGAATCGCCTCCTTCAGGGGGATGTGGGTTCCGGTAAGACTCTTGTTGCCCTAATGTGCTCGCTGATAGCAATTGATAACGGCTGTCAGGCGTGTATCATGGCTCCTACTGAAATTCTGGCTGAACAGCATCTGAATACTCTGCGTCAGTTGCTAGGGGGTATGGCTGTAAGGGTGGAATTGCTTACCGGCAGCGTGAAGGGTAAGCGCAGGGAGAAAATCCTTGCAGACTTGTTGATGGGTGAGGTGAATATTTTGGTTGGTACTCATGCCATAATCGAGGATAATGTGGAGTTCCGTCATCTGGGTTTGGCAATTATTGATGAACAGCACCGTTTCGGTGTGGCTCAGAGAGCAAAACTATGGCAAAAGAATAGTACTCCGCCTCATGTGCTGGTTATGACAGCCACTCCTATACCGCGTACTTTGGCGATGACTCTGTATGGTGACCTTGACGTGAGTGTCATTGATGAATTGCCACCGGGACGTAAGCCTATCTATACTCTTCACATGTTTGATTCTCATCGTGCGCGTATATATAATAAGGTGCGTGAGCAGATTTCTCAGGGTAGGCAGGTGTATATTGTATATCCTTTGATTCAGGAAAGCGAAAAGATGGATTTGAAGAACCTTGAAGATGGGTATGAGCAGGTGTGTAGGGAATTCCCTGAATGTAAGGTCAGTAAGGTGCATGGGAAAATGAAACCTGCAGAAAAAGATGTGGAGATGCAGCGCTTTGCCAATGGGGAAACACAGATACTTGTGGCTACAACAGTAATTGAGGTTGGGGTTAATGTACCGAATGCAAGTGTGATGGTTATAGAAAATGCGGAACGCTTTGGATTGAGCCAACTCCATCAACTGCGTGGCCGCGTGGGGCGCGGTGCCGACCAATCCTACTGTGTGCTGGTCACTAAATATGAAATAAGTGCAGAGACTCGTAAGCGTCTGCAGATAATGGTGGACTCAACTAATGGCTTTGAAATTGCAGAGGAAGATTTGAAACTGAGGGGACCTGGTGACTTGGAGGGTACTCAGCAGAGTGGTATGGCATTTGACCTGAAAATTGCAAACTTGGCACGGGACGGTCAACTTCTTCAGATGGCACGCGATGCGGCGGCTCTTGTTCTTGATAATGATCCCGATGAAAATCTTCCGCAGAATGAAGTCCTGTGGAGACGGTTGCGTGAACTTAGAAAAAACAATATCAATTGGAGAGCAATAAGTTGAGCACCCGCTCAACTTATTGCTTCCTATTTATTGCTGCGGTACTACAGCGAAAAATTCAAGGTCTGAGTCGGAATCATTTATCAATGAATGTGTGTGACCTTTGGGACAATAGTGAACATCTCCGGCAACGAGCCTTTCTTCGTTCCCGTCAATAATGGCATATCCTTTTCCTTTGGTTACCAAAAGAATTTCACTTCCTGTATCGTGAGTGTGCATACCGATTGATGCTCCTGGTATCAATTTCCCTTTCATAATTCGGTTGAGATCGTCCACGAACATCCTTGCGGCAAATTCTTTCATGCCGCCTTTAAATTGAGGAATAATCTGCTCCTCAATATTGCTGTAGTCTAATTTCATATTGTGTTATTTTATTGGGAATCCTACTGGATTGTTCATTATTGGTAGTTGCTGCTCGTTCAAACCAAGCAATTTCCTGATTTCCTTTACGTCCATTGTGGCGCGTGGAACTGTACACAAACCTGCTGATTCACAGTATAGATTTATGTTTTCTGATACGTTGCCTGCATCAACGCATCCCATCATGAGCGCATTCTCGTCTTTTGAACCGAACTTTTCAAAATCTATTACCATTACGAGGCTGACAGGTGCTTTCTTTACGAAATCCTGTGAAAATCCTCCCTGACCATTCTGGACTCTGGCATTGTTGCTTGCAAGAAGGTCACGGTTGTCTCCTACTGCTTTTTGTACTAAGACGTTGTCCTTGGAATTGTATTCATATACGTTTTTATCTGTGAAGACAAAAAGTCTTATTTCCTGGCGGTTCATCGCAGACGGCGCTGTTATATGACTGTCGTCGCGTGACTTTCCGCATGCTGCCCAGCAAAGATCGCTTATGTCTTGTGCGGATAGTTCTTTCTCGGAGTATTCCCTGGTAGAATGACGTGACGCTAACGTCTCCATCACGTTTTTTGTACTACGCTGAAGGTTTGGCTGTGGCAGTTTGATGTCTTGCGCTTCTGCTGTCAATGCCATTGAGGCTGTTGCAATAAGGCTAAGGATATTTTTCCTGTTCATAATGGTATGTTTAGAAATTAAGTGAATTGTCAGTTCCTTTATGTTTCCTGCTTTTTTTGTAGATGCGTGGCAAAGTTACAAAATATTTTTTTGTTTGACACATTGATGCCGGATTTTTTACCTATCGAAAACCTACCTGCCTGAAATGACGTTCTGCAGCGGCTTCTGTATGGTCCTGTGCAGGATAATCGGGAAGCGTATTGAAGGTGCTGAGGGAAAATCCCTAACTGAAATAGAAAAAGTACCATTCCACTTTAGGCGTTTATTATTTGTTATGACCTGCAATGTCCCTACCTTTGCATCGTCAAAAGAAAAAACAATGTCCCAGATTTCTGAAAAGAGACTGAAGACAAAACAAAATAGAATAAGTAAATAACAAATAAAAAACAGAAAAATTATGAAAACAATTATTTTAGCAGTAACAGCATTCGTATTTTCATTAGTAGCAAACGCACAGAGTACAGCAATCTATTATTCTCCAGTAAGTGAAACTGTAGAACTTGGTTTCGGGTTCAATCCACAAAATCATAAATTTGTGCTAAGCGTAATAGAGGAATCTAAGAATGACGTTGATTTTAACGTAGGTGTTACTAGCGCATTCGGTCACGACATCATGTCTCACTCATTCAATGCTGGTTCTGTAACCGTAATTCCTAAGACAAAGAAGGTGAACTACTATGAGTGCAATTATGAACTTTCACGTCATGAACTTGATATGCTTCTTTTCAACGCACATCGTGGCGGAAAGGTTTGTGTAAATGGCGTAGAGATGGACGGAAAGGCTTTAACTAATGCTCTTCGTAGTGTAATGCACTTTTAATCCCCGAAAAACAATAAATACCTAAATTTTTTTAACAATAGAGCGACATTCTAAGGCGTGAGAAACTATAACGCCAACCTTCCGAAAAATTGATAACACCAACAATTCCTACCAGGTAAAATGATGTTTTTAAGTACCCTGAACAATGACAAAATTGCCCAGGGTACTTTCTGTTGCGATGCCTTCTCGCCTTGCATTCATTAGTCAGAAGAGGCTGATTTTCTATCTCAGCATCAAATTTCTTGCAAAATTCATCTATTGCACAGAAAATTTCAGTAACTTTGTGGTCGGTAGTCATAGTCGGTACTTTTTGAGTATTTTATTGATTTCCAACTATAAAGTTGCGAAAAATATCGCAGACTACCAACTTTTTATTCAATTATTTTAGATTTTCTTATCCCGAACTGGCGTAACGTCTGCAACTTTTCGACTTTATAATGCGTCAAATATCTTGAACAAAGTAAGTATGGCATGACTTACTGGATAATGACAGAAACAATATTTAAGTAATAATCAATAACAAATGAAAAGAAAATTGACATTTCTCACGTTTGCACTATTTGCAAATGTAATCATGTGCTTGGCACAAGACTCTAAAATCAAAGGACTGTTATTCGACAAGGCAACCAACGAGGCTATGGCATTTGCTTCGGTCGCATTGTTGCAGGATGACGGCACGATCGTTGCCGGTGCCATGGTAAATGAAAAAGGTGCGTTTGAAATTGATGCCGTACAAGGTAGCTATAAACTAAGGGCTTCTTACATCGGCTATAAGGAATTCATCAAGGAACTGAACGTGAAAGGTGCCGTGGTTGATGCGGGAACCATTTTCATGGAGGAAGACGAAAACATGCTTGGCGAGGTAGTGGTGAAGTCCCAACTGCCTAAGACTCAGTTGAAAGGCGATGCCGTGGTTACCAATATTGCAGGTACGGTACTTGAACATGCCGGTAATGCAAACGATGTGCTTGCAAAGGTACCTGGAATGCTGAGCATGAACGGAAAGCTGGAAGTGCTGGGAAGGGGAGAGCCACAATATTATATCAACGGTAGAAAGGTGACTGATGCTTCAGAACTCCGTAACCTCATGGCGGAGGACATACAGTCAATCGAGGTCGTGAGCAATCCCGGAGCTCTTTATGCCGGTGACGTGAAGAGTGTGGTGAGGATAAAGACCGTCAAGCGACAAGGTGAGGGATTGAGCTATGCCTTGACGAGTCAGGCAAAGAAATACACCACCTGCAAGTATCTCGACCCATCATGGACAGTACTCGATGTCAACTACCGTGTGGGAGGCTTGGACTTCTTCGGAAAATTCGTTCATTGGGCACAGCATGGATTCCAGATAAGCGATATCGATGGCTCCACCTTCTTCAAAAAGAATGGACTTCTTCAGTCTATGGATCAAATAGGGACGCTGAAATACACCTCTTATCAAGGTGGACTCCAGGAGGTGCTGGGCGCAAACTGGCAGATAAACGACAAGCATTCAGTCGGTTTCAAGCTCGACAGAAGTGACAACACGTTTTCTGACAATAAAATGATTACGGAGACAGACCTGATTACAAATGGTGTGCACGATGACCATATCTATTCGGTAAACAACACCAAGTACCCTATAGGCACCACCACCACAGGTAACCTGTACTACGATGGAAACATCAACAAACTTAACGTAAACCTAAACGTGGACTTCGTTGTCGCCAAGACAAGGGACGAGTGCAGCATAAATGAGGACAGCTGGGTCGTTTCGCAGGCGTACAACTCTGCTTCCAAAGCCACTACAAAGATAGGGGCAGCAAAACTCATCCTGTCCTATCCTGTATGGAAAGGCTCATTGCAGGTGGGCAGCGAGGAAACTTACCTGGACGGAAAGGAACAGTATGCAATCAACAATTCGAAAATTCCGAACACCAACTTCAAGGCATACGAAAACACCATTGCCGGTTTTGCTCAGTATTCGCTGAACCTGCCCTTCGGACAGATGAGTGCAGGACTGCGATATGAACATGTTGACTATGAATACCGTGACTTGCTGGACAAATCGAGAAACCTGTCCCGCAAACAGAATGACTGGTTCCCTTCGATGAGCTTCTCTACAAAGATCGGGGAAGTGGGACTGTCGCTGAGCTATACGGGCAAGACCGTCCGTCCATCCTTGCACAACCTCTCCACGGAGATGATCTACATAAATCGTTACACCTACCAGACCGGCGACCCCACACTCCTGAGCGAGAAACAACGTGCGGCATCGTTGCAGGCAGTATGGAAATGGCTCTCGTTCAGTTCCACTTTCGACCAGGTGAAGCATGGAATCACTCAATGGGCATCACCTTACGACGAAGATGGTGTGGTACTCCTGAAATACTCAAACGTGGACGCAACATTCAGCAAGGTGAGCTTCTATGTAAGTGCAGCCCCGACAATAGGATTCTGGCAACCACGTTACACATTGGGATTTGCAAAACAGAATCTCAATATGGATGTCGTTGACTTGCGCGAAGCTACAGGCACTCGTGTCGTTCACCGCAACAAACCGATGTATCTTGCCCAGGCAAACAATGCGTTCAAGATGAAAGGCAGCTGGCTGGCAGAACTGAATTACCAGTTTATCAGCAAGATGAGTGGTGAAATCGCCAACTTAACGAAACCGCAGCACAATCTGGAAGTATCTCTTCAGAAATCATTCCTGAAAGACGATGCCTTGACATTCAAACTGTCGTGGGTTGACATCCTGAACTCCACCCAAGAATATACGAACTGTGATTTCGGAAGTTACATAATCACCCAAAGCAATGACAGAAGAACTCCCGGCATATTACTCAGAGCTTCGTACCGATTCAATAGCGCAAAGAGTAAGTATAAAGGAACTGGTGCCGGCCAATCTGTCAAAGACCGACTGTAGGGGAGGCTTATATGTTTGCCGCAACAGATTTGAATAAACTTTCTGACTTGCTCAGTTTCTGGAGTTAGGTAGTTTGGGAGTTAAAGGAAGTTAGGTATTATAATGCCATTAGCCATTGGCTTTATTGGAGTCTACTAGTCGACAAGTCAACGAGTGACAGTCCGGATGGGGAACCAATGGCCAATGGCTTAACTTTTCTCTTTCCACTTCTCATTTTTCACTTTTCACTTAAAAGGCTATCGGCCTTTTTCTGTCTCCTGACTACTTTTCTACTAAGAAATGTTGTAGGTCCGCAGTACCTCAGCAGTAAGTCTGCTGTAAATCCGTTGCAAACTCGAAGCAAATTCGAACCAAAGTCGTACCAAATTCGATAAAATAGCAGAGCCAGTTCGAATTTGCATCGAGTTTGGTTCGAGTTTGGTGCGGAGGAAGAGCAAAGGAACAGCGGACTTACAGCGGAGCTACAGCAGACTTGCAACCATATCCCAATGATGAAACTATATCTTCTGCACTATTTGTCTCAATCATGTGCCTAATATAATTTCATGAGTCAACTATTCAACAAGTAAGCCTTTGCCTACGGAACGTTACTGACTCACAATAGACTCATAACTGACCTGTTACTGACTTTCAAAATAGTCAATTGCCATTAGCCCTTGGTCCTTGGCTAGCCATCCGGATGGGGAACGCAAACGATAACGCAAACGCAAATCCTCGAAATCCTCGAATTCCTCGAAATCCTCGAAATCTTCTAGACTTGTTGACTTGTAGACTCGTAGACTTGTTGACTCGTTGACTTGTTGACTCGTAGACTTGTTGACTCGTGGACTTGTTGACTCGTAGACTTGTTGACTCTAAAACGTCCCTTTTCCCTCGCGCGTGTAAATATATATAATGAGAGAGCGCCGTGA
>JAKSJB010000001.1 GCA_024398475.1 Bacteroidaceae bacterium | reverse complement strand
CATTTCTTATACGTTTTAGTGAGAAAAAGTGTCAACTTTTTTCAGTATAAGACAATTTTTGCATAAAAAGTATAATTTCGTTTTACAAGGACAACTTTTTACAAAATATGAATCTAGAATGTACATCATCAAATAAATCGACAACATTTCCTACATGTGAGCATCAGACTTTTGATAACATAAATAAATATAATTGTAAACTCTATGTTTCAGTAAATAGCATAGACTTGACATACAAGTAGAGCAATGGGAGAATTATATATTGAAGATGATTCCATTGGTGAAACAATAGAAAACGACATATCAAGCGAAAATATTGGTCATCATACAATAGTCAAAAACCTTGGAGTGGCCGCGCTACGAAAAGACTTAGAAATGCACAAATATAATTCTCCTTAATAATGGTAAAACAAAGAGGCAGATGGCTAAATAACACTTTCTCTATGAAAACAGAACTTTTTTGAAAACAAAATCTTTACAAAGAAAAAAATCTCAAATAACAAAGGAAATTCACACAAGAATGACACAATCCGAGTTAAAATGAAACTTTCTAATAGCAGGCTGTTTCATCTCAGCTCATTTTTTCCTAAACTAACCTAAATTATTGGCACATACCACTTATTCCTATTACATTCGCACATTATTATTTTAAAAAGATGTGTAGTAAAGACTATTATATAGCCAAGCAGGGACTTGATAATCTATCATTTTTGGAAGATGATCATGATACTGAAGATAATTCAACTCTCATTGATGATGATTATGAACTCATTGGCTATGGTTATGAGTCTAGACTGACAAGAATGACCAAGAGAGAAAACATAGCAGTTTCAACGCTACTTGTCGTAGTATCCATAGCATTCACATCATGTATTATATATATAATATGTGTAATGATTATACAGCTATGATTACATTTATCTTATTTCTCATCATTGGCGGACTTGTCGGTCTTGCAATTGTATATCTAATTATCGGCATTTTTAGCATTATTGGAGAGTTGTTTAATTTCATATTTAGTTTGTTTGATTAAGCCTCAAGATATGAACAAACAAAACATTACAACTATACTTACAATAGTTATACTCTTTACTATATCATACACGATTGACCGGATAATTGAAGACACTCTTCACCCACTCAACTGTCCCCGATGCGGATACTTTTATCCAGTCAAAGAAGACAGCATTAACGGCTTTACATACTACAAACTTGATGAATATAAGTATGATCGAGATATGGCATATTGGCTACTCTATCAAATTAGTCAAGACACTAATAATTAGTATGTCTTTTCCTGAATAAGGTTGACTCCTTTTAGGCCTTATAAATTAATAAATAATTATCCATACGGATATGGTTGACTCTTGCAATGGAATAAGTTGACTACTATTCCTGATATGGTTGACTCATTTCCTGAGAAAGTTGACTTTGTACGGATAAGGTTGACTTTCTCCACTGAAAGGGGCATGTCTACAAGACTATTGTCGTTGACCTTGACACAGGCCGCATCATCCATGTGGGGGACGGGAAGGGAAAGGAAGCACTTGCTGGATTCTGGAAACGGGTCAGACGCAACAAGGTGAAGATAGAGATTGTCACCTCAGACCTCTCGGCGGCATTCATTGCCTCTGTGATGGAGAATGTCCCCGATGCAATCCACGTATACGACAAGTTCCATGTCTCCTGGTTGGTTACGGATGCTGTTGACAAGGTGCGCAGGAGTGTCTACGCCCAAGAGACAGACCTTGAGAAAAGGAAGATAATAAAAGGCGCAAGATGGCTGTTGCTCACTAAGGACAAGGATGTGTTCGATGACGAGAAGAAGAGAAGACTTGACAATATCCTCACTACCAATACACCGCTGTTCCATGCATACTATCTCAAGGAAGACCTTGACCAGATATGGAGCCGGGAAAGTAAAGAGGAAGGAGAGAAGCAGCTGGCTTATTGGTGCGAAAGGGCCAGGGAGACAAAGCTACAGCCGTTTGTAAAGGTCGCCAACACACTGATGGCAAGCAGGACCGGAATACTTGCATGGTATGATGCGCCACTGACGAATGCCATCCTTGAAGGCATTAACAATAAAATCAAGGTCATGAAGCGCAGGACCTATGGTTATAGAGACGACGAATACTTCAATCTACTACTGCTCGGATTGCATGACAAAACCAACGCAATTCGGGGATGAACCAATAATGATAGGTATTTCCTTTATTTAAGTCCGGCTTTCAGAGAACGGATCACCGCTGAATTGAAGCCTGCATGATCTAATTCATTAAGCCCCTTAATGGTCACTCCACCTGGAGTAGTGACCTTGTCTATGGCTTCTTCAGGATGCCAACCCGTTGCTTTGAGAAGAGAAACAGCACCCTGCATGGTCTGAAGTGCTATCTGCTTTGCCTGCTGAGGATAGAAGCCCATCTCGCAACCGCCTTCCATTTGGGCACGGATGTATCGCATCACATAAGCAATGCCACAGGATGCCATCATCATTCCTGGACCTACGAGATTTTCATCTACCACAAGAGTGTCACCAACCAGACCATAGAGCTCTTCTACTTCCTTCAAACTATCGTCGCTTGCTTTAGGACCTTGAGCAATGAAACTCATGCTGGCACAAAACTCTGCTGCAATATTTGGAATCACATAAAAGTACTGCCCTTCCTGACATAGTTCTTCGGCAAGCATACCTGTTGTGAAATTGGCTGCATCAGACACGATGATCTGTCTATCGAAGTCAAGCACATGCCTCACCTCTGCCAGCACCATCTTCATGAGCCAAGGCTTTACCACCAACACAATCACATCTGCATCCTTCACTGCTTCAATATTGTCGGTAGTGACATTGATTTGAGGACAGTCTTCCTTCATTTGCTGGAGCAGAGACTCATTCTTGTCCTTAGTGAGCAACAGCCATCTTGCGCCTTTTATTATCTTCCTTTTCTCAAGGTCTGTCTCTTGGGCGTAGACACTCCTGCGCACCTTGTCAACAGCATCCGTAACCAACCAGGAGACATGGAACTTGTCGTATACGTGGATTGCATCGGGGACATTCTCCATCACAGAGGCAATGAATGCCGCCGAGAGGTCTGAGGTGACAATCTCTATCTTCACCTTGTTGCGTCTGACCCGTTTCCAGAATCCAGCAAGTGCTTCCTTTCCCTTCCCGTCCCCCACATGGATGATGCGGCCTGTGTCAAGGTCAACGACAATAGTCTTGTAGACATGCCCCTTTCTGGTGGCGAACTCATCAATCCCTATGCGGCTTACACCCTTTATGTCAGGACGGGAGTATTTGTCTTTCAGATACTTCTTGTGGATGCCCTTTACCATGTTCCAGCCCACATGCAGGTGTCGGGCAACGTCCAGGATGGTGTTGCCCATTCGCAGCAGGTCAAGCACATAGCGGGAGAACCTGTAGGTGTAGCTTACCTCTCCGTGAGTAAAAGGAATGTCGGACTGCCATGCCTTCTCACACTCCTTGCACCAATAGCGTTGTATCCGAAGGGACAGGTAGCAGGCTTTGCTGCCGAAAGGAAGATTGTGGATGTGACGAAGAACCGTACCATTTCGTATAACATGGCGGCTGCCACAATGAGGGCATACATGCTTTTGGGGCAGGATTGTTTTGAGATTGAGGAAAATTGCATTATCTTTGTACTCTGTACTGCCATACGAATAGTTCTTGACTCCGTAGGCCTGATATAATAAGCTGGCATTCATATCTGATATGGTTGGGGAACCACAAAGATAATGATTTGTCAGCTTTTCATATGATAGGAAACTACAAAAACAACGCAATTCGGGGATGAACCTCATTATTATCTCAAAACACCTCGGAACATCCCGTTCAGAGGTGTTTTTTCTTTCTTTTCCTAAAAAAACAACAAGAAATAATTGTCATTTCTCAATAATTTTGTACCTTTGCACTCGCAATTGCAACAGCAATGCCCAGATGGCGGAATTGGTAGACGCGCTGGTCTCAAACACCAGTGGGGCAACCCGTGCCGGTTCGACCCCGGCTCTGGGTACAAGTTCGGAAGAATCTATTGTTGATTCTTCCGATTCTTTATTTTAACCCAGATAGTTCGCAACTTGTAGGATTATGAAACTGACTCAACAGGCTCAATATCGATTGGCTATAGCCATTGCTATTTTTGTAGTGGCGGTATGGGGAGAGACATTCATTTCAAGTAAGATACTGCTTGACAACGGAATGGCTCCGGCTGAGATTTTCTTTCTGCGGTTTCTTCTGGCCTATATCTTCATGTGGATGTTCAGGCCTAAAGCCAAGGTTTGGGCAAACTCCCTAAAGGACGAACTATGGATGATGCTGCTTGGAATTACCGGAGGTTCACTATATTTCATGGTTGAGAATACCGCATTAAGTCTGTCCACAGCATCAAATGTTGCAATCATTGTATGTTCCGTTCCTTTGGTAACTGCAGCCTTAGCCGCCTGTTTCTACAAAGACGAGAGAATGAACAAGACACAGATAATAGGTTCCGTAATTGCTTTTCTCGGAATGGTATTGGTGGTATTCAACGGTGAAGTAATTCTTAAACTGAACCCTGTAGGCGACCTTCTTGCCTTCGGTGCTTCACTGACGTGGGGTATCTATTCTATCGTGACGAGACAGGTAATCAACACTTACAAAATAACATTCATCACCCGTAAAGTGTTTGCCTATGGTCTGATTACAATAATTCCTTACTTCATATTTGTACAACCTTTTGAATTTGACCTCAAAAGACTTACATCGCCGGTAATACTTGTCAACACCATATATTTAGGAATGGTAGCCTCCATGCTTTGCTTTATTGTATGGAACTGGGCGCTGAAAAAGATTGGTACCGTGACCACCACCAACCTGCTATATTGCCAGACATTCTTCACAATGTTGATTGCAAACATATTCCTAGGAGAAAGAATCACATGGATGGCTGTGGCAGGAACAATAATACTGACATTGGGAATGATTCTGGCACTAAACAAAAATCGGTCATTAGACTGTTAAGCGCTGTCAAGACTTCTTTTTGTCATCTGTCTTGTCGTTTCTCGGTTACAATGATCCCCCACAATGCCCTAAAACCGACAATACATCTGTTCAAGTACCATGTCTGCTATCATCTTAACGCTAATGAACGATTTGGACTAAGGAAAAATTCCGGAAGTTAAGGAAAGAAATTTCCTATTCATTGATTTTGAGGGAGAGTATTTCCGAATGCTCTTCTATATAACTGAGAAGTTTATGGCCTACTGACATATGAAAATCGGTTGGCTGCATTGCCAGCAATCGTCCTTCCGAATCCTTAACCTTGATAGTGAGAGATGCTTTTCCGGGACTTTCACTTATCAATTCTATCAAATCATCAGCCATTGATGAATCGAACTGCAACAAATCAATACAAATGGACACCTTTTCAATCAAGGTATCTTTTATCAATGGCAATAAGTCAACGGTTCCTATTATCAACTCATTGCGTGTTGCATCATATTTATATGGCTGGAGAGTTGCCTTGACATATATTGCAGAACCTTCAGTAAAACTATACTGAAGACGTTTCCACTGTTCGCCGAACAATGCTACACGATAAGCACCGCTGTAATCCTCGATTGTTACAAAGCCACATGGTATGCCTCTCTTTGTGGTAGCACTCTTTACTTCATTTACAATTCCTCCGAAAGAGATGAGGGAACGTCCTGTCAGTTTTGATATATCATCCAATTCCTTCATCTGCGTGTTACACACATGTTTCAATATTACCTCATACTCATCAAGAGGATGTGCTGAAAGGTAAATACCTACTAGGTCGCGTTCCTTGTTCAGAAGAGCCATCGAGCCCCATGATTCAACGTCTTTCGGCAATGGCGGATGAACGACAGACACCTCCATATCCCCGAACAGACCGCCCTTGGCAACTGCCATATCAGCCTGATAACTGTTGCCGTAACGTACCAATACATCCAGATATATTTCGTTTGAATTCATTGGATGAAGATATACTTCACGAGGCAATCCAAAAGAGTCGAACGCACCTGCAAGAGCAAGACATTCCAAATTCTTACGGTTGCATGCAGTAAGATTTACACGCTCCACCAAGTCAAATACATCCTTGTAAGGACCGTTCTTCTTACGCTCATTGATTATGGCATGTACCGCACTTTCACCAACTCCCTTGATGGCTGCCATACCGAAACGGATGTCACCAGCATGGTTCACAGAGAACTTCAGGTTACTTTCGTTGATGTCAGGTCCAAGGGTATTTATTCCCATAGACTTGCACTCATCCATCAATTTTGTGATTTCCTTTATATCAGCCAGACTTCGGCTCATGACGGCTGCCATCCACTGGGCAGGATAATTAGCCTTTATGTATGCTGTCTGGAAAGCCACCCATGAATAGCACGTAGCATGACTCTTGTTGAATGCATAGGAAGCAAACTTTTCCCAGTCAGCCCATATCTTTTCAAGTACCTTCTCGTCGTGACCGTTCTTCTTGCCGCCTTCCAGGAACTTAGGGTGCAGCATATCCAGTTTGTCTTTCTGCTTCTTTCCCATTGCCTTTCGGAGAGTATCGCTCTCACCACGGGTGAAGTCGGCAAGCAGACGGGAAAGCAACATCACCTGTTCCTGATATACCGTAATGCCATACGTGTCCTTCAGGTAGCGTTCCATGACCGTTATGTCGTATTCAATAGGTTTACGTCCCAACTTTCTGTCTATAAAATCAGGAATGTAGTCCATTGGTCCAGGACGATAGAGGGCATTCATGGCTATAAGGTCTTCAAACACATGTGGCTGAAGTTCATGAAGATATTTCTGCATACCTGCTGATTCAAACTGGAATGTACCAACAGTACGTCCGTCGCAGTAGAGTTGATATGTTGCCTGGTCCTCAATATCCAGATAATCCACATCAACCTCGATACCCAGACTTTCACGGATATTCTCAACAGCCTCCTTCAGTTGTGAGAGGGTTTTCAGTCCCAGGAAGTCCATCTTGATAAGTCCGGTTTCTTCGATAACGTGACCGTCATACTGGGTACAGTTTACCTTTTCCTTTGTATCCTTATCTTCAGCCGTACTTACAGGCACCCAATCCGTAATGTCGTCACGGCAGATGATTGTCCCACAGGCATGTACGCCTGTATTACGGACGTTATTTTCCAACATCTGCGCATACTTGATGGTAGTACGCAGGTTTTCGTTTGTTGATGTTGCAGCATCCCTGAGTTCGGGTACACACTCAATGGCATTCGGCAGGTTCATCTTCCTTGACTTTCCGTTGGCATCGTCCGGAAGTTTGTCTGGTATTGCCTTACATATACCGTTTACCACATCAAGCGGTACTTTCTGCACACGTGCCACGTCCTTGATGGCGAGTTTTGTAGCCATCGTTCCGTACGTGATGATATGGGCAACCTTTTCGGCTCCGTATTTCTCAGTAACCCATTGCAATACCTTTCCTCGGCCATCATCATCGAAGTCGACATCAATATCAGGCAGACTTATTCGGTCTGGATTGAGAAAACGCTCAAACAGCAGGTCGTATTTTATTGGGTCAACCTTTGTGATTTCAAGACAGTAGGCTACAACACTTCCCGCCGCACTTCCACGTCCCGGACCTACCCAAACGCCCAATTCATTACGGGCAGCACGTATGTAGTCCTGTACGATAAGGAAGTAGCCAGGGAAACCCATCGTCTTCATGACATGGAGTTCGAATCGAATCTGCTGCACCACATTGTCAGGAACTGGGTCGCCATAATATTTCCTGGCACCTTCAAAAGTAAGTTTTTCGAGATAGTCGGCCTCAAACTTGATGCGGTATAGCTTGTCGTATCCTCCCAGTTTCTTTATCTTCTTCTTCCCTTCCTCTTCACTCATGATGACATTTCCGTTCTCGTCACGGGTAAATTCATCAAAAAGATCCTGTTCGGTAAATCGTTCTCTATATTCTTCCTCCGTTCCGAACTCCTTCGGTATATCGAAGTTCGGCATGATAGGAGCATGGTCTATACTATATGTCTCAACCTTGTCAAGTATTTCCAGAGTATTGGTAAGGGCTTCAGGAATATCAGAGAACACCTCGTTCATCTCTTCCCTCGTCTTCATCCATTCCTGCTTGGAATAGAGCATGCGGGTAGGGTCGTCCAGATCCTTGCCCGTACTTACACAGAGCAGACGGTCGTGGGCCTCGGCATTATCCTCATCCACAAAATGCACGTCGTTCGTACACACGAGTTTTATGTCATACTTTCTTGCGAAATCAATGATTACCTTGTTGGCCTGCTGCTGCAGCGGAAAGGTCTCACGGTTGGCACGCTGCATAGGATCTTTCACCTCATGGCGCTGCAGTTCAAGATAATAGTCCTCGCCGAAAAGGTTCCTGAACCACTGTACAGCATCCTCTGCCTTATCTATCTGATCCCTGATAATATAGTATGGGACCTCACCTCCAAGACATGCGGAACAGCAAATCAATCCCTCATGGTATTTCTCCAACTCGCTGTGGTCGGTACGGGGACGCGAATAGAAACCTTCCGTCCACGCATGACTTACAAGTTTCACGAGATTGTGATAACCCTGTTCATTCTTGGCAAGAAGTATAAGGTGCCATCCACTATTATCAATCTTTTCCTTCTTCGTAAACCTGTCACGACGCGCACAATAGACCTCACAACCGAATATTGGCTTAAAATCAAGGTCGGGGTTCTTTCCTTTCAGTTTGTTGTAGTAATTGAAGAACTCCTTGATACCAAACATGTTACCATGGTCGGTAATAGCCAATCCGCGCTGCCCGTCCTTGATAGCCTTATCGACAAGTTTCTGAATACTTGCCTGACCGTCAAGTATAGAATACTGAGTATGTACGTGTAGATGAACGAAATCCTGCATAAAAGGAGGAAGATTAAAATTTAACAATTCGACAGCCGTCTTCCATCTCTTCAATATATACCTTTACTGTTTCTTCAGGCAGATACTCGCCTATCAGTTCAGGCCATTCCATAAAGCAGACACAGTCGCTGCCCACATAATCCTCGAAACCAATATCCATCACCTCGGCTGGTCGCTTTATGCGGTAGAAATCGAAATGGTATATAGGCATACCTTCTCCGTCGAGATATTCGTTTACGATTGCAAAAGTAGGTGAGTTTATTACATCCGTCACACCAAGTTGTTCGCATACGGCCTTAATGAATGTAGTCTTGCCGGCACCCATCTTTCCATAGAAGGCAAACAACTTGTTTTCGCCCATTTCATCGACGAACTGCTGTGCTGCCTCATTTATCTGTTCCAAAGAATTTATCCTTATTTCCATTGCTTTCTTTCGTTTGTTTCGGCAAAGTTAATAATAAAATCACAAAGGGCAAAACAAGATTTGGATTTTCCATGAAAAAATCGCAAGCGCAGACTTTAACCCAAATCGTTCATTAGTGTTATAGTAATAACAGACCTTGTTTTTGAACAGATGTATTGTCTTGTCAGCCAGGACAATGGTTAATCCATAACCGTTTATTCAACCTCAGCCTACGCCACAACAGCAAAGCGACATTATCAAAGTGTCCATTTTCGCCCCGCTCCATTTTCTTAATATTCATCTCATATACAATTGACTTACAGCGTTTTATATTCAGAACGCTGATATTCTCGTCATGCTCTCCGAATAAGTCAGTTATAGGTCGGTTATGAATCAGTAACGGCAACCTTATTTCGCATGAGGCAAAATTGCACATAAGACGTACGTGATTTATTCTCCCATAAAGAACTATTTGGGATAAATGTTCACACGAACTATTATGCAACCTCATTTTATTATGTCCCCGTCAACGCCTCAATACCTTAACTCCATCAACAATATTGATTCCTTGACGGAGAGAATTCATCCTCTGTCCGTTGAGATTATATACCTGCTGTCTTTGTGACTGCCTTAAAGGACTGATTTCACGTATTCCGGTTTCACCGATTTCAAGTTCCACATAATTTGTGTATGGTGCATGGGCTGGTATTTCCGTCCAAAGACTTTCGTCGTCATTGTCCTTATCTTCATAATGCTTCCATGCAAGGGTTATATGGTATAAGCCGTCGGGGAGCTCAGGTACGATGACATCCCTGACCTGCATACGGTCATACACGAAATCCAATTCCGGAGCATAATCAAACGAATAGCATCCCCCGAAATGGTATCTGTTGGTTTCCGCATCCTCAGGATTCCCGGCATAGAACACTTCACCTGTATCCTGATTTGTATATTTCATAGTGAATAACGCGTCAAATCCGTCCCATGAGTCATTGAGGAGGCAACCTGGATACTTGCTACCAAAACTATAGTAATAGCCGAATGAAATGTCGTAGGTAGTGAAGCCTTCGGCTGTTGTCTCAGCCTCTGCCTCAAGGTATGACTGCAGGTCAATCACCAATGTATGAACTGGTTGGCTTGCTTCTACAGGTGGCTGAATGCCACAGACAATATCCTGTTCGGCATCAAATTTGTAATAGCCGGAATGAACGGCACTAAGTCTGCAATAACCATCTGTGCCGTTACCCCATCCAAAGTTGAAATGATACATGTCAGAAGATGCCTCATAGCCATCACATACAAAACTATGTGCAGCATCATCGCCGCCACCAAACAGGAGAGGACGTCCTGCTGCCAGTTCTGAATAGATAATCTGTTCCCACTCGCTGTCGGACATACAGTTATGATAGATATGACGCACTCCTTTATCATAACCGAAGAATTTAACCAATGCGTATGGTACATGTTCCGTAAAGGCGCCGCTACCGTCATTGGACGTATACTCCATTTCCACGGCTACTCCGACATCGAACATCAGTTGTGCAACTGCATCGATTTCTGCCTGACATGTGTCATTTAATGAATATGTATCCCTCATATTTGCCCAATCATATGTATGTGCGGAAAAATCTGACGAGATTGCTTGCTCACAGCCATATCCATCAAAATATGAATGACTTCCTATGCCCGTTTCAGGCCATTCGTGGTATTTCATTATCTGAGCCAGGGCTGTTGCCACACATCCTGCATAACAGTTCCGGCCGCGGAAACTCGGAGTCATAGAATTATAAGGGGAACTTTGACTCCATGATGTCGTCAGCATTACCGGCACATCTGCCTTTTCAAAAGTTTCTTTACTGTCAGGTGCAGATAAAAGACCTGCATTCATGGCTTCAGATATCTGTCGCTGGAAGAAATCGAGCCAATACATGAAGTTGGGATTTACTGTCGAGTAATCGAACGAACCTTCATTGGAATATGCCAGAACCGGTTCTGCCACTCCCTGGGCTGAAGCAACTACAAATCCTCCATTTGGATTGTTGAAGACATAAAGCAAGGGGGCATCGTCCTGACTGGCTGTATATGTCAATTCAAGATTATTCTGGGGACGGAGAACTGACTTTACCTGAGAGTGGGCATTTTCGGCAGCAGTTTCATTGAGAAATTCAAACGCATACTGACGTGCCTTTTCTACAGATATTTCCTGTGCTCCAGCGCTTATTGTCAGAAGTGACATAACTGACAAAAGAAGTTTTTTCATATTCATGACGATGATATATCTGTTGCAAAGATAGTCAAAATTACCATTATGAGACATCTGTATCGGGAAAATCATGGTAAATCTTCCATTTATTCCACGTTAACTGAAAAATTGTTTTGTGGGAAGACTAAATTTAGTTACCTTTGCATGCGTATTTTCATCTATAGAAAATGATAAAGAAATTCGACTTCCTCATTATCGGCAGCGGAGTTGCAGGTATGAGTTATGCCCTAAAGGTAGCAAGGGCTAAGAAGGGCAAAATTGCCATTATTTGTAAGACTACCCTGGAAGAGGCTAACACCGCAAAGGCTCAAGGCGGTATTGCTTCCGTAACGAACCTATTAGTTGACAATTTCGAGAAACACATCGAAGACACTATGATTGCAGGCGACTTCATAAGTGACCGCGATGCCGTGGAACAGGTTGTGAGGAATGCACCTGACGGAATACGCGAACTTGTACAGTGGGGCGTGAATTTCGACAAGAACGAAGACGGACAGTTTGACCTGCACAAGGAAGGCGGACATAGTGAATTCCGAATTCTGCACCATGCCGATGATACCGGTGCCGAAATTCAGAGAGGCCTGATGGAGGCTGTACGCAACAATCCTGACATTGAAATATTCGAGAACCACTTCGCCGTGGAAATCATCACTCAGCACCACATGGGAATACGTGTAACCCGACGTACTCCCGACATTGAATGCTATGGTGCTTACGTGCTGAACGTGAAGACCGGTAAGGTTGACACTTATCTATCACGACTTACAATCATGGCTACAGGAGGTACGGGTGCCATATATGCAACTACGTCCAACCCTAACATTGCAACCGGCGACGGTATTGCAATGGTTTACCGTGCAAAGGGAAAGGTGAAGGACATGGAATTCGTACAGTTCCACCCTACCGTTCTCTATAACCCAAAGGAAACTCATCCTGCCTATCTCATCACGGAGGCCATGCGTGGTTACGGAGGAATCCTAAGACTGCCAAATGGGGAGGAATTCATGCAGAAATATGACGAGAGACTGTCGTTGGCTCCACGTGACATTGTGGCCCGCGCCATCGATAAGGAGATGAAGATACATGGTCTTGACCACGTATGTCTTGATGTCACTCACAAGGACCCTGAGGAGACAAAGCACCATTTTCCTAATATTTATGCAAAATGTCTGTCAATCGGTATTGACATCACGAAGGAATACATCCCTGTATGTCCGTCTGCCCACTATATGTGCGGAGGCATAAAGGTGGACCTTGACGGTCAGTCGAGCATCAGAAGACTGTATGCTCTCGGTGAATGTTCATGTACAGGATTGCACGGAGGGAACCGTCTTGCCAGCAACTCTCTCATTGAAGCCGTGGTATATGCCGATGCTGCTGCCAAGCACTCACTGGAGGTTATCGACCAATACGATTTCAATAATAAGATACCGCAATGGAACGATGAAGGAACCATGACCAACGAGGAAAAGGTGCTGATTGCTCAGGACGTGAAGGAAGTGGGACAGATTATGAGTACATACGTGGGTATCGTACGTTCCGACCTGCGACTCCACCGTGCCTGGGAACGCCTTGACATTCTGTATGAAGAGACCGAGCATCTGTTCAAGCGAGTAAAACCGACCAAGGATATCTGTGAACTCCGCAACATGATAAACGTGGGGTATCTAATTACACGTCAAGCACTTGAGCGCAAGGAAAGCCGAGGTTTGCATTTCACCGTTGACTATGCCAAGCATGCGTTGGACAACCAAAAGTAATTACGGAAAATAAAAAATTTCTTTTTTTCTGTAGTTTATCGGGATTTTTTGCGTCTAACGGACAAATGCATATAAAAAGTAGCAATTATATATTAATGCAAATAACTAAATTATGAAGAAATTATTCACATTGGCATTGCTGGCAATCACAGCCATCGGTGTTTCTGCTCAGATGCAGCAGGCAATGCAACCACTGCCACTTGATCCGGCAGTACGCATGGGAAAGCTCGAGAATGGGCTCACATATTACATCCGCCACAATGAATGGCCTGAACAGCGTGCAGACTTCTACATTGCGCAGAAAGTGGGAAGTATGCAGGAAGACGACAATCAACGCGGTTTGGCTCACTTCCTTGAGCACATGTGTTTCAACGGCACCAAGCATTTCCCTGGTGACAAACTGAAATCATACCTTGAGACTATCGGTGTGAAGTTCGGAGAAAACCTCAACGCATATACTTCATTCGATGAGACAGTTTACAATATTAACAATGTTCCTGTCATCAGCAATCCTGCCTCGCTTGATTCCTGTCTGCTCATTCTGCACGACTGGAGCCATGACCTTCTGCTTGAAGGCAAGGAAATTGACAAGGAACGTGGCGTAATCAATGAAGAATGGCGTATGCGCCGCTCTGCAATGCAGCGTATGCAGGAAGATATGTTCCCTAAGGTTTACGAAGGCAGCAAATATGCTGACCGTATGCCTATCGGAACTATGGATATCGTTATGAACTTCCCATACGATGATCTCCGCAACTATTACAAGAAATGGTATCGCCCAGACCTTCAGGCAATTGTCGTTGTTGGTGATATAGATGTTGATGCCGTTGAAGCAAAGATAAAGGCTATGTTTGCAGACATCGCTCCTGCACCGGCAGATGCTGCTGTACGTGAATACTATCCTGTAGCCGACAACAAGGAACCTATCATTGCAATAGAAAAGGACAAGGAATATCCTCAGTCAATCATCGAAGTACTCTGGAAACAGGACGCAATACCTTCAGAGATGAAGAACACGATGACCTATGCCATCATGGGGTATATGTTCAATGCCATCAACAGTATGTGGATGACACGTCTCGATGAAATTACCCAGAAGGCAAATCCTCCGTTTATCGGTGCACAGGCAAGCATCTATGAAGACTATCTCGTATCCAAGACAAAGGGTGCAAGCCTTATTGCTGCAGTATTCAAGAACGGCGGTCACAAGGAAGCCCTTGCTGCTGTCTACCGTGAATTCCTCCGTGCCAACAAGTTTGGTTTCACACAGAGCGAATACATGCGTTTCCAGGATGAATACAAGTCTAGGCTTGATGACATGTACGAAAGACGTGACAAGATTTCAAATGAATCATTCGTCAACGAATACGTACGTCACTTCCTTGACAATGTCTATGCGCCAGGAATCGAATGGGAACACCAAAACATGAAACTCATCTGTGATCAAATTCCTCTCGCAGGTATCAACCAACTTGTGATGCAGCCATTGGAAGGTGCTCCTGTAATCATTTCGCTGATGCCTGACAAGGAGGATATCATCTATCCTACAAGTGAGGAACTGCTTGACGTGATGAAGCAGGTTGAGGGAGAAGAACTTGAGCCATACAAGGAAGAAGTAAGCGATGAGCCAATCGTTGATGCTTCAAAGCTCAAGGGTTCAAAGGTGAAGAAGCAGGAAAACGGAGTTTTTGATTCCCAGAAACTTACTTTGAAGAATGGTATTGAAATTTATGTAAAGAAGACTGATTATACTCCTAATAACATAATGATGGAGGCTCAGAGTTGGGGTGGTAATTCACTCTACGATGACAGCGAATACCTGCAGACTTCCAATGCCCGTCAGATTTCCCTCGGTGGTTGGGGTAACTTCTCGGCTATCGATATGGGCAAGAAACTTTCAGGTATTCAGGCAAGTGCTACTCCTTATATCTCAACACGTGCTGAAGGTATTTCCGGTAACTGTGTTACTAAAGACCTCGAGACTCTTCTCCAACTCATCTACCTTGAATTTACCTCTCCACGCAAGGATGCCGAAGTGTTTGCCTCAACTATGCAACGCACTAAGGATCAACTTCAGAATGCTGAAATGCAACCTACTACAGCACTTCAGGACACAATTGCAAAGGTTCTTTACAACAATCACCCACGTGCAATCCGCACAAAGGCAGAAGATATTGACAAGCTCAACTACGACCGCATGCTGGAGATTTACAAGGAACGATTTGCTGACGGAAACGACTTCACATTCTTCTTCGTCGGTGACATTGACCTTGAAACTGCAAAGCCTCTGTTTGAGAAGTATATCGGAAGTATCCCTGTATTGAAGAGTAAGGAAAAGGACAAGGTGATTGATTTCAATATTGCTAAGGGCAACCGTACAAACGTATTTGAGAAAGAACAGGAAACACCAAATGCGCTCGTTATATTCGTTCATCAGGCAGAGATGGAAGATAACCTCAAGAACTCAGTTCAGGTTGATGCCCTCAAGCAGATTCTCCAGATTATGCTTACAGAAACTGTACGTGAAGACGAAGGTGGTGCATACAGTGTGGGAGTAGGCAGCAACCTTACAGACTATCCTGAAAACCGTGCACTCATCGAGATACAACTTCCTACTGCTCCTGAAAAGCGTGAAAAGATGACTGAAGTCATCAACAATGCGCTCAACAAACTCGTTGAAGAGGGACCACGTGACGCGGACCTCCAAAAGGTTAAGGAATATATGCTCCGCAGTTTTGACGAGGGAGTCAAGACTAATGGTCACTGGCTTGTAACTCTTGTTGACAAAGTTACCGAGAACAAGGACTATCACACTGGTTATACTGATGTTGTAAATGCCTTGACTGCTGCAGACATTCAGAACGTAGCACGCACAATCTTCAGAAGCGGCAACCGTATTGAAGTAGGAATGACTACACCAGTGAAATGATTCGCTGATGGCATAACACACTACAATGTGTTTACGGGAGGAGAGGTTGAACAGCCTCTCCTTTCTTGTTGTCCATACATACGGTATGCCTCCTAAAACTATGATTTTTATGACGGTATAATAAATTATAGCATCGGTATTACATAAGAAATAAAAATATTTTGTAACTTTGCGTGCACAAAATATTATGACTTAAGATTTTTAATTTTTACAGATATGAATACGACAGATTGGTCAAGCCTTGGATTTGGCTACCACAAGACAGACTACAACGTTCGTTGCTACTACCGCGACGGCAAGTGGGGAGAAATAGAGACATGCAGCGAGGAGACTATCCCACTCCATATGGCTGCTACATGTCTGCACTACGGACAGGAAGCATTCGAGGGACTTAAAGCCTACCGCTGTCCTGACGGAAAGGTTCGTGTATTCCGTATGGAAGAGAATGCAAAGCGCCTGCAATCTACATGTCAGGGTATTCTTATGCCTGAAGTTAGTACTGAACTTTTCTGTGAGATGGTTCGCAAGGTTGTAAAGTTGAATGAGAAATTCATTCCACCATACGAGAGTGGCGCTACACTTTATATCCGTCCACTCCTCATCGGAACAAGTGCGCAGGTTGGTGTACATCCTGCATCTGAATACCTGTTCCTTATGTTCGTAACTCCGGTTGGTCCTTATTTCAAGGGTGGTTTCTCTACAAACCCTTACGTAATCATCCGCGAATTCGACCGTTCTGCCCCATTGGGTACTGGTATCTATAAGGTTGGTGGTAACTATGCAGCAAGTCTGCGTGCCAACAAGATGGCTCATGACCTTGGCTATTCATGCGAATTCTATCTTGATGCAAAGGAAAAGAAATACATGGATGAATGTGGTGCTGCAAATTTCTTCGGAATCAAGAACAACACATATGTTACTCCAAAGTCATCAAGTATTCTTCCTTCTATCACAAACAAGAGTCTCATGCAATTGGCTGAGGATATGGGTATGAAAGTTGAGCGACGTCAGATTCCTGAAGAGGAACTTGCTACTTTCGAGGAAGCCGGTGCCTGCGGTACTGCTGCAGTAATCTCTCCTATCGGCCGTATTGATGACCTTGAGACAAAACAGTCTTTCGTATTCTCTGAAGACGGAAAACCAGGCCCAGTCTGCACAAAACTTTACAACAAGCTGCGCGGAATCCAGTATGGTACTGAAGAGGACATACACGGATGGACTACTGTTGTTATTGAATAATCAGTACATACATGGGAAAAGGAAAACTTGCAAAATTTGCCGATATGGCAGCAAATCCACTGGTTGTAGAATGTCCTTATTGGCTGCTGCAAAGAGATGGGTTTGCTCTGAAAGGCAAATGGAACAGTGACTTTTTCAAGAATCCTAACCCTATTATATTGGAACTGGGGTGCGGACGGGGAGAATATACCGTTGGACTCGCACGCCAGTTCCCTAATTTCAACTTCATCGGAGTTGACATTAAAGGTTCCAGGATGTGGCACGGAGCAAAGACTGCCCTGGAAGAAGGACTCAACAATGCTGCATTCCTGCGTACAAACATTGAATTTATTCATGAGATGTTTGACAAGGATGAAGTAAGCGAAATATGGTTGACATTCTCTGACCCTCAGATGAAGAAACCGACAAAACGCCTTACTTCAACTTTCTTCATGAACAGATACCGTAAGTTTGTCATCGACGGAGGTATTATCCACTTAAAGACTGACTCCAATTTCATGTTCACCTATACCCGACTGATGGCAGAACATAATGCACTGCCCATTCTTGGTGCTACTGAAGACCTATACAATGATGAGTCTGATATCGCCACAGAACAGTTGCTCGGTATCCGAACTTATTACGAGCAGATGTGGCTTGACCGTGGACTTACCATCAAATATCTGAAATTCCAACTGCCTCAGATGGGAGAATTGCAGGAGCCTGATGTTGAAATTCCTGTTGACGGATACCGCTCGTACGACCACAAGGTTGTCAGTACTGTCCAGACTAGGAAATAAGTATCTATTATTTCTATGAAGCACATATACCTAACTTTATTCGCATTATTTTTTTTCCTTCCATATACCCTTTCGGCTCAGATAGCAAAACCCGTTGAGGTCTCAACACAATTGAAGGACAAAGGCAACGGAAAGGCACAGATTGTGTTCAATGCCTCTATCAAGAAAGGATGGCATGTCTATTCCACTGAAGTTGTGGAATTCGGACCTACCCCAACTTCCATCCATATCGAAGAGTTAGATGGTGCAAAAACTGACGGAGCACTATTTCCGGAAAGGAAGCCTATCAGGAAATTTGAGAAGATGTTTGATGCCGATGTCTTTTATTTCACAGACAAGGTTGCATTTCTCCAGAATCTTATCATCACTGACAGCAAGCAATACAAGGTAAGCGGTTACCTTGAATACGGAGCATGCAACGACGAGAGTTGTATTCCTCCGACCAAAGTTGAATTTAATCTTACAGGCAGAATCAACACTACTGACCACGACACAACGAAAAGCGACATTAATGATTCTCAATCTTCACAAAACGAGACTGCAGCTGAAGGGAACGATACTGGAACAAAGCCTGCGACGGATTCTGTTGAACTGACAGACTCTGCAAATGTCACAGACAAGATTATTTCAAAAACAGAAACTGAATCCATCTCGGAAGGATTCAGCAGATTCAATGACAACAATAATACTTCCACGAACACATCACCACTGATTGGTACTGATTGGGCACACATCTTTATCCTTAGTTTTCTCGGAGGGCTTCTAGCGCTACTCACTCCATGTGTCTGGCCAATTATCCCATTGACTGTCAGTTTCTTTCTCAAACGTTCTTCCGACAGAAGACGCGGCATACTAGATGCCGTAATATATGGAGTCAGCATTGTTGTCATATATCTTCTGCTCGGTTTGATTGTCACAGCAGTAAACGGAGCGAGCGCCCTCAATGCCCTATCCACAAATGCCGTATTCAATATTTTCTTTTTCTTACTGCTTGTGACATTTGCGTTATCCTTCTTCGGATTGTTTGAACTGAAACTGCCTGCTTCTTGGAGTACACATATAGACAATAAGGCAGAAAGTGCAGGTGGACTTTTTGGCATATTCCTCATGGCATTCACTCTGACACTTGTCAGTTTTTCCTGCACGGGTCCCATCATAGGATTCCTTCTTGTAGAGGTTTCTACCCTTGGCAGTATTATGGCGCCAGCCATCGGTATGCTTGGGTTTGCATTGGCACTGGCATTGCCATTTGCTTTGTTTGCAATGTTCCCAAGCTGGATGAAGCAGATACCCAAAAGTGGCAGTTGGATGAATATAGTAAAGGTGATTCTTGGTTTTATTGAACTATTCTTCTCCCTGAAATTTCTCTCTGTTGCCGACTTGGCTTACGGATGGCATCTACTTGACCGCGATGTCTTCATTGCCGTGTGGATTATACTCGCTATCGCACTAGGGCTCTACCTTATAGGCACTTTCCGTTTTCCTCATGAAGAAAAACCAAAGAAAATAGGTTGGGTACGTTGGGTACTTGGTATCATCTCCTTTCTGTTTGCAGCATGGATGGTTCCAGGTTTGTGGGGAAACCCACTCAAACAAATAAGTGCCTTTACTCCACCTATGAGTACCCAGCATTGGCGACTTGTTCATTATGAAGTAAAAGCACGTACCAATGACTACGACGAGGGTATAGAAATTGCTCAAAGGGAAAATAAACCAATAATTATTGATTTCACAGGATTTGGTTGTGTCAACTGTAGAAAGATGGAAGCCGCAGTATGGACAGACCCTGACGTGGCACGGCTTTTGCAAAAGGAGTATGTGCTGATACAACTTTATGTTGACGACAAGACTTCACTCAGCAAACCTATCGAGATGACAGAAGGTAATAAAGCGCAAAAGTTAAGAACAGTAGGTGATAGGTGGAGTTATCTTCAAAGCAGCAAGTTCGGCGCCAACGCACAGCCATTCTACGTTCTGATGGATCCGAATACTGAAACGCTGTTAGCAGATCCTTACGGATTCAACGAAGATGTAAATAGTTACATAGTCTTCCTTGAACAAGGACTGGATACGTTCAGACAGAAACAAACCAAATCAAAATAATATTTATAACTAAAAACTGAAAAATATGGCAGAACAGAAACAACAGCTCCAGATTGAGCTGAAGCCAGAAGTGGCATCCGGAGTTTACTCAAACATGGCAATCATCGCCAACACAAGCAGCGAATTCGTACTCGATTTTGTATCCATGCTTCCAGGACTCCAAAAAGCAGAAGTACGTTCACGTATCATTATGTCGCCTGAACATGCAAAACGTCTGCTTATGGCACTTAACGAACGAGTACGCGGATATGAACAGCAGTTCGGAGAGATTGATCTTCATCAACCACAACAGCAGGAAGCCGGTGGACGTACCATTGCGCCTTTCGGCAGAGGAGAAGCATAAAGACCCCAGTCAAGAATGGAACTGAAAAAACAGGAAATCCTACCAATTACGTGTGGTAGGATTTCCTGCTTATTATTCAGAGTTTCAATAACTCTCGCCTATTATCAGACCTTACAGCATATCACATAGATATACGAAAGCAAAAATGATGGCTATGACAAACACGCCAAGAAGAATGTTTGCCCACATGAACCGTTGGTTTGACTTGATAAGTTTACTGTTGCGCATATCCTAAAATGGTTTTATATTCTTCCTTATTATTCAGCAGTTCTATGGCACGCTGCAAATCCTCATCGTCCTTGAGTGATTGCTGTACGACTCCTGATTCATAGAACCATCGTTTTACTATCTCCATCGATGCTATACTGATGATTTCCTTGCGGTAACGGTCGAGTTCATTACCAAGATTACGGGTAAGTTTGGATTCAAGTGAATCGAATTCTGCTCGTGCATCATCATAATATCCTTCGAACTGTGCTACCTTCTTAAGTTGTTGAAGTTGCTTGTCGGAAAGACGGTCGTATGTGAATCCACTGTCAATAATCATTTGCTTGAATTCCTCAAAATCGGCATCAGTAAGTGAAAACTCGCTGACAGATGCTGGTTTCTGGTGCGTCTGACAATAGTGTGTTCCGTAATGAATCAGCACATCATCGTTGGAAAGATAAAACAGAATATTCTGAAGTGTATCGTGCTTGACTTCGATATCCGGCATTATACCCTTTCCGCTTTTTACCTCTCTATGGTTAACAGTGTAGAAAATACTGTCCTGAACTCCGTTGGCTATGGTCTGCTTACCGTTTGCCTGACGTTTCTGCTTATAGTCGATTTCCTGAATGCATCGACCGCTTGGTATATAATACTTAGCTGTGGTCAGTTTCATGTTTGAGCCGTATGGCAAAGCACGAATTGCCTGCACAAGTCCCTTTCCGTAAGTTCGTGTTCCGATAATTACGGCACGATCCAAGTCCTGTAAAGCGCCGGATACGATTTCCGAGGCGGAGGCTGAATTGGAATTTACCAATACGACCAAAGGGATATTGAGGTCAAGAGGTTCATCTGTTGCTACATGGGTAAAGTTACTTGCATCAACCTTTCCCTTGGTTTCCACAATCTTAACATCCTTCGGAACAAATAGATTGACTATCCTCACTGCTTGGTCAAGAGCTCCTCCTCCGTTTTCACGAAGATCGAGAATAAGGGATTCTGCACCTTGTTCCTTTAGTGATATTACCGCTTTGCGAACGTATGGGAAACAGTCGTTGGTAAACTGACTTAGATGCATATATCCTATTTTAGGTGCCACTATGCCGTAATATGGCAAAGCCGGAATCTTTATGGTTTGACGTGTAATCTTTGCTGTACGGATCTTATTCTCCCCTGGACGCTGATACTTCAATACAAATGTCGTTCCAGGTTCTCCCCTCAGAAGGTCACTCACTTCCTGTGTTGCCATTCCCTTTAGGTCCTTGTCATCAATCTTCAAAAGCACATCACCTGCTTCAAGTCCGACTTCTGCAGCAGGCATGCCTTCATAGGGTTCGGATATTATGACAGTAGAATCCTTCATCATACGGATAACACTGCCTATCCCTCCGTACTTTGCCTGAGTGAGCATCTTCAAGTCTTCCTCATCCTCACTTGGATAGTATTCAGTATATGGGTCAAGTGAACGCAGCATTGCATTCAAGCCGTCCTTTATTACGTTCTTTGCATCAAGCGTGTCTACATAGTATGCATCCAACAGACGATAGGCATTGCTGAATACGTCCAGTTGACTTGACACATCAAAGGCATGATCGTTCACCTGAGCATCAACTGATGAATATGAACCCAGCGACAGCAATCCTGCTGACAATGCTATGCGGATGCTTATGTTGCTCCTGCCAAGAAAATTCCGGCAGCACTTCATGATTATTGAATTATCTTTCATAATAATCTTATCTTGATATTTACCTTAAGCAAATGTCTTCTGTATTTTTATGTTTTGTCTTCTGTTTGTCTCAATCTACTATACTACCGCAGACTTATTGAAACGTGTGCAAAGGTAGTAAATAATTCATAATTAATAGGTCAATGGCATTATTTTCTTTTGAAAAGGAGATGGAATTTGATTATTCTTATATTTCACCCTATTTAATAATAAAATTATTACTACCTTTGCACTGTATATTTTGCATATGATTCAAATACCATGCATTTCGCTTGGGGTTCAGTACTCTATGCATAAAAAAATGACACAAGGAAAAGTATGAATTCATTCGATTGGAAAGACACGTACGAAAGACTTCATTCTGGTTTTGACTACAGCAGTCCAAAACCACTGATTGGTATCACTGGAAACTATAATGACCAGACATGCACCTTGGCAGAAGGATATTATCAGTCAGTGCTGAAGGCCGGTGGTATTCCTGTGATTATCCCTCCGTACGAAGACATTGACAACTTGGGCGACTTACTCAACCAACTGGATGCAATCATATTCAGCGGAGGTGGTGACATCAACCCTTTATATTTGGGAGAACAGCCTATTCCACAATTACATGGTGTCAATCCAATACGTGACCGTCAGGAACTACTTCTTGCAAAGATGGCATACAACCGTCAATTGCCAATACTTGGTATATGCAAGGGCATTCAGGTAATTACGGCGGCACTTGGAGGTGAACTCTATCAAGATATAAACAGCCAAAAGGCTGAAGAAGAGAATTGGCGACCATCCATCAAACACAGTCAGGACCTTGACCGTACCAGGGCTTCTCATACTATAACAGTCAATAAGGATTCACTGCTGTTCAGTATATTCAAGACTGAAACGCTCAATGTAAATTCCTTCCACCATCAGGCAGTAAAAACTCCTGCTACATGTTGCAAGACCTGCGCATATGCCAATGACGGAGTAATTGAGGCCATTGAATCCGCCGAACATAAATCTATTATAGGAGTTCAATGGCATCCTGAGTGTTTTATCCTTACCGGTGATGAAAGCATGATGCCTTTATTCTATTGGCTGATATCAGAAGCCTCTGAATTTAAACGGGCAAAAAAACTACATAATCATATTCTGTCTCTTGATTCACATTGTGATACGCCGATGTTTTTTGACCAAGACATCAATTTCTACAACCGTGATCCAAAGATTCTGGTTGACCTTCACAAAATGACTGAAGGTCATCTTGATGCAAGTATCATGGTGGCATATCTCAAACAGGAAGCACGTGACGAGCAATCATTACTTAATGCCACAATTAAAGCAAACAGCATCCTCGATGAAATCGAAGGAATGATAAACAAGATCGGCACAGACAATGATGAGAATAAGCCCGTAGCACTCGCAAAGACTCCAGATGACCTTTACCGATTGAAACGTGATGGCAGGAAAGCCATCATGATGGGAATCGAAAACGGATATGCCATCGGAAAGGATATCAGCAATGTGGAGAAATTTCGCAATCGTGGAATAGTATATATGACACTTTGCCATAATGGCGACAACGACATATGTGATTCTGCCAAAGGTAATGGAGAACATGGAGGTGTAAGCAAATTCGGAGCAGATGTTATCCGTGAGATGAATCGTGTTGGCATGATGGTTGACCTCAGTCATGCTGCAGAAAGCAGTTTTTACGATGCATTGGAAATCAGCTCCGCTCCAATCGTATGCAGCCACTCTTCTGCCCGTGCTCTATGCGACCATCCACGCAACCTGACAGATGAGCAAATGCGTCGACTGGCACAAGCCGGAGGCGTGGCACAGGTGACATTCTACAATGGATTCCTCAAGAAAGAGGGACAAGCATCAATTATCGATGCTGTTAACCACCTCAACCACATGGTAAAGGTCATGGGCATTGACCATGTGGGTATCGGTACGGATTTTGACGGTGACGGCGGAGTACCGGGATTGGCTTCAGCCAGCGAACTCATTAACTTCACACGGCAGTTACTCAGAAACCGCTATTCAGACAATGACATCGAAAAAATCTGGGGTGGCAACTTCTTGAGAGTGATGAGACTTGTACAGAGGTGTAAATAAATAGGTTTCAATCAATTTAATTATGTTTGTTCTTAAATCTTCCACTTAACCATGGAACGTTTTCTACATATGGAACAATAAAAAAGCAGGAAACAAAGACCAAGATTGTCAGAATAATTAAATCATCTTCATGTCCTTTTAAAGTACGTACATACGACGATTTCAACATTTTGTAGAATGTAATAATCACAAAATGTGAAACAAAAAATACCATAGAATGTTCTCCTATATAATTGATAATGGGTATCCTCACTTTACAAATACTTAACAACAATCCTGATATTCCACATAGCGCTGCTACTATACACAATGTAATAATATAGAAATTTCCTTGCCACATATTAGAACTCATCTGATAATATACATCATTTGTCGTATTCAAGTAACAAAAGAGACCTACCATCAGAATTGAAATCAATATAAAAGTACATTTGTTCACTGAAACAAGAACTTTATGCCAAAACTTTCCCAAATAAAAAACGAAAATACCAAAAAAAACGTTATTCAAGTTTAACCACAATGGATTATCAATAGATGATAAATACCAACTTATGTATGGAAAGACACATACGGTCCAATGCAAATGCTTCATTTTCTCAATATAATGAACGCAAATATATGTAGTGAAAAAAGAAAAAAGAAACCACACTGGATTATTTCCATAAAAGGCACTTGTCTGCCATAAATGCTCCCAATGAAGATCTTTTACCATTGTATTGTTTGGCGGCAATACAAACAAACAAAAAGTAAAATAGACAATTACACCAATCCAACCCCATACAAAATATGGAATCATTAAACGTTTAAACCTGTCATTGCAATATTTTATAGAATTACCCCGTACCGACCTATTGAAGAAACCTGCCTTAAAAAAGAAAAAACACATAAAATAGAACGACCAATGCATCGCATATTCCCATAACTGCGATTTATCCAATTGCGTACACTCAAGAATGTGTAACATAATCATGCGTATAATACATATCCCACATAGAAAATCAAACGCATGTGATCTTTGTCGTTTATCAGAAGCCATCCTAATACGATTATTCATGCAATAAATCCGGCTGGATATAAAATGCATGGACCTTTCTATTTTCTATCGGAGGAATCTCCATATAATTTTTATATAAATCTCGTAAATATCCATCAACATTATGTGGCGCAGGAAAAGTATGTCCTTCAAATTGTATCTGTCCCAAAGGAAATATGTCATCTTTTACATGCATGATACCATAACCGCAATTGGTTGGTATATTTCCGAAAAATTTTCCTTTTACACAAAACATACATACCAATTTCCAAATGATACCACAACATGCTAATTTAGCTGAAAACCATGGAAGTTCTGCAATTGAGCGCAAGGAATAATAATGCGACTTATGTAAAATTGAATAACTTTTAGATATTCCTCCCACGATATTTTTCACAAAACGCCGTGAAACTGTTGGATAATCAATAAAAGGAAATATGTCAATATAAATACCTTTGCAGTAATTCGCATTCAAATCATCACCTTTCTCCAAATAGAATGAATTACAATCCCGAACCTTTACTATCGGTTCATTTATTGGTTCATTCTCTGGAGTTTGCAACAATAATGTCGGTGACAACTCTTCTGGAGCCAACTTTTTAAACCTATCCAAATCATCAAGAGTCATTGCGATATCTATATCATCGTCCCAAGGAATAAAACCACCATGTCTGACAGCGCCCAATAAAGTACCTCCATCTAACCAATAATCTATATTATGCTTCTTGCAGATTGTGTCTATTTCATTTAGTATCTGCAATTGTTTCAATTGTCCAACTCTTAAATTCCGTTGAGTATATTCCCTTAAATAATCCATCACTGTTATCGTAAATAATCTGATTGCAAAATTTTAATTGTCCGACATATTGCTTCTGACATCTCATATTTCGGTTTCCAACCTAAATTACAAATACGAGTATTATCCAATATAGCATGCTGAGCGATGCTATAGCCTTGTAATTCCGCATTTGAAGGCAGTTCAAATACGACCTCACATCCACATGCTCCAGCACAAATTGCTGCAAAATCCTTCAAACGGATATTGCAACGTTCATTGCTGATATTGTATGGGAGTCCGACAACGCCATAAAATAAGACAAACAGTATCGCACACACAGCATCGGTAACATAGGTATAAGAAAAGAATTGCTGCCCATTGCTTTTCAATACGATATCTTCATTATTCATAGATTTTAATATAAATTGGGAAGAAGCTTTAGAGTCTGACAACAACATTGTTGGACCAAAAATCCTACTTAAACGAACAATTTTTACTTTGGCACCATACTCTGAAATATATGACTGACACATTGCCTCACAAACCCTTTTTGACTCTGGATAACATGCCCTTGAGTTTGACAAATTTAGATTTCCAGTATAATCTTCGTCAAATACATCTTCATCACGGGCATTGCCATATATTTCAACCGTAGACGGATACAACAAGGTCGCATCACATTCAATGGATTTTTCCAAAGCATATTTAGTGCCCAATATATTTGTCATCAATGTTTCAAAGGGATATTGCGAATATGCCAATGGATGAGTATTACTTGCCAATGGAATTATATAATCAACTTTCAAATGCTTTGGTAAAGGAGAACATACATCCTGCTCAATAAACAAGAATTTATCAGATGAAAAATATTCACCTAAACGTTTCTCCGCATTTTTCCTACTTCTACCAACCGCAATAACATTAATATCACCTATTGCCATAAATGCATCTATCAAGTGCATCCCCAACATACCTGTTGCGCCGGTTACAAGTATGGTTTTTCCAAATAGTTGATTAAGACCATTTGTTCTTAGAATTTGCAGAATATCCTCTCTGTATAATTCGTGTTGTTTATTCATACTATTTCAGCCATTTATCTTTATCCATTGCTATATAGCTCTTGAACAATTCCAAATCATCTTTAGTAGTTAATTTGATATTTCTATCACTCCCAGATGCAAAATACAACCTGACTCCAAGATCAACCATCATTGTATTCGTATAACTACTACCATATATTCCTATTTCACGTTTAAATGCTTCATGGTATTTTTCATCCAACAACTTATACATATATGCCTGCGGCGTACTTACTCGGCGCAACGTATCACGTGGTACATATTTCGTTGTAGTATTTTCATCAGTGGCATCCATCACGAAAATCTGCTCATTATAAGGCATAGACGTAACTGCATTGCCATAAATCGATGCTTTTTCCACGACATCAGTAAGTACCGATGCTTCTACCAAAGGACGAATTCCATCATGAATAATAACTATATCATCATCACAGCATTTGTCCTTTAAATAATATACGCCATTTCGTATGGACTCCTGAGCACTCTTTCCACCAGTGACTATCCATTTCAGTTTTGTCAGATTATATTGATTTGCATATGCCTGTACCATCATCTCCCATCCCTCTAGACACACCACTTCAATCGCATCAACTTTGGGATGACGCTGAAAGCTCTCCAATGTATAAATTAGAATTGGTTTGTCATATACATTAATAAATTGCTTAGGAATGTCTTGTCCCATTCTGTTTCCGATACCACCGGCTATGATTATAGCAATATTCATATCTTCTATTTTTCTGGCAAAATTACGTATTTTTCATCAAAAGAACAACTCCTTATATTAAAAACACAAATAACACACGATTTTACTTTATTTTTAATGCCCAAAATGCCCTATTTCCAATAATGAATATCAAAATGATATTAATATTTGTTCGCATTATCAATATTTACTAACTTTGCAATCGATTTAGAACAATACCATTGTATTTTTTCATGGAGAATACAGGAAAGGTTAGATTAGAATGGATTGATGCAATGCGAGGATTTACTATGATTCTCGTTGTTGCATACCATGTTGCATTACAAGGATTTGACGAGGAAGTGAAACTATCGTCTTCATTACCATTTTTGGTACTATTTAGGATGCCTTTATTTTTCTTTATCAGCGGTTTTCTATCATACCGTTCAAATGCTGATTGGAGTTTCAGAGGTCTAACTCAAATGATTGGAAAGAAAACAAGGATTCAAATAATACCTACTATAGTCTTCTTCTTGGCTTTTATTGCAATCACTGCTCCTTCACGTTTCACGGAAACAATAGTCGAGAACTTCCATTCTCCGACCAAAGGCGGATATTGGTTTACTTTGGTACTGCTATATATGTTTATTATATATTACATCTACGAATACCTCATTCAAAAACTGAAAATAAAATCATACCTACCATACATCATACTTTGGCTCATCGCCATTGCATTATATGAAACATGCTATCTTCCACATAATTTCTACTGGGCATACGGAGCGCCAAAAACAAATCAAACTGGATGGCTATACGATTCAAGTTTATTTCAAGTATTTCTATTCCTACACTTCTTCCTATTCGGCAACATTGTACACAGATATTGGCCAAAGGTTGAGAAAATGTTTGATTGTCAAGGTATCATACTTACAATAATAATCATTGCATTCCTATCAACAGGTGATTACCTTAAATTTCATCTATTAAAAGGAGCATGGGCAAATCTCTCTCAGACATTAGCACGGTACTCTTTACTTACATTGGTATTCCTATTCTTCAGATACTATCAAGCATACTTTACTAAAGACCGTAAACTAGGCAAAGGTCTGCAGTACATCGGGATGCGTACACTAGACATCTACTTGTTGCATTTTATGTTTTTACCAAATCTTCCTCAAATTGGTACATATTTCAATACCAACCGAAATAATTTCGTGATTGATACTACATTATCTATTGTTGTAGCTATAATTGTGATTGGATTCTGTTTATTGGTTTCCAATGTCTTGCGAATGAGTCCATTCTTAAAAAAATATCTTTTCGGAAGATCTTAAATCAGAACAAAGTAAAATATATTGTCCATATTTTAATATACCATTTAACATGAAACAAATACCATACATCCTATCGTTGATTATCATGCTACTGGCATGTAATAATAGCGCTAAATCAGTCGAAACAGTCCAGGAAACAAATGTTCCCGAATTCAACTCTGACAACGCATACGGATTCGTGGCAGCACAATGTAGCTACGGACCTCGCGTTATGAATTCTGTTGCACATGATTCCTGTGCTCAGTATATTGTTGATACGTTCCGTTCATTCGGTCTCGACGTAATTGTTCAGGAAGGTAACGGAAAACTCTACGATGGCACTTCGGTGAAAATGCAGAATATCATTGCATCATACAACAGTGATATTGTACCACGCATCATCATCTGTTCTCATTGGGACAGCCGTCCTTGGGCTGATCATGATGCAGATGAGGCAAACCACCACACACCTATTGATGGAGCCAATGACGGTGCAAGCGGAGTTGGTGTGATGATGGAGATTGCACGTTTGATTCAAAGCGACACATTGAACATCGGAATTGATTTCATATGTTTTGATGCCGAAGATTGTGGTACTCCTGAATGGGCAGAAGAGAATGCCAACAGCAGCGACACATGGTGTTTAGGTTCACAGTTTTGGGCAAACAAGATAGGAGAAGACTCACTGTTCAGTATATCAAGCTACAAATACGGAATTCTACTTGATATGGTAGGAGGCAATGAATGTGTATTTCAAAAGGAACAGTATTCCCTCTATTATGCTCCAAACGTTGTGGATAAGGTATGGGCAACGGCTAACCGACTTGGATATGGAAATTACTTTAAGAATGAGGAAGGCGGTGGTGTTACTGATGATCATGTTCAGGTTAACCGTGCAGGTATTCGATGTATCGACATTATAGCATCTGACTCAAAGACAAAGATGCATTTTCCTGATACATGGCACACCATGAATGACAACATCGGCAACATCAACCGACAGACGTTGAAAGCTGTTGGACAGACATTGCTTGACGTAATATACAATGAATAATGAATTAATGGATATCAATTTATCACACTAATAAAGAAAAATATCGATATGACTATAGAAGAACTACAACAGGAAGTAATTGAGCAATTCAGCGATTATGATGATTGGATGGACAAATATCAACTGCTGATTGACCTTGGCAATGAACAACAACCATTACCAGAAAAATATAAGACTGAACAAAACCTAATTGATGGATGCCAAAGCCGCGTTTGGCTTCAGGCAGATTTAATGCCTGACGGCACAGTACATTTCCAAGCAGAGAGCGATGCCCTTATTGTAAAAGGAATCGTTACTCTGCTGATTCATGTACTCAACGATCATACACCTGACGAAATCATCGATGCAGACATCCATTTCATTGCAGACATCGGACTTACAGAGCACCTTTCACCTACTCGCAGCAATGGGCTTCTTGCCATGCTGAAACAGATGAAACTTTACGCCATTGGATTTAAGGCAAAACAATAAGAATGCTATAATTCTGCATCTTTCAAGCGTTCAGCATTCTCGGCAATAATAAGTTGGTCAATGCAATCCTGAATATCTCCATCCATGAATGCAGCAAGATTATATATAGTATAATTAATCCTATGGTCAGTGATTCTTCCCTGCGGATAATTATATGTACGAATCTTTGCTGAACGGTCTCCGGTACTAACCATAGTCTTACGGCGACTGGCAATGTCATCAATATATTTCTGGTGTTCACGGTCATATATGAATGTACGCAGACGTGCCAAGGCACGTTCCTTGTTCTTTGGCTGATCACGGGTCTCGGTACATTCTACAAGAATTTCCTCTTCTATGCCAGTATTCGGATTACGCCACATATATCGTGCACGTACACCTGACTCAACTTTATTCACATTCTGACCGCCGGCACCACTTGAACGGAATGTATCCCATTTTATGGCACCTTCGTTGATTTCCACATCGAACGCATCGGCTTCAGGCAATACAGCAACCGTAGCAGCAGACGTGTGTACACGTCCTTGTGTTTCTGTTACAGGTACACGCTGTACACGATGTACACCACTCTCATATTTCATGATTCCATAAACACCTTCGCCCGTAACATTAAATATGATTTCCTTATAGCCACCGGAAGCCCCTTCTGAAAAACTGGACACAGTAACCTTCCATCCCTTTGTCTCGCAATACTTGCTGTACATACGGAATAGGTCTCCTGCAAAAAGTGCGGCCTCATCTCCACCTGTACCACCACGTATTTCCATTACAATATTCTTTCCATCTTCAGGATCGGCAGGTACAAGTAGAAGTTTAATTTCCTCCTCAAGTTCCGGCAGACGCTGTTCGGCTGCAGCCAATTCCTCACGCGCCATCTCCTTCATGTCTGGATCATCCTCCAGACTCATCATTTCGCGTGCTTCTTCCGCATTCTTCATGCACAGCATATATTCCTTACGGGCAGTCATGAGGTCGCCCAAATCCTTATACTCTTTAGTCAATTTTACGTATCGCTTTTGGTCACCAATTACGTTCGGGTCAGTAATCAAGGTTGACACTTCCTCAAACCGGCTTACCAGTCCTTCAAGTTTTTCTAAAATCGTACTCACTTTTATTATCTTTAATATATTTCAAAAACAAATTCGATATCTCAATTATATTCTAGCAACTTCTTTTACATCTGGTATTTTTTTCAGATTTGTTATTATTGTCTTAACCTCATCCACATCATGGACGTATAGCGTTATTTTTCCATCAAATACACCATCTACAGTTTCAATTTCCAATTTACGGATATTGGCACTGAAATGTTGTGAAATAACATTTGTTATACTGTTGAGTATTCCAATATTATCCATTCCACCCAAACGAATAGTAACCAGGAACTGACGCATATGTCCCATATTCCACTTTACAGAATATATGCGCTTGCCATAGTTCGCTTTTATCTTCATGGCTACAGGACACTGCAACTTGTGGATATGCATTTGATTGTCATCGTCGAGATAGCCCATGACGGCATCACCTGGAATAGGATTACAGCAATCTGCCATATGAAACTGGTGGTCAACAGTTTCTTCTGTCAGCATCAGAGGGGTTCTGTGGTCATACAACGGAGACTGTCCATTATTATCAGACTCATTGCTGTGATTGTTGTCAGATTGCTTCTTATTGATTCCGAACGAGAGGAGTCGTTTCCAGGCAGGAATTCCTTTTTGACTGAGGAATGCAGAATCTTCATCACCTAGAATTATTTTCTCTTGTCCAATTGCCAAACAAAGTTCATCCAACTTTCGCATTCCATGATGCTTGCACAGTTTGTCCAACATTGCAGTATCGCGTACAAGGTCAGCCTTCTGAAAGAACTCATTAAGTATATTATTTCCAAGAAGCCTTAACTCACGCTCTTCCTTACGTATCGCTGAAAGAATCTTCGTCCTTGCTTTTGCCGTACTTACCATATCGAGCCAGGAAACCTGCACCTTCTGCGACTTTTGGGTAATAATCTCAACCTGGTCACCACTTTTCAATACATAACTCATCGGTACAAGTTTATGATTTACCTTCGCTCCGATACAATGATTGCCGACTACAGTATGAATAGAATAGGCAAAGTCAAGAGCCGTGGAACCCGCAGGCATAGTTCGCATCTCTCCCTTTGGAGTAAACACCATTATTTCTGATGCATAAAGATTCAACTTTATTGTATCAAGAAAATCCATTGCATCAGGTTGAGGATCATCGAGAATTTCCTTAATTGTAATAAGCCATTTATCCAATTCCTGAGAAGCCTCACTGTCATCAGCCTCATGCTGAGTAGTAACAATTGTATGTCCATACTCATCAACAGTCGTTGTATCCTTATATTTCCAGTGTGCAGCAAAACCCTTCTCTGCGATATCATCCATACGGGTACTACGAATCTGAACTTCAATCCATTCACCCTCATTACTCATCAAGGTTACATGAAGTGCCTGATAACCATTCGCCTTAGGATGGTTTACCCAATCACGGAAACGCTCTGGGTGCGAAGAATAGATTTGGGTTATTGCCACATAAAGATTGAAGCATTCATTGCGTTCATCCCAACCCTTGCGTGGCTCAAAAATGATTCGGACAGCAAGAATATCATATATTTCCTCAAATGGAATATGCTTATTCTGCATCTTGGTCCAAATGGAATATGGAGTCTTTATTCGTGCCTTTATTTCATACTTCAACCCCATTCGATCAAGTTGTTCACGAATAGGTCCCGTAAACTTATCAAAAATAGTATTACGTTCAGCCTCGGTAGCCTCCAACTTCTTGATTATTGACGCATATTCTGTCGGATGCTCATATTTGAATGCCAGATTCTCAAGTTCCTGCTTTATGGCATTCAATCCCAATCGATTTGCCAATGGTGCATAAATATAGAGCGTCTCGCCTGCAATCTTATACTGCTTATCCTCACGCTGACTGCCCAGTGTACGCATATTATGCAACCTGTCTGCCATCTTAACCAATACAACACGAATGTCATCATTCATCGTTAGCAGCAATTTTTTGAAATTCTCCGCCTGAGCAGATGCATGCTCTCCGAAAATTCCTCCGGAAATCTTTGTAAGTCCGTCTACAATCTGTGCTATCTTCGGACCGAACATGTTTTCGATATCCTCAGTAGTATAGTCAGTATCCTCTACCACATCATGCAACAACGCAGAACAAATGGACGTTGAACCGAGTCCTATTTCGGAAGCCACAATCTGCGCCACAGCAAGAGGGTGCATAATATAAGGTTCACCAGACAGACGCCGCACACCTTTGTGGGCATGTTTTGCGAAGTTGAATGCTTTAGTAATAATATCAACTTTTTTCCTATGTTTGGTTGACAAGTATGTTTTTATCAGACGTTGGAATTCGTCTTCAACCATCTTATCTTCCAACATTTCCTTACTCATCTCTTCCATAGTGGTAACTGGTAAAATAGTATTACTGACTTATATTTTCGTTATATTAGAACGACAGGCTACATTGAACACCGTATGCCTGATTATGATACGGGGTTCTCACAGCAAGTGAATTGTTGTTTATGACTGAAGGCCTAACCCTCATAGACAAATCCTTGCTGATGTCAAAACTTGAAAGTTCTGCATCTACATACGCATCTATCACACTAAGCGCATACACTCCTATCATACAGAATATGCTAAGATCCCTGTATCGTCTATAATAGTCCTTCTTGCGCTTAAACAATGTTTTCAGTCTGTCCTTGTTTGCGTTGGCATCATATCCTATCGGAAGAAAGTCTTCGTAACTCTTTGAGTTAGGATCATCGTCCATAATATCAATATATGCCTGTGAATAATCCGTGTACATTGTATTATTCCAATTCATGGCATAGGCACAACCCAGAAATCCTCCGTATATAATAGGAAGTTTCCAATACTTATGATTGTATATCTGACCGCCACCCGGAAAGACTATGGCAAGCCACATTGCCTTCTTTGGATCAGGAATAAAACGTTGTTTAAATTTATTTACTGCAACTTCTGCCTTGCTTGACTTTAGGAGTGAATCCACAACAAACAATGTATCAGCCATTCCTGCAGATATAGAACTGTCACTAACGTTGTACATACTATCTCTGACAGTACCAGCCAGAGATAATGCCTGTTCTATTTCCTGCATTCTGCGAGCGCTGTCCTGAACAAGCGTATCTAAGTAATTAGTGGGTGGTATTATGTTGGAATGCGTTCTGCGGAGTTGTGCCTTTGGGACACGGACAGAAGTAGTGTCCTGTGCAAATGTCGGAGACCACATAACTACGGTCAGCACAAACATGCAGAATATCTGAAACTTCATTTTCATACTATGAATACTCATCTTCTATTTTTCTCAGAAAAGGTTGATATCTTATCCAACTATAATCAATTTATACTACTACATCTTTGAATCACTATGACTGGTCATCCAGAAACAGTTCACGCGCGACCTTACGATACTCGTTCTTCAACTCATGGCTTTCAGGTATGACCGTATTGAACAAGAGACCTTGATACGTCGTTCTGATTTCGTCCAATACCCGCGAAGAAGAACGCAGGGTACTGTCATATCTGGTAATCAGGAAATGATTCAGACGCAAATTCGTGTTGCACCTCTTAGCGATATCACTGATAAGGCAAACAACACTACTAATACCATCCATCGCAAAATAATCACAACAAACCGGTATAACAACCTGGTCTGACGCAACCAATGCATTAACAGTAATCATTCCCAATGACGATGGAGTGTCAATCACCACATAGTCATATCCATTCTTTATCTTATCAACTACACCCTTCAGGCATTGTTCCTTGTCAGTTCCTGTAAATCCCTTCACCTCAAATTCAACAAGATCAAGCGACCCATACAGTATATCAAGCATTGGAGAAAACTCCTTCAAACAATCCTGTGGTTCGTTTCCTTCTATCAAGCAGTCCAACAGCCCCATGACGATTTTTCTTCCTTCTATTCTTGACTTCAGTCCCGACAAAGGATCAGCATCTATAAGCAACGTCTTCCTACCCAATTCACTCAACGCAAGAGCAAGATTCCATGATGTAGTACTCTTGCCAACTCCACCCTTCTCATTTACAATCGTGATAACTCTGCCCATACGCATCATTGTGGTTGTAAGATTCAAATGTTTATATTAAGTTGCAAAAATAGCAATAATAAATTGAATTCACAACAGTTTTGTTTGTTTTTATTATTCAGTATGTTTGTCTGCCCTCTTTTGCATAAATTTCTGCAAATGTTGAAACACAGACATTGAGCGAATATTTATTCTACTAAGGTATTAGCAACGAAGAGTCACCGTAAGAAAGGAAACGGAAATCATGCGACAAAGCATAATCATATATCGTACGCCAATCACCACTGACAAAGGCTGATACCAACAACAGTAGAGTACTTTGTGGCTGATGGAAGTTCGTTACCATCATTTTTACTACATGATACTTGTACCCTGGAGCTATTATTATCTGTGTACTGGTATGCAATGCAGGGAAATCATGAAAGTTCAGATAGTCAAGTATGGCCTTGAGTGTTTCAAGTGTTGTTGGAGCCTGCACCTTACCTTCTGCAACTTCCTGCGCCAGTTCATAAGGTTCCCATTGATTAACATGCAGGTTAAGTTCTTCGGCAGGAATCTTTCCATTAACCATTGCCAAAAGAATTTTTCTTCCGATGTAATACAGACTCTCCAGAGTTCTGACTGAAGTCGTACCTACCGCTATTGTCTGACCATTATGCTTAATCAACTTCTCTATCGTCTGCTTCCTGACAACTATATATTCAGAATGCATCTCGTGACCGGCAATATGTTCACTTTTGACAGGCTTGAATGTTCCTGCCCCTACGTGCAAGGTAAGTTCCTCGCGGTCAATACCTGCATCATCGATTGCAGCAAGCACCTTATCCGTAAAGTGAAGACCAGCAGTAGGAGCCGCAACAGACCCCTTTATCTTTGAATAAACCGTCTGATATGTTTTGAGGTCGCTATCTTCTGTCTTGCGGTTAAGATATGGAGGAATAGGAAGTTCACCTAGAGTATCCAGGACTTCAGCGAACGAAAGTTCGCTAGCGCCATCCCTTCCACTTGTCCAATTGAATTCCACGATAAATCCAGTACCGTGTACCCCTTGCCTTGATGCCGTAAGCGTTATTGGGGACACATCAGGAGTCTTTCCATCCACGACAAGAACCAAATCTTCGTCCTTCCATCTTTTTAGATTTCCTATCATACATACCCATGAACATTTTCCTTTCATCTGGAAAACCTGTTCATAGTCACGTGGAGAATAAGGCTCAAGCAGGAATACTTCAATCTGAGCCCCCGTATTCTTCTGAAAATGGAGTCGAGCCTGAATCACCTTGGTGTTGTTGAAAACCATCATAGCCCCTTTTGGCAGATACTTCGGAAGATTGTAAAAATGATCTTCCGTGACAGTTCCTGTTGCAGGACCTACAGACCCACAGGTTTCAGATGAAGTTCCTTTATATACCAATAATTTACTTTGGTCACGTTCTGCCAATGGATACTTGGCAATACGGTCATCCGGCAAATCATAGTTATAATCCGCTATTCGTATGTCTTTTGTATTCATATCACAAATTTCACTTCCTTAAATTCGTATTCCCGTATATTTTCATTTTTATCTTTTAGTACAAGATGTCCCGAAGGCATCACATCTACAAACTCTGCTTCAAACATTTCTCCGTCGGGTTCTTCATACTGATGCCATCCTTTTCGGCGATATAAGTTCCGCTTGTATTCATCGGAAATATCTTCTCCCTGAAGAACCTTATCGTAATATTGACAGAAGTTTTCAATTATGGCATCAAGCAAAGTCTTTCTATTAAATGTAAGACCTACTATTTGTGCCAACGAGATAGGATTGGGAGCATCACTTTCAAAAGACTTTTGATTAACATTCAATCCCACTCCAATAATACAATCATTTACGGTTGTTCCCCGCAAAGTACATTCAATCAATATTCCACATATTTTCTTGTTCTGCCAATAAATATCATTAGGCCACTTTATTATTACATCATCGACAAACTGCAAAAGTGTCTGCTGCACAGACAACGCAATAGCCTGACTCAAGACAAACTGACAATCCGCTTTCACTTCGGAAGGATGACACAATATAGAAAACAATAGATTTTCTCCATTATGACTTTCCCAAGTATTACCAACCTGACCGCGCCCACCTGTTTGAAATTCTGCATCAACCAATGTCAGTTCTGGCAGATCCACTCCGGCATGCAACAATTCCTTGATATACGAATTGGTGGAAACCGTCTGATTGAGATGTATATGTTTTTCTAATTCCATCTTATTCCTAAAAACGAAGAAGGGTTTTACCCCTGAATAAACGCTTACAATCTTTTTTCCTTAAAGAAATCTTTCATCATCTGAGCAGCCTCATCTTCCAAAATGCCTTTCAGAACCTTTGTTTTCGGATGAAGTGCATTTGGTGCAAACCTAGTGTATCCCCGTTTCTCATCAGCCGTACCATATACCAACTTACCCAACTGAGACCAACCTATTGCACCAGCACACATCACACATGGTTCAACCGTCACATACAAAGCACATTGGCTCAGGTATTTTGCACCAAGATATTCTGATGCAGCAGTAATTGCCTGCATCTCCGCATGAGCAGTTACATCGTTCAATGTCTCAGTCAGATTATGACCACGTCCTATTATACGACCATCCGCTACCACGACAGCCCCAATGGGTATTTCATCCGCAGACAAGGCCGTACGAGCTTCTGCCAATGCTTCTTTCATGAAACGTTCGTCGTCATTCATCACAGAGAACAATCAAAAGGTTCAGTCAATCCTAATCCCTATGTCCAAAACCAGTAACAATACTTATCACGAGATATGCACCGATACAACCAGCCAAACCTCGTGACAGATTTCTAAGCAACTGGCCATTTTCTACACCTACAAATCCTGCAATCAACAGAATTGCGGCACAGATACAGAGAAAAATATATTTTACCTTGTTATCCTCCCATGACTTATTCTTGAATTTTAATGAAAACATCGGTATCTCACACACCAACAACCAACATGCCAAAATTTCAAAGGCAAGCAGGAATGGAGCATTGAACATAGGAGAACAGAGATAGTCTTCACTACTGGAAATCAACGCCGCCCAGAATATTGCATTTGCAGGTGTAGGCATTCCAATAAATGTTGTATGCTGACGCTCATCAATATTGAATTTTGCCAAACGCAATGCCGAGAAAGCAGCAAGCAGGAAACCTAATATTGGGAACAGCATAAAGCAGAAATTGTTGTAAACCATTTCAGGGTAACGGACCTCACGAAACATCATGTAAAGTAAAGATGACGGAGCCACACCAAATGTAACCATATCTGCAAGGGAATCCAATTCAATACCCATACGTCCTGAAACCCCAAGAGCACGTGCTGTCATTCCATCAAAGAAATCAAACAACGCGCCAAGCAATATTAAGAGCAAAGTAGCCGTAAACATGTGTTGGAATGCCGCACTTACGGCAACACATCCACATACCAGATTACAGCATGTTATGATATTAGGAATATGTCTTTTCATTTTTCCAAGTTTGTCTGTTATTGATATTATCCTATAAAATCATACCCCCTATAAAAATCAAAAGCCTCCCCCACATAAGGGGAGGTCTATAGAGAGTTCATATTTACTATTTCAATCGTGCTATGACAGTTTCGTCACCGACTGTCGTCTGTCCCATCTTCACGAGTATCTCTGCATCAAGAGGCAAGTACAGGTCAACACGGGAACCAAACTTAATGAAACCCATGTGGTCATCGATGAAACATTCCTGACCCTCCTCGGAATATGTAACAATTCGGCGCGCCATTGCTCCTGCAATCTGCCTAGCCATAACATCCACCCCGTGAGGAGTACGTATCACAACCATAGATCGTTCGTTTTCTTCACTTGCCTTTGGTAAATATGCCTTATGGAAATTACCATTCTGATGACTTACATGAACAATCGTACCTTCACATGGAATCCAATTGGCATGAACATTTGTAAGGCTCATAAAGATAGAAACCATCTTTCTGCGGTCATGGAAATAATCATTTTCATCAACATCCTCTATTACGACTATATGTCCGTCAGCCGGTGCAACAACAGATTTCGTTGTAGGCCCCTGAAACATACGTATAGGACATCTGAAAAAATTCAGCAAAATACCATAGATTACCAACAACACCAATATCACAATATAGTATGCCCAATGTGGACCCATACCAGCACCCAACATGTACAGACAGGCACCAATAACCACTGCCAGTACCAAAGCACCCATAAGCAATGTTTCCTTACCTTCACTGTGCAGACGGATTCTATTTCTGCGTCTGTTATGTATCAATGGTTTTTCTTTCTTGACTTTCATAAGTGCAAAGTTAGAAAATAATTCATAAATCACAATGAAGAATAGTTAAATATTTTCAATTTATTACTATTTTTTGTTACATAATAGCCACAAAAAAGAATTACAGAGTGGAAAAAAATATACCAAAACACAAAAAAACTCAACAATAACATCAATCGTATAGTTTTTTTTCTTACCTTTGCACCCGCATTTCGAACGAGGAATGCTATATTTGAGGTATTGGGCCATAGTATATCGGCTAACACGTCAGATTTTGGTTCTGAAGAGCCAGGTTCGATTCCTGGTGGCCCAACATACCCACGGACTTGTAGCTCAGTTGGTTAGAGCAACAGACTCATAATCTGGAGGTCCCTGGTTCAAGCCCAGGCTGGTCCACACTGAAAATCAAGCACTTACAAAGATTTTGTAGGTGCTTTTTCTTTTACTGGTGAACATGAGGTGAACATAGAGTGCCGAAATCAATCTTATGTAATCTGGTGCAACTTTGTAACACCTTATAATATTTCATTAAATTAATTTGGATGTTTTCTGTTTGTTTGAATACCACCCTTTTGCATATTTTTATGGTGGACAATATAAGATTCTATATGCCCACCATAAACAGTTCGAAAATTGCAGCAAGGGGAACTGCCTATGTTTTCTATTGACCATCATTTAGCAAAAAAAAACGTATTTTTCACCTTATTTAATAGTATAAGCGTTCTCTGTTTGGATTATTTTTATTAACTTTGCACTCATGCAATGTGCTACATGGCAAAAACAAGCTTGTTCACACTCTGACAAATGACCCAAACAGCCAATAGGCAATTGATATATAGAATCCCCATCGCAGTGTATGCAAAAGGTTTGGTCGCCTGTCGAGACACTGCGTGGGGATTCTTTCATTAAATAGGAGATGAGCATAATTTACCAATCTAATTCCCATATCTTTACTAACAGAGACGGAAACACACTAATAAAAGAGTTTGAGGGTGTGTTATTGCATAACCCACAAATCCGTAATCTTGACGCAGTTGTGGGCTTCCTTCGTGCGTCTGGTTACTTTTCCCTTCGTCCATTCCTTGACAGCATCTACAAGGTAAGAGTGCTTATTGGCATAGATGTGGATAAGTACATTGCAGAAGCTGCTCGCCAAGGCAAACTTTTCTTTGGAGCAGAGGATGATGTTAAACAAGACTGTCTTCGTCAGATTCGCAAGGATATAGAAAGTTCCAATTATAAGAAGGAAATAGAAGATGGTATGTTCCAGATGGTGCAAGACCTCATCGACGGAAAGTTGGAATTACGCGCGCATCCATCAAAGAAGATTCATGCTAAGATATATGTGCTTTATCCTGATGACTTTAATCAGTACACCCAAGGAATGGCAATAACGGGTTCCAGCAATCTGTCCGGCAACGGCCTTGGCATCACGGATGAACGACAGTATGAGTTCAACGTGAAGATGACACAGCATGAGGACGTTCAATTTGCCAAGAATGAGTTTGAACAACTATGGGAAGAAGCCAAAGGTTGTGAGATTACAGCTGATGACCTGAAAACATCTATCGAACGTACATATCTGAAGGGCGATGTCTCACCATACGACTTGTATATTAAGATGCTTATGGAGTATTTCTCTGATCGCATACTGGAAACCGATAATGATGACCCGTTTGACATGCCGGAGGGCTACACCAAATATGACTATCAGATGGATGCGGTCATTGAAGGCTATCAGAAACTCATTCGCTACGATGGATTCTTCCTTGCCGATGTGGTGGGTCTTGGTAAAACGGTCATTGCGACTATGATTGCGAAGAAGTTCTTGATTGAAAATGGACGCGACCACACAAAGATTCTTGTTGTCTATCCTCCTGCTGTTGAGCAGAACTGGAGAACAACATTCAAGGACTTTGGCATTGATAAATACGCAAACTTCATCAGCAACGGCAGCCTATCAAAGGTATTGGACGAAGACAACTATAATTATTGGAACGCCGATGAATACGACCTTGTGCTGGTGGACGAGGCGCATAAATTCCGTAGCCACACTACTTCTGCTTTTGAGCAGTTACAGGAAATTTGCAAGATGCCACGTGTGGAAACTGGCAACATACCAGGTTATAAGAAAAAAGTGATGCTCATATCGGCAACGCCAATGAATAACACCCCGGCTGACCTTTACAATGAGATTCTGCTTTTCCAAGACCCTCGTCACTGCACTATTGATGGTGTTGGCAATCTCACGGCATTCTTTGCTCCTTTGATTGTTGAGTTCAGGAAACTGCGTAACAACCCAGATGCAGACATCAGGGACTTCAAGAAGCTGGCAGAAAAAGTTCGTGACCGTGTAATCAAGCCTCTGACTGTTCGACGAACCCGTACAGACATTGAGAGCGTACCGCGTTATAACAAGGATGTGAACGGTTTCCCGAAGGTGGAACGTCCAGTAGAGAGCAGATATGAACTTAATGAGCATCTTGCTAATCTCTTTGAGCGTGCTATGCAGACGCTTGATAAGGAACTGACGTATGCACGTTATCAAGCCATTGCCTATCTGAAGCCCGAAGTATCCAATGGTTTATATGATAATGCAGAACTTATCAGCCGCAGTTTGGCAGGCATTCGTAAGAATGGACTTGTAAAGCGTCTTGAGAGTAGTTTCTATGCCTTCCAAGTTTCCATTCAAAATTTCCGTCAGGCTAACCAGAACATGCTGGATATGTTTGCAAATGACAAGGTATTTGTCGCCCCAGATCTTGACATCAATCTCTTGTTGGAAAACGGTCTGTCAGAAGAGGAAATAGAAGAGAAACTGAACGCCAAGGCAGAGACGAATCCCAAAAATGCAGTTTTCCATGCCGATGATTTCCGACCTGAGTTTGTTGAAATGTTGAGAGCAGACCAAGCCATCCTTGAAAAGATGTGGAACGACTGGCAAGACATATCAGACGATGATGATTCCAAGTTTGCCAAGTTTAATGAACTTATGAAACACGAATTGTTCAAAGCAGAACGCAACCCAGAACAAAAGCTCGTGGTATTCTCGGAGTCCGTAGATACTGTAGAGTATCTGGAGCGTCGCATCAATCGTCCTGATGTATTGGTAATTTCATCTGGCAACCGTAGTCAGCAGTTCAAGACAATTCGTGAGAACTTTGATGCCAACTACAAGACAAAACTTAATGACTACAATATCATTTTAACTACTGACGTGTTGGCCGAGGGTGTAAACCTCCATCGCTCTAACGTGATAGTCAATTATGATACTCCTTGGAACTCCACTCGCCTGATGCAGCGCATCGGACGTGTGAACCGTATTGGCTCCGCATCTAAGCACATTTACAACTATGTCTTCTATCCTTCGCGTGAAGGAAACCGAGAAATCAATCTCAACCAGATTGCAGTGAGTAAGATACAGACGTTCCACTCTACCTTTGGCGAAGACAATCAAATATATTCTCAGAATGAGATACTTGACCGCAATCTGAGCAAACTCTTTGATGAAGCCTTGAAAGAACAGAAGAAGGATTTCAACCAGGAAATACCATATTACGAGGAACTGCGTTCTCTCTATCAGACAAACCGCAGGGAATATAACCGAATAGCAAAACTCTCTTTGCGCAGTCGTACAGGGCGCGAGTCTCGCACAGTCGATGGCGTTACGCTCTCTGGTGATACCTTGGTTTTTCTTAAAACCAACTTCCGAAAGGTCTTCTTCCTTGTTTCTGAGAATGCAGAGGAAATTTCCGTGCTCGATGCGCTGAAATACTTTAAGGCAACTCCTGAAGAAAAGCCAACAGAACGCATCAAGGAGCATCATCAGCATGTGGAAAAGGCTTTGGTGAAGTTCCGTACTATCCGCGACACAGAAATTCAACAGGAAGAGACTTCCAAGGAAGCCCAAGGCAATATGGGTGCTCAGGTAACTACGGCCATCAGCCTTCTCACTAACTTCATGCGTGAGATTGACGACAATGACCTCTATCTGAAAGTGGCCCAACTGAAAACGCTGGCAGAGCGAGGTGTTATCACCTATATTGCCAAGCGTTTACAACGCATACAGAAAGATTTGCGGCGTGTAAGCGGTAAGGCACGTATGACGCATGACGAAGCCTTGGCAGAGATTATTGAAATGGCAAAGAAGTATGCACCATATTATATGGCCGAGGAAGCCTTGCTCAATGAGAAAGAGACAGATGCCGAAATTATATTATCAGAATCATTCAAATAACGAAACAGCCCTATGAATTACAAGGAAGTCATAGAATCAAGATATAATCGTGAAGCCTGGCAGCAACTCCTTCACGACATTTTCCGTGGTAAAGTCAGTTTCTGGAACCGCCCATCAGAGGTACATGTCAGCAGCCGTCTGGCGAAACAAGCTCTAAACCTTGGCAAAATATCACTATCCGATGGCGAGTCCATAGCCGTCTATGAAGTAGAACTCACAGACAACGTGAACATAGAGCGCAACCGTCGTGGCATACGCGACATGCTTACAACGGACTGGCGCAATATGGGCTATGCAGGAGCATTCATGTTCTGCTACCGCAAGAACGAGAGCGTCTTGCGCTTCTCGTATGTTAGTGAGACATGGGGATTTAACAAGCAGGGGGATTACGAGAAAATTTCGACTGATACCAAGCGTTACACCTATCTTCTCGGTGAAGGGCGGGGGTGCCGTACCGCCATTGAACAGTTCAAGGTCCTACGTGACAGCAAACAGGCATTGAGCGACATCACGGCTGCATTCTCTGTGGAAGCTCTTACCAAACAGTTCTACAAGGATCTTTTTGAGTGGTATCAGTGGGCAGTTGAGCCTTCTTCAAATATCACCTTCCCCAACAACACAACAAGAGAGGACGATGACCGAGACGATATTGAGACAAAGGTCATCCGTATGATTACCCGTATCATGTTCGTTTGGTTCATCAAGCAGAAGAATCTGGTGCCAGACAGAATCTTCGATATTGACTTCCTGACTACAATACTGAAAGACTTCGATCCATACAGTACGACTGTTGGCAATTACTACAATGCCATCCTTCAAAACCTTTTCTTTGGAACGCTCAACCGTGCTATTAAAGATGAGGATGGTAATACCCGTAAGTTTGCTACTTCAAGCAAACGCGACGTGAAAACATTATATCGCTATGCGGAAATGTTTTCAATCAGCGAGCAGGAAGTCATCAATCTGTTTGCAGAAATTCCATTCCTGAATGGTGGCTTGTTTGAGTGTCTTGATAAGACAAAGTATGCTGATGGTGTAGAACAATGCTATAACTTTGATGGCTTCAGCCGGAATGATGTCTGCTTTGCCGATGGGCGTTTCAAGCATCGTGCCGTTGTTCCTAATAATCTTTTCTTTGAACCAGAGAAGGGTCTGATCTCCATCTTGGACCGTTATAATTTTACTATCGAGGAAAACTCACCAGAGGAGCAGCAGGTGGCACTCGACCCAGAACTATTAGGTAAGGTTTTCGAGAATCTGCTTGGAGCATACAACCCAGAAACAAAGGAAACGGCACGTAATCAAAGTGGCTCATTTTACACACCACGAGAGATTGTGAACTACATGGTTGACGAAAGCCTTATAGCCTATCTTGGCGACAATACCTTTGTACGCTCATTGTTCCGCACAGATTTCGTTTTTGATAAGACCAGAACGGACGATTATCAAAAGATAATTGTAAAATTAAAGGCAGTGAAGGTGCTTGACCCTGCATGTGGTTCAGGTGCATTCCCCATGGGGTTGCTCAATAGGATGATTGAGATTCTGGAGCGTATATCGCCAGATGAACCTGTCTATGACCTCAAACTATCTGTCATCGAGAATTGCTTATACGGTAGTGATATTCAGAGCATAGCAGCACAGATTACCAAGCTACGATTCTTTATTTCTTTGATATGTGACTGCGAGAAGGATGCATCAAAACCTAACTATGGCATACCAACGCTGCCTAACCTTGAAACAAAGTTTGTTTCTGCCAATTCTCTGATTGCAAAGAAAAAGAAACCAGCACAGGGCAACCTGTTTGAGAATCCGGAGATAGAGCCGACAAAGGATGAATTGGCAGAAATCCGCCACAAGCACTTCTCCGCTAAGTCGGCATCAACAAAACATCGGTTAAGAGAGAAAGACCAGGCTCTCCGTGAGAAACTGGCGAAATTACTCTCTGATGATGACAACTTTGCTCCTGAGGATGCAAAGCAGTTGGCAGCATGGAATCCCTACGACCAAAATGCAGTCAGTCCATTCTTCGATCCTGAATGGATGTTCGGCGTTGCTGATGGATTTGACATCGTGATTGGCAATCCACCATACATCCAGCTTCAGAACAATGGTGGTGAATTAGCTAAGTTATACGAGAATTGCAATTACTCAACCTTCGCTCGGACAGGCGACATCTATTGTCTGTTCTATGAGCGAGGATGGCAGTTGCTAAAGAAGAATGGCCACCTGTGTTACATCACGTCCAACAAGTGGATGCGAGCTGGATATGGCGAAAAGACGAGAGAATTTTTTGCCAACAAGACCAACCCCATGTTGCTGGTTGATTTTGCAGGAGTGAAGATATTTGAGAGTGCCACTGTTGACACGAACATCCTGCTTTTCTCCAAGTCAAACAACCAACATGAAACTGTTTGTGCTGTTACCAACAAGCAAAATAAAGAAAGCGTAAAGAATTTGAGCGATTTCGTGCAGCAACAGAACTCAATTTGTGACTTCGCCACATCCGACAGTTGGGTTATCCTTTCTCCTATTGAGCAAAGCATTAAAAAGAAGATAGAGGCTGTAGGTACACCACTTAAAGATTGGGACATCAACATTTATCGTGGGGTACTTACAGGATGCAATGAAGCATTCATTATCGATTCAGGAAAACGTGAAGAGATACTGGCTAACTGTCAAACAGAGGATGAGCGTCAAAGAACGGCTGAACTTATTCGACCATAATCATTCAATTGGAGGATTTTAATAAGCCAAAAATTATCTATCCAAACATGACTAAATACATGCCATTTGTATTTGATAATAAATTGTATCTTACAAATCAAAAATGCTTTATTATTACAGGGAAGAGTGTGGCATATCTTACTGCGTTTTTTAATTCTTCATTATTCAAATACTGTTTTAGAGATTCATTCCCTGAATTACAAGGTGGAACACGAGAGTTGAGTAAAATTTTCTTTGACAAAATACCCGTGTATGAAATTTCTGATGCTCAAAACCAACAATTTCAAGATGTTATAGAAGACATTCAAAATGAATACACCAAACAAAAAGCGCAGAGAATAGACTCTATGCTTTTTGACCTGTACAATCTTACCACAGATGAAAGAAAGGTTATAGGCTTTGTTGAGATAGTTTGATATATCGCGTAATATAATCGCATTCAATAGGGGATAAACCATACATTGTGAAAACAATATCGTTTATCTCCTTTTCAGTTGTGGCAGAAGGGTTGGCTATTTGTCTTTCAAGAAGAGACAATAGTTGTCTTTCGTACTGGGCATTGTATGGAATACTGGCTGGCTCTATTGCTTGAACACTGACTAACAAATCTCCTGTGCCAGTCTTGGGTGAATCTTTTAACAAATAGTGCCCCATCAAGGAATTAAGTACACAGCACAAATACCTGATATGTTCGCCTGCAGCAAAGCAAGTGCTATCAAGTCCAAGACACCCTTTATCGTCAAAAGAAAAACGTAAGATTGAGCCGATTCTCTTCCATATTATTTTTGGCCGTGAGAAATCCTCCCAATAACTGATGCTATCCTGAGTTTCAAACCACTTGTTGTTGGTCTTTTTACGGGCTTTCACCTTTTCGCCATCGACAACATGTGTTTTGCCTGTTTGTTCCAGTTTCTCAATACCAAACGAAAGTAGATATTGCTTTACTGCAGGGTATCTGTCAATATCATAATGGCGCGATGGAAATGTTGCTATTAAATACAAATTTGCCCATTCATATCCATACCTCTTGATGTCGCGGCCTCTAAGAATCGGAGGATTTCTTTAAGCCAAAAATAACTTGGGGAAACCTTAATTTGGAAGGAACTTATTCATATGCCCCAGAAGGAATGTTTATTAATGCACCGAGTTCTTTTATAGCCACTACTAATATTGCTATACTTCACATTCTGAACTCTAAAATTGCAGACTTTTATATTCGTTTACTTGGTGTGACACGTAATGGTGGGTACTTCGAGTACAAGCCAATGTTTGTTGATAAACTTCCTGTTCCTCAAAGTGGATTAGACAGGCTGATGTTATATTCTGCTCAACCAACTCAAAAGCAAGAGCAAGAAATGGTTGCAATCATTTATCAACTTTACAGCTTATCTCCACAAGAAATTGAATATTTGGAGAATAGAGAGCTTTAAGTGCTCTCTATCTCTCGAACTTCTTCGTTTGTAATACCGTATAATTTGTATATTTGTGTATCTATATCATTTTTTTCTAACTTAAAGGATTTTTCGGGTTTGATTACAGGTAACTTAATAAGTGCATGCTTGTTGTACTGATAACCATGTTCTCCCAATTCGACACTTGCAAAGATTCTTTTGTAGGCAAATTCAAATAAACGACTAGATAGTGTATGTTGCAAATACTCAGCTTCGTCTGCTATTAGCATAAAACAAGTTTTGTCTATATAAAATTCTTTGTCATCAAAAGCGAAATATGCTCCTTGGGTCGTTTCTGGATAAACGATCTTTGGCCGTGAGAAATCCTCCAAATAAGCGCAGTTACGAAGATTATATGGGGTATCACCTTTATCGGCTCTTGTGGCAATTTTATCCCAATATTGGTCTAAATGAGCCTTTATAGCAGGATAATCTTCAATTTTGATTCGAGGTATGCGTCCACGAACGCCATTATGAGTGTTGATAAGGAACAATCCATTGTCCACATAACCGTATCTCTTTATATCCCTGCCGCGTAAAATAGGTCGAATAAGTTCAGCCGTTCTTTTGCGTTCATCTTCTGTATTGCAATTGGAGAGAATTTCTTCTCTTTTCTCGGTAGATATAATAAAGGCATCATTGAAGCCAGTCTTTATTCCATAATTTATCTGAATATCCCAGTCCTTCAAGGGCATTCCAACTGCTTCAATCTTTCGCTTAATACTCTGTTCAATTGGTGACAAGATTACCCAACTTTCTGATGTGGCAAAGTCGCAGATGTTGTTCTGTTGCTGCACGAAATCGCTCATTAGTTCTCTGCCAATCTTTTAAGTTCTATGAAACGTGCAAGTGTGTTCCTGTCAACCTTACATATCTTAGCTATTTTGCGATGCGAAGTGCCATTCTTCAATAGTTCTTTGATGAGGATTTCCTTGCCCGAGAGTTTATACTTGTCTGGGCTACTCTTTTTCCCTTTTGGACGACCAAGCACCACTCCCTCTGCCTTCTTCCGCGCCAAAGCCTCTTTAGTTCGCTGGCTGATAAGATTTCTTTCTATCTCAGCCGATAATCCAAAAGCAAAAGCAAGTACTTTACTCTGAATATCATCGCCAAGACGATAGTTGTCTTTGATAGTCCAGACGCGGCACTCCTTAATCATGCAGATATTCAATATCTCCATAATCATAAAGAGATTCCTGCCAAGGCGAGACAGTTCACTACAGATGATGATGTCATCCTTATGGACTTTCTTCAAAAGATTACCTAACTGACGTTTAGTGTAGTTTTTTGTGCCACTAATAGTTTCTTCTATCCAGTCGTTAATTTCGATATTCTGTTTTTCACAGAACTTGTTAATTTCGAAGCGTTGGTTCTCAACCGTCTGCTTGTCACTACTTACTCTAATGTAACCGTAAACCATATACATATTGAATTTTGATTTAACATTCTATATATATATATGTAACAGTAAAGCAATACAACATTTGAGGGAAATTGGTTAAAGAATAGACCTTCGCAACTACCGAGATAATCTCGGTAGTTTAGCATGGAATGGATGATTTTGTTCGTTATCTTCCCCAGCCATTTCTCTTCTTCGTACCATCCCAGTTGGTGAGTTCATTGTCCGAACCACCTCCACCAGTTCCGATGCCACCTCTGCCACCAGATGCAAGAATAAGACTCTCTATCATTTTTTGGGGAACAGTCATTTCCTCACATAGTTGTTTGGTACGAGTTTGGGCAAGATCACTCATAAACTCAGTAGTGCCATTCCAAGAAACATTATCCAGTAATGAACATGTCGCTTTCATACGCTGCACATCATTTGTAGCATCAAGATTTGTCTTTAATGCTTCAGCAATGATACCCAGGCAAATTGAATCTCTTTGCTCTGGCTGAAAATCATGGTGTTCATAGTCTTTGGCGAAAGCTGCAATAGCCTTTGTCGCATCGCCAATCCAATGGTCAATCTGTTGCCAGAAAACTTTCTTGTTCTGCTGTATATGGTCCCAGATTTCCTTAATTTCAGGGACGGACAATACTTCATGAAGAAGTTCTTCCGCATTATCGGCACGCCTACGTTCCTTCGATGCCAAATTGTCAGAATGGGTAGCATGAGAGTTAGCCCTGTCACGTTCCTCTCGCAACTTTCTTATCTCGTCATCCTTTTGTTTGCGGAGATTGTTGATAGCCGTCTCGTCCATCGAAGCCATCTTCTTTTCGAGAGATGCATTATTGGCGGACAACCGCTGGTTCTCTCTTTGCAGCTGCTGATTCTGTTCCACAAGTCTTGCTGCATCCTTCATCGCTTTATTGTAGAGAGACTTTCCGAGGCTCAGAATGTCCTTCTTCTGGAGTTCCTTCTTGTTGAAGAGCTCCGTCTGCAAGTCGGTGAGTATCTTCTTCACGGCTTTCTTCCGTTCGTCTCTCCACTCCTTTTGTCCGAAGGCAGGAATAGGTTTTTCGAGTTCTTCCACGATGGCTTTACAAGCATTTCTGACAAGCTGGTCCGTTTCGAGCATTGGCACTTTCAAATCATCCTGTTTGATGTCCAATGTGTCAGCATAAATTTCCAACAGGGAAACTTCGCTTTCAAGACTGTTCTTTGTACGTTCCGCTTTCCTGGTTTCATTTTCGATGCTATCCTTCTCCTGTGCCAACCGTTCATTCTCAGCCTTGGCATTGACGATAGCGTCCTTGGCTTGTCTTTCCGCTTCCAGTACAGCCTTATTCTTGTGGACACGTTCACGCTGTTCCTCAGCAGGTAGCATGGCAATGTCATCACCACGCTGCAGTCCGTATTTTTTGCCCACTTCATTGTAGTAGTCGGTATGCATCTGGTGATAGGTCACACCGACTGCAAATTTGTTTTCGCCCCATACTCGGGCATATGACACGCATTCTTTCTCCCTCCGCTCGCCTTCCGTCCTGATGAAGTTGCTACGCTCTTCTTCGGAAAGCTTTTTCCACTTTCCCTGAGAGAGTACTTTCGATTTGTCTTCCTTGTACACATATTTGACAGAAACACGTCCTCTTGCCTTCGTCTTGGCCACAGGTATTGTCTGGATATGGATGTGCGGTGTCGTCTCGTCGCAGTGTACGTCAAAGGCGATGATGTTCTCTGCACCCCAACGATGACAAGCCCAGCGATAGGTATCCATTGCCCAGTCCTTGATACCTTGCTTCAGTACAACATGAGCATTACTTTCCTGAAGGGTGACATCCACGTCTTGGTCTCCAAATGCCAGACGAGTCAGCACATGATGGTCACCACTTATAATGATGCCAACTGTACAATTGGGACTGTTGTCTGAAATGCCCAAAGGGTTGTCCTTATCCTTATAAGGCTTGAACCCAAGTTCATCGAGTCTTTGTGCCAGACGTTCATGAAGTGGCACAGGATGTGAACACAGAGGAACGATTTCACCTTTGCCGTTGATCTCAAAGTTGAGATGCTTGCGCGTAAAGTCGTAGTGGTTGTTTGTGTCCTGGTTCTTCAACCGATAGGTCTTTTCGTCCCATCCGCGACGTTCTGGTTCGTAGCCTTCTGCTGCGGAAAAGGATTTTGCCGGTTCACCGACATGTATGGCGGCGCGTGGTATGTTATTGCTTGCTTTACTCATAATTTTACTGTTTTTTAGTTTTGTTGTTGATTTTGTTTCTATTCACTTTTCCGGTCTCGGGTGTCACCTGAGTGGAGGGCCAAGGGAGAGAGTCACTCCCTTGCAGATACCATATCGCCACTGGGACTGTTCATTTGCACCGACGCCATCGTGTGGCAGACCCAAACCCTCGGAGAGCATAATGGGACTTTTTAAGAGCGCGGAGCAAATCTAAAAGTCCATATTATGTTATGGATTATTTCCGATAATCCCTTCGCAGAAGCCTTCTCTCAAGCACCTTGCCCTGTCAAAACGATATGCCGCATTTACCCTTTCCATGTTCCACATAGCGGTTGAGTTTGTCACAATAAGTGCCATTGATTCCTTCATGCGAAAAAGGGCACATGTGGCATTCAGGATTCCTGCCGTGCCATCGTTTTTCCTGTTTCATCCTCACATCCCCGGAAGTATCATGAGGGGATGCCTGTGTGGGAGCTTTTGGAATTGTCCCAGATTTAATTTCATCACTCGTCTTTTTATCATTATCAAAAGACACACTCACCACTTCCAAGCCAAGAGCCTTGATGAGTTTTCTGATGTTCGGGTTTGCGTCTTCAAATCTCATTAAGGCTGCTTCTTCTTCGGTCGGACGCAGTGGTTGCCGGCTAAGGATTATCTGGCTAATGTTGTGGAAATTCCCTTGTGATTTCTCCATCACATCAGAGACATGAAACTGCACATCGGAAACGGTACTGACAATTTCTTGCCAATGTTCCATCTCGCCCTTATCTGGAAATATCACCACAGATTTGCTCCTCAAAGAAAAAAGGTCTGAAGCCACTGTTCTGACCGTTCCCGTAGCCAACCAGACGTATGGCGTAGGGAAGCAACTCATGATGGCAGCAGTCATTTCATCTTTCACCAATGCCACAGGCTTGTCGGGAAAATCCTTCAACAGATGTTCGCCGAACAGACACACCGGTTGTCCGTCCTGATGATACCAGCTTTCATCATAAACCACCCCTGTCTCCCCGTCCATCGTTATGATGTGGCCATTGGTCACCCTGCGCTCTGCGTTGATGTGCCAGAAGACCGGTTCTCTTTGTGCGGTTGCACCAATCACATATCGATTCATCATCTCCGTCAGTTTTTCGGAATCGAAGAAGACAAACGAACAAAGGTATTCGATGAATGTGTTGTCAAAGCTTGCTATCTCTACTTTCATAATTGCCCCTCCTTCCAATTGATTCCATACCTTGAACAGATGTGGAAAAATGTTCCGATGGATATGCTGCTTACATCATGCAGACAGTTGCTGAACTTCCTGTCCGTCTCAGCAGGTTTGTACTTGGCGTTCTGGGCACTGACCAAGTGGAACAGACTGCGCCCACGTTCCCCTAGCGAAGCCAGTGCAGCACCCACATGAAACCAATCATCATAGGTGGCTGTGATATCAATGCCACGCCTGGCAATCTCACGGCAGCATCTTTCAACTAGTTCCATTTCATCTGAAATTTCATATGATGGATGGAAAACAGGGGCTGGATTCTTCCACACCTTATTATATATAGTAGCATTCTCGTTCACATACGGTTCAGAATCATAGGAAATGAAACGCATTCGGCTTACATCGCTGCATGAACCGTCAATGGTCAGTCCTTCATGGGCAAAATCCTGACGTAGCGATTCGAACTGGGCCCGGTGTTTGTCGGGGTATGCGATGCGAAAGATGGCGAACCATCCTTCCCCTCCCACACTATGAGCCGCATAGAGTATATGAGGAATGTGATGCCACTCTTTATCCAGATCATTGAACCATTCCACGTTCATGTTGACTTGCTTGTCGATGTCAATGCAGATAAGCCGTGAATGACTGATGAGGTTTTCCGTTCGGCGTGTAGGTGCAAAGATACCCGAAATTGTAGCCAGAGGCAACTGTTTTTTCAGACTCTTCCGTACGTCCATGTCCGAGGTGGTACGAAGTGTCTCTATCTGTTCCTTGTATTTGTCACAGAAAAGGAAATCACGCAGGGATATTTCCGAACCTACCTTGTCTGTAACATTATTGTAATAACTGATCTTTGTATCAAATAAATTTTCCATTGTAGTGATTTTTAAGTGTTTTGTTGTAGTTGTAGGATGGAATAATAGCCTGTCTTATACTTCGTTAGCATTACAACTGAGGTACAACTAACATGAAGTGTGTTTGATACTACGGCAGATAGCCCATGGTTGTATGGCTGTTGTATGCTTACACCTTTTATTATCAGCCCTTTCCGTTTATCTACAACTACAACCATCATACATCTTTTAATGTTTTGTTGATATACTGCTGCGATACTCCAAGAACCTCTGCCAGTGCGTTCTGGGACTTGATTTTGAACTGCTTGTTGACAGCACGGAGCAAGTCACCGTTTGTCATTGGTCTTTGTGCAATTTTCGACTCATAGAGCAGTGGGCAGATGCGCTCAATGTGTATCCGGGTAAAATAATCGGCAACCCGAATGGCATAGTCCATGGATTCGCCTGTTATGACAGGTTCGTTCCAATGGTCGGACAGAAGATGAGCCATAATGGCCAGTCGCAATACATGGATGTTCATTTTCTGCATCATACCGCCAACATAGTCATCCTCCTCTTTGTCCGCTTTCATATCATTATTGTCAGCATATTCAGCATATATCCGCTCTGCCTCACATGACAGATGGAGAGCTAATGGCTCCATGTTGAAAAGTCTTGTGATGACACTATTCCATGTTCCACGCATTTCCTGTGTCATCCGCTTGCGGTCACTCCTCTTTACGAAATGTACCTTGTCCGGATAGACGAACAGGAAACGCTGAGTAAATCCAGAGTCCATCAACGCATCGGTCCCAAAAGTCCTGCCAAGCGGATTCGGTTGAATACCACCTATGATGCTCATGGCAGGGTCATCGACAAGTCTTGTTTCCTCCGATTTCCTGTTGATGGTAAAACTGACATTCGACCATGTGGAGAGCAGCTGCGATATTTCTGCCCCCATGCCATTACCACCTTTGGAATACCTGCCAAACGAATCAATAAAAGACTTCAGCTCATCGGCAACAATGACAATCATATCACCTTGTGCCAAAAGAGCGTTGCGGGACTCCGGGGAACTGTCACCAGTCACTCTCTGATGGAACACCGGCTGCTCGCCGCAAAAATTCCTGTCTTCCCGCTTGTTCTGGTCGTAAATGGCCTTCGCTTCGACATACTTTGCAAAATTTTCTTTTTCCTGTTCGCGCAGAGGTCGTGTCACTTCCTGAAGGGGACCTGTTTTGTTACGGCTTGGCTTACCGACCATACACATGAAGTCACATGGATAGTTTGTATAAGGATTAGTCTGAAGAACCACTTTCTTTCCTGCCGCAATCCCTGCCGTGACAAGACAACTTCCTACAACATAATCCTGCGGACAGCCATAAGCTTCTGCTACTGTCAGGATATAGTCCTGTACAGAGGGTGACAGCCAGTCAACTGGAAGTGTCTGGTTGTTAAAGGTTTCAGCTTTTAAGTGTGGCGTTACTTCTAATACATCGGAAGGATTCTCAATATCTTGCGGAACTGGCAGAACCGTTTTCGCAGGCTCTACCTTGTTCACTTCCGCATTGATCGTTGAAAGGAAGTCGGATTGTCCTTTTTCATCAAGGAGTATGATGTCTTTTTCGTCCATTACAATCGATCCTCCTTACTTTTGGGATGTTGTTCCTACAGCCGATACAAGCAAAGACTCAATCTCCTTTTTAGAATAGAGGTTGCGTCGCCCCATCTTGTGTTTTGTAATTGATCCCTCTTCCTCCTTTCTCCATAGAGTCGTGTATGTGATATGCAGCATCTTGCACACCTCATCACGGGTTAACCACTCGTCTTCCTCAACGGAAGGCACTTCATTTTGTCTGTTTCTATCGCAAATTCCTTCTACGATTTCAGTGATGACTTGCCTGAGCTCGTCCATGTTAAGCATAATGAAATTTCCTGACATATACATGAATTTTATTTTTTTCTGCTGCAAAATTACTGTAATGTCATGGGGTGTTACCTCGGCAAAAAATGCATTGATTTCTGCCGAGGTAAACTTAACAAATCAGGGCTTCTTTTTAACAATTATGCCTAGATTGCAACAAAAAAGGATGCCCTGAATGAGCATCCTGAAGAATTTATTTGATATTGGGATTGATTACGGAAAGTAGCCTAAGTTTTATGTCCGTCACATACTTTCGCCCTCGCTTTATCTGAGCATCTGAAACGCTGATGTTGTATGTGAAGTCCTCGGACATGATGGCATTATAAAGAGCTTCGCCCCAATCGTAGCCTATGTTGATATTGCTATCTGGAAATTTCTCACGCATGGCAGCATGAAATGTTCGGTAGTTGTATTTTGCACTTGTAAGCTTTCCGTCCACCAAAGCTGCAAAAAGGAACGCCAGTATGGTGTCCGTGTCATCCAGTTTCTTCCATTCAAAGAGTATATTCTGAATTTCTTTGGTCAGAACATATGCATGCTTAGGCATCAGCAGTTCTTCCAAAAGGACGAATGTCTTTTTCCTGCCTCTGCGACTTTGCGCTTCAATCAAGACAGAGTTGATTACCTGCTTCTCTTCTCCTTTCTTTATCTTCTGGCTCATTTCCTTCCACTGACTCTTTGAATAGTGAGCCTTATCTATGCTGGTATTGATAAGTGCCTCAACCGCCCGCCGTCCTACCTGCCTTTCCCAATATGGAGCATCTGCATTTAAGAAGTTGTGAGATATGAGGTCGGCAGCATGAAGAAAACCGTTGTCAAATACCAACCAATAGAATATACTGAAAAGGTATGGATTCTTGTGGAGTAGCCTTTCACGGATAGCACTGTCGTTCAGAGATGAATCCAGCAAACTTTCAAGGCGTTCCTTCAAAGGATTGCTCTCTGTAGCTGAAAGACTTTGCTCATAGTGCTTGTTGCCAGGGAATAGACTTGCAACGATTTTCATCATGCCTTTGACACCATTGAAGGACATCATTTCCATAAGAATAAAAAAGTTGTTCTGGACAAAGGTCATGTCACCATCGTATGCTTTCTGGAACAAAGCTGTAAATTCAGAATATTCTTGGGGATGATCATAATGCCAACGGCGAAGAGTCAATACATTCAACTCGTTTGAAGTTATCTCCGCTGTTTCCTGATGCTTGAAATTATTGAAAAGCCGTTTGTATTCAGCAATGGCATCTATAATCTCTTTGGCTCCTGGTTCTTCGGACTTTTCAGCAAAGACTTTTGCAAGATGCTCAGCCCCATTGTCAAACTGAAGATAGCAACACAAGCAATATGAAGACACTTCACCAGACTGAATAGTCTTAGAATATAGCTTTTCTATATCGAAGCCATCTTTAGACGAAACGGCATAAAGATTGGCGATGACCGATTGCAGCAATTCTGCATTGCCGTCACCGAGGTCTAAGATGGTCTGATGGTATGGCTTCAGCAGTTGTTCTTCCAAGTCTTGCTTAAACTTAGAATACACTTCTTCATTTGCATTCTTCCAATCTAATAGTACTTTTTCATCCATAGGGACAAACACTTTGAAATGTTAAATTCGGGATAAAATCGTGTTTATTCCGCTAAAACTGCCAGTTTTGTAGCTCCATAGCGGAATAAATGATGCTTTATGGGTGAAAAGTCATACATATTACCTCTCCAACCCTTCAGTTAAGAATCTCCTGAGATGAAGATGGGTTATGCCATTGTCATCAGACTTAGTAACCAATGGTGTCATAGAGATGACATATTTGGGATAGTTGTCCTTGATGGCACGAAGGTTTCCAAACTCACGCTCATAGGTGTTATTGTCGGCTATAATATAGGAAGCTTGCACATATATTCGTTCACCTTTGGACTTTGTACAGACAAAGTCAATCTCACCAGCCTGAAGTTGTCCGACCATCACTTCATAGCCCAGACGGACAAGGTGATTATAGATAATATTCTCTATCACCTTTTCAATATCTCTCTCACGCGAACCACCTACAAGGGCATTGCGAATACCGTTGTCTTCAAAATAAAATTTATCGTTGCTCTCAAATATCTTCCGTCCATGAATGTCATACCTGTTCACCTTGTGGATCATGTATGATTCGCACAGATACTTAGCATAATTGATAATAGCAGTGGATGTAATGTTTTCACCTTGCGACCGCATATACTTTGCTATGCTGTTGGCAGAAATGATTTTTCCTGCATTATCAGCAAGGAAATGCACAAGGTTTTCCAGAAAAGGCACATTGCGGATATTATTCCGCTTGATAACATCCTTCAGCAGAACGGTGCTATAGACATCCGTCTGGTACTCCATTGCATCCTGTTCGTCAAGTCCTATCTTTTTCAAACCAGGCAATCCACCAAGCTGAATATACTTTGCCAATGTATCATCACTGTCGGCCAACTCGTGAAACTCCATGAATTCCTCGTAGCTTAGTGCCTGAACGAAAATCTCCTTGTAGCGACCGCCTAATTTGTTAGCCAAATCACTGCTGAGCATATTGGAGTTTGAGCCTGTTACAATGATTTCAATATCGGGCTCTTCATAATAACTGCGAATACTGTTCTCAAAACCTTCTATATCCTGAACTTCATCTATCAAGATGTAGTTGGTCTTAGTCTTGTCTCGACGTTCATCAATATAGGCATTCAGGTCCTGGTCAGTCTGAATGTCAGCAAACTCATGTTTCTCTTTGTCAATGAAGATAATGTTTGAATGAGCATCTTCTGCCACTTTATCCCTAAAGAGGCGCAGGGTGTAACTCTTTCCAACACGACGTTGACCAACGATAATAATGATGGTGTCCTTACCAAGATGCTTCGCTATCTTGTCAAGATAACTTTGTCTTACAATTACGTTCATATCTTTTATAGATGAGATTTGCTGCAAAGATAATAATTTTATCTTTCATAAAAGACAAAATCTTATGTTTTTTGTATTTTATTTTGTATAATTCACGTTTTGACTCCCATATTGACTCATTTCAAGGCTCTAAATATGTCCACTTATACGTTTTGCGCGTTATAATCTGGCGCAATCTCGACTTTTTTGCCAGATTGCACCAAGTTATAAGCTATTTTGACGCCTCCGCCATGAGTTCTGCACGTTCCTCCTCGCTCATGTTCTTAAGAATTTTGAGCAAATCTTCCGTACTGGTGACGGTTTGTGGGATTTTGAGCAAATATGAATTATACTCCTGCATCTTAGGTAGTGGATATGCGCCAATATATTTCGACGTGACGTCATTATTGGTGCTATGTGCCATGCTGCTTTTGATATATTCACGAGGAACACCAGCATTGTTCAGGTTCGTTGCGAAACTATGACGTGCCCAAGTTGAGGTGGGTATCCGCTCCAGCTTCAATAGTTCGGCAACTTTCGCCATATGTTTGCGGATGTATTTATTGTATCGTTGTATCACCCACAGTTCTTGTTCTGGAGTTTTGGATTTGCTCAAAATGGGGAATACACGCTGGCCTAGTTTGGGTTCGTTAGCATGTCTGTCGAGAATCTTCTTAACCTCTGATGTAATAGGGAAAATAACCTCACTGGAGTTTTTATTACGTCTTTTTGTCTTATGTCTTTGGAATCTCAGTTGTTTTCCTTGAGAAGAAAAATACCAATTGTCATATTCTAATCGAAGTGTGTCAGCTAAATTCTGGCCATTAGCAAAATACATAAATAGAAACAGTCCGAGGTCGCGGAACAACGCATTTTTGTCCCTTGGAATGAAAAGTTCCTTTCCATTCTCATCTTTTGCCTCACCCTTCTCCCAAAACTCATATAGCTGTCGAAAGACTTCCACCGCCATAAATTTATCTTTTCGGCTTTCCATTTGGTTATATCCGGAGTCCTTAAACATTTCCTCCGTATTGCCTTTAACATGGCCTCTTCTGATGGCAATATTTACAATAGTACGAAACGTGCGTAAATTAATACCGATATATGTTGTACTCAGTTCGGCATCCTGCATCTTTTTTACCCAATTCTGTACGAAGTCAAAGTTGATGTCGGAAAATTTGACCTCGCTGCCATTGTCTTTAATAAAACGATTACGAATATCTCTACCCACTCTTGCCGTTCCAAATTCTTCTTCATTTTTCTTACCCTGGATATACTCGTCCCAAATAGAATATATGGTAACGCCGGTATCATCAACAAGTCCTTTGTATCTGTCCTTAATCCGATCAAGAGAAAACACACCAGCATCAGCCATCTCATATATTAAGGGTTTTATGTTGGCAAGATGTTTCTTTAGCTCCGCTCGTCTTTCAGAATCAGACCTCACTCTTGTGCTTTGTTCGTGTTTACACATTTCCATCCATTCGTTCCATGTACATTTTTCACCCACTTGTAGATATTGACGCTTAGAATCTTTCGTGACTCTTAGTACAATCGGCAACTCTTGAAATTGGTCGTGCTCTTCTGGATGGCCAGCTTCATCTCTTTTTGTAACGGTCCATTTGCGTGTGTCGATAGTAAGTGACACATATATGCCCTTGTAGTTAAAATTGGCTAAATCGGCCGATTCGGTGAACATAAACTTCTTCTTTGGCATAGCTAAATCCTTTATTTATCGATGTTTGAAAATGTATTTTGGTGAACATGAGGTGAACATAGACACCTAAATTCAGTGCAAATTTACAACATTTTCTGCAAACCACAAAATTTGAAACGTATTTATTTTCAGATATTTGGAATTATTTGTAATCTCATGAAATCACCATAGAAAAGACTCATAATCTGGAGGTCCCAGGTTCAAGCCCTGGCTGGTCCACGCTAAAAATCAAGCACTTACGAGTAATCGCAAGTGCTTTTTTCTTTGTCTGCGTAAACAATGCGTAAACAAACTGTTTGAGTTTACGCAATTTGCGTGTTTGAGTTTCTTTGAAGTTCCCTGACATTACATTGTTATTTGAAAATCGTTTTGGTTCTTTGTACTGCTAAATCAATATAGTTTAGAAACAGATTACACGAACATTGACATAATAATTCTCGCGACCTTTTTTTACCTTTTCAAACTGGTTTTAAGACCATGAGCCAAGTCGAATCCGTTGCCTATAAGAACGCCCCTATTCATCTATAATACTTTCTAATGTCGTAACAAATGGAAGATATCTGATTTCACCTCTTCGCTGAGTCTTTAAGATATTTACATCCCCTAAATCTGCTGATTGCTGAGGATTATAATCCAACAACAGATACTTTACTGCATCCTTATCCATTCGAATCAGGTATTCTGACGGAACAGCATCCTTATCAACCAGTACAGGTTCTCCAGTCAACAGGTATGCCTTTGGATTGCTCCAGTAATGGAACATTAGGTATTTAATGCTTTTGTATGCAACCATTTGTTCGTCTTTCAACATATCCTCTTTTATACCCAAGGCAATTTTGCCTGCAGACTCCGTCTTCTGGCGTGCGCCACTTCCGATAGCGTACATCAGAACCAAATCCAAGTTCCCACTGGTCAACTCCTTACGTTTTGTATTTGGCAAGTCAACAGGGATACTGCCATAGATGAATATATCTTCAGCTGCTATCATCATTTCTTCATCCTCAAATCGGGGATATATAGAGATAACAGGTGCCACTTTCGCAGTATCTTCTTCATCTGCATGTTCGTATTTCTTAAAGTTTTCTGCCTGCTCAAATATTTCCTTGAATACTTCATCCTGCGGAACTGGAGGGTAGCCATGTTCTGCAAGTATCAGAATTAGGTCCATCTGCAGCTCTGCCTTGATGTCAGAACGATTTGCCCAGTCTGTATATTTCGATTTATCATCCACCATCTTCTTCACGGCAGCTGCAAGTGTCAACAGTTTATCCTCTGGATATTCAAAGCCGAACTTATGAGCAATCTCTTTCAGAATATCGTAAAAAACCTTTTCCTCATAAGTGATGCCTAAGTCCTTGAACGATTTCTTCTCTTTGTTTACCTCCTTCAGCAGTTCTGCCATTTGCTTGGCAACTTCATTAAGCACTTCTTCGGCAAACACGGCATTATCACTTCGGTCATTATATCGCTGTACCAATGCATTCAGGCGCTTAGTAAAGTCCACGCCCTTCATCTTGTTTACTTTCTTGAAGTCGGTGATAACTGTCCGTAGCAGTTTCTCCATTAACTTCACTTTGGTATTGGGCAACTTCAGTTTTTCCAACCTCAACATATAGTCCTCGCTCAGCAAGTCCAAGTCTTTTGTACTTGTATTTACCTGAGCCACTTCCTCCACTCCGTCCGATTGCAAGGCTTCTGCAATCATTTGGCTTACTTTACGGTTCATCTGCGAAGCATCAGGAGCGTCACCTTTGGTCAGTTTGTAAATGATAGAACGTACCCCCGTGAAGAAGTGGATATCCTCACGTTCCTTATCGCTGATAGCCTCATGATTGGAACAGAGATTGTAAGCAGACTTCAGTTTCTTTGCATGGCCCATAAACAGGTTTTGGGTTTTCTCTGTAGCCTGTACGAACTCTGCAGCATATTTTAGACATTCCAATTGCTCCAATGGCGTACCCGTGGAGAACTTGCTGTAATCGAAAGAATGAAACATTCGGTGCAAGATGTCCAGCTCATCTTTAACCATCGTCACGCTTTGTTCTATGGTTTCCACATTGTCGCCCATATCACCATTACCAGCATATTGCTTCAGAGCATTATTCATATTGCTCTTGATACCGATGTAGTCAACCACCAGTCCCTTATCCTTGCCCTCATATACACGGTTCACCCTTGAAATGGTCTGTACCAATGTATGCTTCTGCAAAGGCTTATCAATATACATCGTGTCAAGACAAGGTACATCAAAGCCTGTTATCCACATTGACACGACGACAGCAATCTTGAAATTTGAGTCGGGGTTTTTAAACAGGACATCCAGCGTCTTGCGATCTTCGTCAGAACCAATCAACTCACGCAGTTTCGGGTCATCATCCTTCTCACGAGTCATCACGAGTCGGATGCGCTCTACTGGTGTTTGGTCTTCAGAGCCTATCTTTTCTTCCCATTCGGGACGCAAGGCAACTATTTGTTTATATAGGTCGTAGGCTATTTCACGACTGGAGCACACAAACATTGCCTTGCCACAAACGGTGCTTCCTTCTTCTATGCGCTTCTCATAATGTTCAATGAAATCACGTGCCACCACTGCCAATCGCTTTGGGTCACCCAGAATCTTGTTCATCTGCGTCACCGCTTTCTTGCTTTCTTCTATCTGATATTCATTGGCACCCTGTTCGGCACATTGCTTATAATAAGCCTCTATCGCCTCCAGTTGTTTATGGTCAGCAAACACCTTGGCGGCTCTTCCCTCATAAACGATACGGCGAGTTATACCATCAGCCACCGATTCTGTCATTGTATAGGAATCTACGACATCTCCAAACACATCTATAGTCGCATCAATTGGTGTACCAGTAAAGCCTACGTATGTGGCATTAGGCAGCGAGTCATGCAGATATTTGGCAAAGCCATAACTGCGCTTCACGCCCTTATCGGTAATTGTCACATTCTGTTCTATATTCGTCTGCGAACGGTGAGCCTCATCAGAGATGCAGATAATATTGGCACGGTCGGATAACAGATTGATGTCCTCGCTGAACTTTTGTATAGTTGTCAGGAATACACCTCCACTCTTTCTTCCTCTCAACATCTTACCTAACTCTTCGCGTGTCTCTACATTTACTACCGTTTCATCACCGATAAACTGCTTGGCATTCACAAATTGTGCCGACAGCTGGTCGTCCAAGTCTGTGCGGTCTGTTATCAACACGATAGTAGGACTTGCCAAATGGCGACTACGCATCAGCATACGTGTAAGGAATATCATTGTCAGGCTTTTACCACATCCTGTTGCACCGAAGTATGTTCCTCCCTTTCCATCACCATGCAGGTTGATGTGCGAATGTTCCAAAATATTTTCATACAAACGATGGGTAGCGAAGAACTGCGGATAGCGGCAAACTATCTTCCTTTCACTCTTAGATGTATCAGGGAAGAGCACAAAGTCTTTCATCACGCTCAGCAGTCTCTCCTTACGGAATAATCCCTTCATCATGGTGTGCAGGGAGTCGATACCGTCGTTAGCCTTGTCTGTACGCTCAACCTTGCGCCAGGCATAGAAGAACTCGTAAGGCGTAAACAGCGTTCCATATTTATTGTTCACACCATCGCTAATGACCACAAAGGCATTATAACGGAACAGCTCTGGAATATCCCTGCGATAACGCACCGTCAGCTGTGTATAGGCATTCATGATGGTGGTATCCTCCTTCACAGCACTCTTGAACTCCAACACCACTACGGGCAAACCGTTCACATAAACGATACCGTCAGGGATACGTCGCTCTTGTCCCTTTATTTCCAGTTGATTGACAACCTTGAAGATATTTTTGTCTATGTCCTTAAAGTCTATCACTTCCACGAACAGGTCTGGCAGAGAAGCGTCCTCACGCTTGATGGCAAAGCCCTCCGTCATCAGTCGATACGTCTGCGCGTTCTGCTCATAGAGCGGAGCACCATTGTCTGCCGTCAGCTTTGCAATGACTCGCTCCACCTCCAAAGGTGTAATTTCCTCTTGGGCATATCTGTCCATCAGATACATCCGCAAGTCAACACGCAGCAGCACCTCCGTCTGTTCTTTGTGTATCGTCTCGCCATTCACGTAACTGTAGCCCTGTTGCTCAAACAGTTCCATGATGGCCATTTCCAGCGTATGTTCGTTAAAGTGTGACATAGGCTTATTCTCCTTTCAATCGTTTGATTTCCCTGTCAAAGTCGGAAATAATAGGTTGAGTCTTGTTAAAAATGCAGTATTCACTCTCGGCTTTTGCATCAGCTTCCGTTTTTGACACACTTCCTTTCCCTTTCAATATTTTATAGTTTCTGAAAGAAAGAAAGGCATTCACGCTATCTGAAAATTGAGACATATCGAATGTATTCTCATTTTCAATAAGGTCTTCTATATAATCAAAGAATCCAGTTACAGCACGTTCCAACTTTCTGATTTCTTGTTCCGAAAGGTAATTCTTTGCAATTGAGACGTCCGATTTTAGTATTCTACCGTTTGGTGCATTTTTCCATGTGGTCAATCCCATATTGGCTTTCTTGTGGTCGGCTTTTGTGTAGATTATTTCTGCTGCCGTCTGCCCTGTAATGGCATAATGGAAACGATTCTGAACCATCGCATAGAAATCCCGTGTGGTAGGCGAATTCTTATCGTAGTCAATGCTGCATTCCGCATAAATATCAGTGATTTGCTGCCAGATACGTCGTTCGCTGGCACGGATGGAGCGAACCCTTTCTAACAACTCACGGAAATAATCTTTTCCGAACACCCTTTCTCCTTGCTTTAGCCGATTGTCATCCAGCACGAAGCCCTTTCGGATGAACTCATTCAAGACTTTGGTTGCCCAAATGCGGAACTTGGTGGCTCTTGCCGATGAAACGCGGTAGCCGACGGCAATGACGGCATCGAGGGAATAGAAAGCGGTTTCATTCCGTTGCGTCTTTCCTTCTATGGCACCATGTTGAGTGGTTATTTCCATTTTGGAAACAACCACATCGGCATCTAATTCATTCTCCTCGAAAATATTCTTCAGATGCTTGCTAATGGCGGGTACGCCAACGCTAAACAACTGTGACATAGCCTTCTGCGTAGCCCAAATGGTTTCATCCTTGATGATGACCTGGACCTTACCCTCTTCATCGGGCAGCTGATATAATATGAATTGGATTTCGTTCATTTGCGATGTATTTATTCTGAAAATTTTAATTTTAGATGTCGTTCTTCCACTTCGTTTTTTAGCGTTTGCATATACCTTCTTGGGCATATCTATCCATCAGATACATCCGCAAGTCAACACGCAGCAGCACCTCCGTCTGTTCCTTGTGTATCGTCTCGCCATTCACGTAGCTGTAGCCCTGTTGCTCAAACAGCTCCATGATGGCCATCTCCAGCGTATGTTCGTTGAATCCGTTTACCATTGTATTCTTTTTTATTCTTTCACACCATTAGTGTCCCTATTTTAACGTGACATTAATGGTTCATCTTTATACAGATATTATAATCCTTCTATTAAATTTGATGTTTTTTCTTTGTCACGTAATATTTTATTTATTTTACTTATTTCTTCTGTACATCTCATATAATCAAAATAAGAATGAGTTTCACGAGCTGCAGTTCCCATATAAAAATTATAATAGATGAACTCATCTAAACAACTATCACCACTATGAACTGAAATAAGCACAATCTTGTCGAACGGCATACTAAAGTCGTCGGTTGGCCTCCGATGCGTGTAATTTCCGAACAGAAAGGGTAGTCTTTTTATTAAGATAGACAAAATTTTCCTTTTAGGATTTATTGATGTGGAAATAGCTACATCGTCTCTATGAAAATGAGTCATTGTCGAAATTTCTCCTTTAAAAAAATGCTTCGTTTTTTCTCTAATTTCTTTAAAAGGATCAAGGGGATTACTTAATTCAGCTCTCAATATGCAAACATCTCTCATGAACAAATAACCTATACGATCTTCTATTTCCTTTTTATCAACTATTGAAGATGTATAAATATTTGTTTCGTAATGCTTTATGTATGATTCACATAATGGTTTTAAAATATTTTTTCTAAATCCCCAATTGTCAATATCATAATAAATATCTAACATATTCATGTATTTATCAAGATTATCGCTATTATATAAAGCGCTTAGAATAGCATCCTGGCTTTCTTTCGAATCTTTATATATAAATTGAGCTGCGAAATACTCTTGTAAAGATTTGTGCACCCACTTCAAATATTGTCCATCCTTACAGAATAAAGGAACAGAAGATAGTATGTCATTTAAAAAATCTGAAGAAGTAAAATGCAAATCAGGACAAAAGTCTTTCGCCTCATCTATAATATAAAGAAGTGAATCCTTATCAAATTCTATTTTTTGAGACTTAAGACACTTGAAGCCAACATAACGTAATACTCGTTCAAAATCATCAATATCCAAGTTAGAATGTTTGTCGTGGATGTAATGGTCACCTTTTGACAAATCATGCGAATCAAAATAGGCATCATAAACTTGTCTATAAAAGATATGTTTCTTTAATGGGATGGTTTGCTTGTAGTCAAATGCTGCAAATAACAATGAAACCAACAAGGGATTCTTCAAGAATTCATTTATCATTCCATACTGTCCTGACTTAAGCTCATCTATTAACAATTTAGATGTGCCACCTTGATTGTCATATTTACGGAGTAATTCATAAGCTTCTTTTTTCGCTAATGGATTTATCGTAAAAACTTGGAAATCGCCAAAACTTGCCAAAGCCTGCTCTGGTCTTGATGTTATAACAAATACATTATTACCTGCCTTAGAAATGAAATCTTGCACATCTGAAGTGACAGAAATCCTGTCATTTAAAGAGATTTCATCGTATCCATCTAGAAAGAACACAAAACCTCCTGTTTGAATAAATTCTAATAATAACTGACGGTTAAAATCTTTAGCGATAGAATTAACCTGTTCTTGTATTTCATCCAGTATAGTCTTTTCTTCGGATAGTCTTCTCATTTCTAAATAAATGGGTATGCCATATCCATTATCTATAACATCTAGGAAGATCCTTTTTGTCATAGTTGATTTTCCCATACCAGCAGTATCTGTAATGAGAATCTTATCATATTTCTGTATAAGTTCTTGGGGATATTTATCAATCTTGAAACTTTCCTTATTTCTTGAATGCATATCTTCTTTAGAAATAGTCAAAGGCAAGTATAAATCCTTAAGAAGTCTTTGTTCATTCTTGAAAACCAAAGTATTTATTATACTATATTTTTTGTAAGTACGAAACAAATATTCTTCAAAATGTTCTCCACGAGGAATTAACAATTCGTTATAAGCGATATTACATCGCTCGGCAAATTGCGTTATTTTGGGAGTAATAACATTTTTAATCAGAGTGTTTATTACTGGCTTAGCAGCCTCCATTAATAATGCTTCTGGTATCATAACAATTTATTATTTATTGCCCCATCTTCGCCAAAAGCAAAGACTGTAATTCGGTTAGTTTCTCGTTTTCAAATCTCCTATGCTCTATCTCGTTTCTCATAGGATGCACATAGTTTTTAAACTTCTCCAGTTCATCCATTGATGGAATTAGCAATTCTGCAGGTTTTACCATTGAACAGTACAATCGAGTTTGGTTGGTACTTCCTTGCGAGATTTGCACAAAATAGTTCTCTTTCTCAAAGATTGCAAGACCTAAATAATCTATAGCATACTCTCCAATGGGGCGAACTAATGTCATATTAGAATCAAACGCCAGATTCATCGGCGCAGAAATGATTTGGCCAACACGGCCAAGAGTTCCTGAACCAGTAGAATTAATCAAAATATCTCCATCCTGAACAAAAAGGCAATTTGATTTAGGAATATGAGATTTCACAAAGCTCATATCAATAATATGATCATGAACACATCTTTGACCTAGAACTTTATACTCACCTTCTTCAATATAATTTGGAATAACCCCAGCAACTACGAATTCTGACAAATCTTCAATCGCTCCCATTCTCCAGCCTTCGGGGAGGTTTTCTTTGTCGATGTTATCAACGAACATTTTGCGATAGAGGGCTTGGGCTGTGGCTTCAAGATGTTGAATCATTTGATTGTTGAGACGGATGCGGTTGGCCACCGTTTCGTATTCTGATACTATTTCACGCTGGCGAGTGATAGAAGGGATGGGGAGCATAACATCACAAAGTTCGTCCCAATCGAATACCTCACGAGCACTTCCATGTGAATGAAAACGGGCATAGCGGTCAAACTCAGGACGACGGAACCACATCATCAAATACTCAGGCAACAACTGTTCGTGGTCTATGACTTCAAAAACAGTATAAGCCTGAGAAACAATTGCATTATCATATTTTTCAAGTAAACCAATAGCAATTTTATCACCACGTCGGGAAGTATCTGCAATATAAACCAACTGGTTTCGTTCCACAATCTTATAGGTGGACATATCTGTGCCAATAGTATTTGCAATCGAGGGCATGAACTCCTTCGAAATGCTCACACCCAGCAAGTTCGTAACCTTCAACTCCCGATTACGAACATTCACCTCTCTGATATAGTCGCCTAAACGTTTGTAGCCTGCCTTATTCATAGTTGTTTTTGTTTATCAGATTGACAACAACTTTTACCATGACGTCCTTCTCCTCTGTTCTGCTTTCAGCAATCATCAGCGTGAGGGCTACGAGGGTGCTGTCGGCTATACGCTTGCTGCCATCAGGATGATAGAGAATGTGGTTGCCATTGAGGAACCAAAGGAACAGAGTAGCAGCAATGCGCTTGTTGCCATCGCTGAATGAATGGTTCTTAGTGACGAGATAGAGTAGCATGGCTGCTTTCTCCTCCACACTGGGATAGAGTTCTTCTCCGTCAAATGTCTGGTATATCTGTCCGATACTGCTTTTGAAAGAGTCATCCTTCTCGTTGCCAAAGAGAACAGAACCACCAAATTTCTCTCGCAGTCCATCAATAGCCTCCATCGCATTCTCATAGGTAGCATGGAAAGGCTCATCCTTCGTGGTCTTATTGATTGTCAGCCGCTCATAGTCGTAATTGTCGAGGGTATCAAGGGCATAAGTATAGTCTGTCACTACCTCAAACAGAGCGTTGGTCTCGTCATTCGATAGTAGCGGTTGGTTCTGTATCGTGCGCCCAAGCATACCTACCAGTTGGCGCAACTCTCCAATCTGCTCCTTGCGGATACGCTCATTGACGGCATAGCCTTTGATGAGATACTGTTTTAAGACATTGTTCGCCCAGATACGAAAAGCAGTACCACGTTTGCTTTTTACACGGTAGCCAACGGAAATGATGACATCAAGGTTGTAGTATTTAACCTTACGCGTAACTTTTCGTTCTCCCTCTTTCTGAACAGTCAAGTATTCCTTGACAGTTGACTTTTGTTTCAGTTCGCCATCCTTAAAAACATTACCAACATGCAAACTTATATTCTGTTTGGTCGTTTGAAAAAGCTCAACCATCTGAGCCTGTGTCAACCACACAGTCTCATTCTCCATACGGACATCCACCTGTGTCTGTCCGTCCTCTGTCTGATATATGATGATTTGATTATTCGAGTCCATAACCTAATGAATTAAACAGTTCTTTCAACTGCTGATTGCTCTCTTCCTCCTGTTGCAATAGGTCACTCATTTCTGCTTGCAGTTGTTTCATCTTGGTGTCGAAGTCTATCTGTTCATCGCGGTTACGGAACTCGATGTATTTGCTTGGCACGAGACTCCAGCCTTTCTGCTCTATCTCGTCAAGGGTGGCAGAGTAACAATATTCAGGCTCGTTGTGGTAGGTCTGCTCCCAGCCCACACGCTGCCAGTTATGGAAGTTCTCGGCAATCAGCTGTATCTGCTCAGTAGAAAACTGAATGTATTTCTTCTCGAACGGTTCTCCCCATTGACGCAGGTCGATAAATAACACCTCGTCCTCACGATTGCGATATTTCACAACCTTACCATTTTGTTCAACAGTCCGAGCCTTTTTATTTTTATTGAGAATCCAAAGCGTCACACTAATGTCAGTAGAATAGAACATATTACGAGGCAGAATAACAATTGCTTCCACCAAATGGTTCTGAAGCAGTTGTTTGCGTATTTCCAGTTCTGTGCCGTCGCCACTCAACGCACCATTGGCAAGGAGGAAACCGGCAGTTCCATTTGCAGAGAGCTTACTCACGATATTTAGAATCCAACCATAGTTAGCGTTACTGGTTGGGGGTGTTTCATAGCCCACCCATCGTGGATCATCTTTCAGTTCATTGTCTGCTCGCCATGCCTTCTGGTTGAATGGCGGATTGGCCATGATGAAGTCAGCCTTCAGGTCTTTATGCTGATCGTTGTGGAACGTATCGGCAGCCATCTCACCCAAGTTGCAGGCAATGCCGCGAATGGCTAGGTTCATCTTTGCCAGTTTGTAGGTGGTATTGGTATATTCCTGACCATAAACAGAGATGTCACGTTTGTTGCCGTGATGCGCCTCAATGAACTTCATACTCTGCACGAACATACCGCCAGAGCCACAACAAGGATCGTAAATTTTGCCACGATAAGGTTCTATCATCTCAGCAATAAGATTGACGATGGTCTTAGGCGTATAGTATTCTCCCTTACCCTTACCTTCGGCAATGGCAAACTTGCCAAGGAAGTACTCATAGACGCGGCCAATGAGATCGTTCTCTGGGTCTTTCAGCGTGTCAATCTTGTTAATCTCATCGAGCAATGCAGCAAGCTTTGTACGATCGAGCGACAAACCAGCATAGTAGTTGCTTGGCAAAGCACCTTTCAATGTAGGGTTGCTCTGCTCCACTTTCGCCAATGCCTTGTCTATCTTTATGGCGATGTCATTCTGCTTGGCGTTTTCAATCAGAAAGTTCCAACGGCTTTCCGGCTCCAGATAAAAGACATTTTTGGCATTATAAAACACTGGATTGTCAGCAAACGCTTCCTTTCCGTCAGTCAACAACTCATTACGTCGCTCCGTGAACCGGTCGTTGGCATATTTCAGAAAGATGAGACTCAGCACCACGTGCTTGTATTCCGATGGTTCCACAGAACCACGAAGTTTATTGGCCGACTCCCACAGTGCTTCCTCTATCGCTTTTTCTTTTATTACTTTCTTTGCCATAACAATCAACCTTTTAATATGTTTATACCTTGTAGGAATACAGATTATTTCGTTACTTGAATATACATTATATCACTTTTGCTGGAGTTGATGAGTTCTTTCACGTCAACTTCTAAGCACTTGGCGATTTCAAGCAAGGTCTCCAATCCGGGTTGCGCAGAATTTGTGCACCATTTAGAAACTGTGGCGGGATCTTTCCCCAATGTTTCTGCCAACCATTTATTTGTCCGTTTCTTCTCTGCCAATACTACCTTGATACGATTGATGTCTTTTGTCATTGTTATGTCTATTATAAATTTCGAGTACAAAGATAACTAAAAACTTCAGTAATCACAACAATTATATAAATAATAACGCTGGTAAGACTAATTAATTTGCGATTTAAGCAAATTTCATAGCCGAATACACGCTTTTTCATACAATAGTGGTAATTAAGTCCCGAACTTTATGGGTTAAAAACAGTTTGTTACACTTGTCTGTTGATACGGTGCATTGACAAAAGAACCTTATTTTTCGGAATTTTCAGCGACTTTCCTTATTGATTCTTCCGGCAACTGATACGCTTGAGGTTTATGGTTTTCAAGAAAAATGTGGTTCAAAGTATGCAACAGAGAGTTCAAGGTCTGTTCACGTTGATTCGGTTTCAGTTGGCATTCCCAAATAATAATACAATGCCAACCCATACGGGCCAATTTATGCTGTACTTCCTTATCACGTAAAATGTTGCGTTGAATCTTGTCGTTCCAAAATTGAGTATTGGACTTCGGCATCACGAAATACTTACAGTCAGTGTGTCCATGCCAGAAACAACCATTCACTAAAATACATGTGCGATACTTTCGCAGTACAATATCAGGTTTACCCGGAAGACGGGAATAGTTCAACCGATACCTGAAGCCATGATGCCACAAATACTGACGTACAATAATCTCAGGCTTTGTATCCTTACCTCGGATTGCAGCCATATTGGTATGACGTTGCTGGGTTGTGTGGTTGTCAGACATTTACTTGAGTTAATAAGTTTCCCTTGGACCAAGTTCTGCGTAATTTACTATCTTGAATTTATGAAAACTCCTCCTTAGATACCATTCCAAGGAGGAGTATATAATATTCGCACCATACCGATGCGACAGGATTTACAATTTAACTGTAATGAGAGTGAATGAATTAGGTTTCACGTCAAGTGACATCTGCTTCTTCACCTTGATAGTTTCATTTACTGGAGTAACCGGTTGCTGGTCGAAGTTGTCCTCATCATTAGGTTGACCGCTGATGGTCATCTTGCTGGCAACTGACTTCATGCCCTTGAAACGTGAAAGGTCCAGATTTACTGTTGTTTCCTTATCAGTTGAATTTGCGACCTTGAGATAAAGTTCACGCTTTTGCGTGTTAAGTACCGCTGACTGTCCCAACAAATTATTTGAAGCATCCTCACCGCTGAACTTTATGCAGTCACCATAATAATACTGACCGGCAGAGAGACCGAACATCTGCTGAACGTAGTAACTGCAAGTTGGATATACCTTCTGATTATCGAAATAGATAAGGTCTGGATTCCAATTTGTAGCATCGCGCTTTGCAAAGAGAGGAGCATAAGAAGTCATGCATACAACATCACCGTTACGCTCGACATGGAGCAGATAAAGAGCCTCAGCAAGTGCATCCTGAAGTTTTTTGTCCTTTGCTGCATATTCACCAAGATAAACCTTTGTCTTGCGGTCACGTGGATAACTGTCATACTGACGGCTTGTCTGGAAATAATTGCGTGGTTCATAATAGTGTTCATCTATGATAGGAAGACCTATTTCCTCTGCAAGTTTCCAACCGTTGATATAGTCAGGATTGTCAGAGTGGCTTCCAGGACCAGCCGTACCCACGATGATGATTTCAGGATGAGCCTTGCGGACACGTTCATAGATATACTTGAATCGTTCACAGAATTCTTCAGAGATAAGTTCCTCGTTACCAAGACCCAGATACTTCAGGTTGAATGGTGCTGGATGTCCTGCTTCTGCGCGCAGACGTCCCCACTTGGAATTTGCATCACCGTTTGCCCATTCAATAAGGTCGAGAGCCTCATCTACCCATTCATCCATCTCAGACATTGGAACTGCATCCTGACCGCGTTTACCGGTCATGTTCCAACCTCCGTTAGTACCCTGGCAACTTACTCCGCATGGAAGAATTGGAAGAGGTTCCATACCGAGGTCTTCACAGAACTGGAAATACTCGAAATATCCAAGTCCGAATGACTGATGATAGCCCCATGTATTCTTCAATCCCTTACGCTGTTCCTTTGGTCCTATGGTATTCTTCCAACGGTAAGTATCCCACATTCCGTCACCACCGCCATGTACTACACAGCCACCTGGGAAACGCATAAACTTTGGATGAAGGGCCTCGAGAGCCTCAGCAAGGTCACGACGAAGTCCATGTCCCTTATAAGTATCCTCAGGTATGAGTGAAACCATATCTACATCAACCGTTCCCTTGTCGAGCACGAGCAGACGGAGTTGTGCCTTTTCACAGTCTTCCGAAGCAGTAAGTTGAGCCTCGTATTTCTTCCAATCCTTTGAGTCAGTAGTGAATTCTGCATCTGCCAACAATTTTTCCTGCCAACCAGGAAGAATGAGAGAAATGCGGACCTTCTTGCCATCACCTTCAACATCACGGAGGAATACTGAGAAGTTATATTTAGCACCTGCCTTAACGGAAATGCCTCCAAATCCCTCATTTTGAATACCAAAGCCCCTTGAACCCCTGTAATCATAAAACTCTCTTGCGCGTTCCACATTCAGACGCATATAGTTAGGGTTGTTGGCATTGAGCGGATTCTGTTGCTTAACTTCCAAAAGGCCAAGTGAGTGTCCTGGACGTGACACCTTCCATGAAGTACCGGCGCCCCAACCATCACGCTCTGATGGATTATACTCAAACGAACCATTCTGAACTAGTTCTGCACAAAGTCCACCATCAGCCGATGAACTGATGTCCTCGAAGAAGATACCAATTAGATTATCACTGATTTGCTTGCCGCCCGCTGGGGCTTTCATTGCTTTCTGTGCCATAAGGTTCATTGAACCTGCAAGCAACATTGTCAAGGCAACATACTGTTTGCCACGACCAAAATTAAATCTGTTAGTCATATTGTTTTAATTAAGAATGTTTTCAGACTCTTGTCTCGCCTCATACCCTCAACTATCGTGACAGTCACCACTCAAGTTATTAATGGGTGAAGGAAAATGGGCGGATTATATACAATATTATTTGAATAGCATCTGAGCATATTCGTTGAACGACTTACGCCACACCTGCCACTCATGATCACCAGGATATGACGCAAACCTAACCTTCACGCCCTTAACTTGCATCTGACTGACGATTGTACGGGTAAAATTGATTCGAGGATCCTGTTCACCACAACTTATAAAGAACGTGTCAAGATTCTTGTTGAACCCAGTAGTATTTGAATATATTCCGGGTATCTCCTTCTCGGAATCAAAATTTGAGGAACCGGCAATACCTCCGAATATTCCAGTTGAAAAGAGAGCCACATTGGCAAACAACTCAGGCATTCTCAAACCTATATAGAAAGATTGACCGCCACCCATAGAGAGTCCGCATATAGCACGGTGCCTAGCATCTTTACCTACTCGGAAATTCTTTTCAATGAACGGCAAAATATTTTCAGTCAGTTCCGTCTTATAGGACTGCATTCCTTCCCAACTATATCCACCCCCACTTCCAGCCTTTGCAGGAACATTTGAATTTACACAAACAACCACCATCTCCTTTGCCTTTCCCTGTGCAATGAGATTATCCATAATATTTGCCACACGTCCCTGCTCAACCCATCCACGATGATCTTCACCTCCTCCGTGATGGATATAAACCACAGGATAAACCTTATCAATATCCTTATCATAACTTGCAGGAGTATATACGAGCACAGGACGCCATGATTCGGTATAGGCAGAGAAATAACGGAGTTCACTCACCCTTCCGTGAGCCACCTGCTGAGTTTCGAAGACATCGCATCCCTTCTCCGGAATCTCTATGGCACTCGACCAGCGGCTGCAGCCATAAAACGATTCACTTGCAGGGTCAGCAGTAGAGACACCATCGACAACGAGTGAATAATAGTGGAAACCAGGAACCTGTGGCTGAGATGTGACACTCCACCAACCATCCTCAGAACGGTTCATATCATATTTCCTGCCACAAAGGTCAATCTGCACGTTCTTTGCCTCAGGAGCCCTCAGACGGAAAGCCACGGAATTGTCAGCCAACAAGCGTGGATAGCCGTTAGGATTGATATTTGTGACTGGAGCCACAGAATTTGGAAGAGTCTGTCCTCCAAACTGTCCCTGAGCAAATGCGGCATTACATGCCATTAAACCTGCCAATAGCAGTAGAGAATGTCCTTTAATCATGTTGTAAATGGATTTGATGCCACAAATGTATGAATTATTTTTGGAATATAGCAACAAAAGAGGTAATTATCTTTAAAATGAAGGCAGTCAAATTGACTGCCCTCACATATTATGCAAAATTTATCTTGCTGCTATTTTCCAAACAAAATGTTCGCCATCTGCATTTACTTCTATGATACCGCATTCTGTCTGTGGAATTGGAATACTGAATTGCTGTCCGCTGCCAGCGTTCCTACTCATAAGTACACGTCCATCATTTGAATATACAGAGAGAATTACTGATTTATACTTACGAGGCAGCAGTATATTGCAAACGCTGCCCTGTGAACTGACGGACAATCCATTTCTGTTCAGTTTGCTGATACTGCTTGGATCAAACAACACTTCTACCTTTGGTTCCTTTTCTTCAACCCATCCTACATGGTCAACCACCTTTGTACAGAAACCATAGAGAATGTTCGGTTCTTTTTCAAGCATTACATAGTCACCTTCTTGATGCGATTTGCACAAAGTAAACGATTTACCTCCGTCTTTAGTATAATAGACATCATACCACGCTGTGCCGGAAGATGCATCATTTCCACTCCATTGAACTTTAAGTTGATTTCCTTCATCCGTTACTAGATATGCAGCACTTGATGGATTGTCAGCATCGATGGCATTGATGAATGTATTAGTGAGGATAGGTGCATTACCGTCGAATACAATGGAAGCCCTGTTTGAGATACGTGTACCAGATAACAATTCAGACTTCTGACCTACTACGAATGTCACAAAACCTTCACCCTTATGCTGTTCGTTGTTTGGTACGAGGAATCCGAGGTCAGGGTCTTCCTCTTCATCCATTGTCTCAGGATTCAATGAGAAGAACACCCAATTGACAATACCCGTTTCCTTGTCCAGTTTACCAGATGCACGGACAATGAGAGGCTGTGACGGACGCATGTCAACATCAACTGAGAACTCCGTGCGTTTTTCACCTGAAATGTTGACAATGGTATCAGCCCATCCTACTGATGTGAATGCAAAATCATCGAGGTTGAGGCTCTTCACATCGAGAGTATCAGAAATAAATACTTTGTGAGCAGGGGCCGTGGCTTCTTTCTTATTCTCGAATAGTATCGTATATGGCATACCTTCGTTTGGCTTTATCCAGTTCGTACTGTCACTGTCCATATAGCGTGAAGGGCCTATCATCTCGTTAGGATCCCATGCACTGGCAGCCTTTATATGGTCATTGTTCTCAGGTCCATTGACACAGCGCTTTCCCGATGCTCCTGCAGACAACCATCCAAATCCAATTCCGATGGAATTTGAAAGCGTCCATCCAATCTTGGCATAAGTATCAAGACCAGATGTAGTGCAACTTACTGCGGTACTGGCTAGGTTCCAGCCCAAGTTCCACATACGGTCTTTCTTGTCTGAACTGAACAATTGCCAAACAGTCTTTCCAGCACCCCAGACACATCCACCGAATGGTATAAGTCCTACTGCTGTCTCAAAAACTCCCATACCTATCATATCCATCATACACTCTGCCGTTGAAAGTTTTCCTGATGCATAGCGCAAAGGATGTCCTTCGCCCTTTGCCTTCGCTGCCATTGCACGTATATACGCATCTTCGTCGTATGAACCAAACGATGTTGTACCCCAACCATCTTCTGTCCAATACTTAACGTGGAGGTCACCAGGAGACTTCAGTCGGATATGTATGGTCTGCGAACTGCCCGCCTTGACGATTGGTGCCATGAACGGATAGAAACGCCATTGCTGTCCCGAATCATCGGTAACAAGGGCGTATTGGCCGATTTCTTCGTCAAGGTGACGGTGTACCTCCTCTATGTATTCGGCGGTAAACTGAGTCTTGTCGAGTTCTGGGTACTCCATGCTGAAATCAATGAATTCGACTTCGAGTTCAGGGTAATGTGTGATACAGAAGTAGAGCGGTACGTTGTAGGCATCGACATTACCAGTATTACCGTATGAGATAGAGTGAGTGAGCCACTGATTGAAAAGTATCTTGCCGCGGCTCTGGAACGTCATCCAAGGCTTAGCCTCGCGCGCTTCCTCGATGGTGAGACCGCCAGTCAGGGTATTGTTGCCGGCTACTACGTCCCATGCACCGAGTTCGGCTCCGTCAACATCAAACAATGCCTTGACAATGCCAGGACTTGACAGCACCACATCGGTAGCCTTGATGACATTGCTGCCGCGAACTAACTTGATATCGGTCTTTTCGTTGATACCACCGCCCATGATTGTGGCAAGTACGGCATTGACATTACCTGCACGGCGTGGTTCTATACCCGAAATGCCAACCACGGTAACAGTCTTGACCATAGCACTTGATGCAGTCTGGTTAGATGCCACAAGGGAGACATTGTATTCGCCCGGTTTGCCGAAGATATGGGTTGGCTGAGCCAGTGTAGAGGTCTGCCCGTCACCAAACGACCACAGGTATGAATCGGCATTCCCGGAACGGTTGCCGAATGAAACCTCCCCTGTCTCGCTGACAAAAGTTTCAAAGTCGGCAACAGGTACGCTGCGGTCAGATGCAACGAAGTCAACATCGTAAAGACCGATACCGTCGTGGCCATTGCCAGTGATGTCACGGAGAGTACCGTCGAAGTTCAGGTTGACAAGCAATGACTCGTCGCCGCCGAAGTCCCTGCGTTGGAAGTTCTCTACCAGTTCGTCCTGAGTGAGTTCGCGGTTCCAGATGCGGAAGTCGTCGAGTAGGAAGTTTGTTTTGGCATCACTTCTGATATTACCCAAATTAAATGAGTTCCAGCCCCATCCCATCTGACCGTTGAACTCCTTCTCCTGCTGCAGCACTCCGTCAAGATAGAATCGAACTCGGCGCTGGTCAGCATTATAAGTCAGTGCCAAATGGTGCCAGATATTAGGCGTGACATCAAAATACTGCTGCTGAAGGTCGGTTCTGTCACCCATTGAGTTTGTGATGCGTGAGGTGAAGCGATATCGGTAGCCCGTGCTATATGAAGAGGAAGCACTGAAAGACAATCCATAAGCGTCTTCGGCATTCTTGCCTGGCAGCCATGCAAACGTCTGGTCAATCAGTTCTGGCAGGTTGACCCACATCTCTACGGTGAAGGCATTGTAGGCATGGAGGTCAGATGTATTGGGAATAGCAATGCGGTTGAACTTACCCGTTTCCTTCTTGGTAAACTGCACGCATTGGTCGTCAGCAGATGGTTTAGGTTCGTTTTCACTCTTGTATATTAGGTTGTAGTATTTCCCGTTGTCAGAGTCATAGCGCAGGAACCAATGACGGCAGCCATCGGCATCGAACGCCAACTGAGTCTGCATGTTGTCATCGTTTCGTCCGTTAGGGCTGGATGCAACCTCACAGACAGACTTGAAACCGTCGGTGGTCTTCACCCATGCGAAGTCGTTGAATAAGGCATAGACGCTGTTGCCAGACTGGTCGTTTTCATCTATCTTCAGGGTATAGTTATGGCTGTAGCCCCAGCATCCGGTATATTCCTGCCAAGAATCTTGCATGCTGAACGTTTCGCCACAGTCGTCGCTATAGAAAATGCCACGCGCATCTTCATTGGAACGAGGGCTTCTCCATGTCTCAGTCATCACATAGACATGACCGTTCTTTGCCACAACGGTCGGTTGTTTACTCTCCAACCGTGTGTCTTCATTGCCTTTGTAAACCAATTCTTTTGGTTCACTCCAAGTCTTGCCTCCATCGGCAGAGCGAAGGATACTGAGATATTTACCCGAATCGTCGGCATCGAGCTGGGCTGATACAGTTACAAAGATGTTGTCGCCATCAAATGCCATTGCAGGACCTTCGAGTCGGCGGATGGTAGCATGTCGGCTGATGTTTCCATCATTGTCCTCAACATTGGGTGCCAGCTGCGTAGTGGTGTAAGTATGACAGTAGTCGTCGGATGTGGTAGCAAACACCAGTTGCTGGTCGCCCCAGCGGTCGCTCCATGTTGAGAGCACCGCCATGCGGCTGCCGTCGAACACGAAATCCTGAATTGTCGGCACAAACGAACTGCCCTCGAACTTAACCGCCAGGAGACTGTCGGCAAATGTCATGCCACCGTCAGAGGAATAAGCAACATGGAGACCTTCGTCGCGATCCAATTCCTTGGAGTATGCCACAGCCACCTTGTTTCCCACACTGAAAAGCATAGGGTTCACATATCGCGAGTTGTTGATACGGCTGTTCACTTCCGTCTCGCGGAACTCCTGTCCGTCAGTAGTGCTGAACACGCTGAGTTTGCTGTTGGCAGGTGTTGCCACGATAAACACCTTGCCTCCGCTGACCGACATCATGCGTTCAGTGCGTGCTACTTCACGCCCCGTATTCCTCACTACAAGCACAGGCTCTTCCCATGTTTTGCCGAGGTCGTTGGAACGGCGATACCACACCTCATAACTCGCGGAATTTTTTGCCCAAACCACGTGGATGACATTGCCATCGATGATTTGTTCCGACTTGGTCACTCCTCCGTATGTCATTTCCTCACCATAACCCGCCGAAAGGTTGACATAACCATAATTACCAGGCACAATAGATTGGGCATCAGCCACACTTCCGCTGACAACGATTGCAATGAATGCAAGTAATAAGTTCAAAAAAGTTCTTTTCATATTAATATATTAATTAGTATTGTTCGATAATATTTTGTGACATTCAATTCTTCAGTTGGTTAGTTGAACTGGCCAAAGTGTTTTCGTTTATTTGTTTCTGCCATCTTCACTCACATCATTGGGAAGTCCACCGACCTACATGTAAATCAACAATCTATACCAAAAACAGTATAGAATATCCATTATTCATAATGTAAATGGATTTAATGCTACAAATGTATGAATTATTTTTGGAATAGAGCAGCAAAAGAAGTAACTTTCGACTCAAAAAGTCAGAAATATCAAAAAACGACTGGAAAAATTACACATAATTGAATAAGAATATTGAGATGAAAACAACAAAATGTTGATGATTAAAAATAAAATGTTTTGGCCCAAAAATAATTTTCACTTCACTCGAAAATAAATTTCAGCACACTGAATTTTTCTCTGCATCGCAGTCAGAATATTATGCCGTCGTTGTGACTTCGCTGCAAATTCGAACCAAACTCGATGTAAATTCGAATAAGCGACGGAGTTTTATCGATTTTACAGCAAAGTTACTACAAAGTATGAAAGAAGGAAAATCGGGATACAATATAACAAATAAGATAGTGATAGGTCAGAACTTCACTTTTCCAGACGGAGATAAATATTTTCTCGGCAGAAACATAAATTACATCTGCGTATTGGAGATCATAGGTTGAGCCTGACAAAATTCGTATTAATAATATTTAACATTGTACTTCTCCAGAACTCTATTCCTATTTATATAGTACTATGTACTATGGAGTGGCTATTGAGGATTCAATTTAGTAAAATCCCTACAGTTCTCACACCTTATATATAAAAAAAATAATGTAATAAGCGATTGTCGTTTCTGATTTTTGTTATAACTTTGCACCCCGAATTCAAAAAGTAGGCGGGAATGTTTAGGATAGCCGCCACAAAAATTTTATAAAAGATGCAGAAAAATTTAGTTATCGTCGAGTCTCCGGGCAAGACTAAGACTCTTGAGAAATTTCTTGGGAAAGACTATAAGGTATTGTCTAGTTACGGTCACATCCGTGACTTGAAGAAAAAGGATTTCGGTGTTAATCTTGACGACCTCACTCCAGAATACGAGATACCAGAAGACAAGGAAAAACTGGTGAAATCACTACAGACAAGTGCAAAACAGGCTGACACCGTGTGGCTTGCATCCGATGAGGACCGCGAAGGAGAAGCCATTTCATGGCACTTGGCACAGGTGTTGGGATTGGATATTAACAGTACGAAACGTATCGTGTTTCACGAAATCACAAAAGATGCCATTCTTGAAGCTATTGAGCATCCACGTACAATCGACATCAATCTTGTAAATGCCCAGCAGGCAAGACGAGTACTCGACCGTATCGTAGGATTCAAGCTCTCACCTGTTCTGTGGAAGAAAATCAAGCCATCACTCTCTGCCGGACGTGTACAGTCGGTTTCCGTAAGACTCATCGTAGAACGCGAACGCGAAATTGAAAAATTCCAGACGGAGTCATCATACAAGGTTTCTGCCGTATTCAATGTTGAGGAAAACGGACAGATCAGCGAACTACATACCGACCTCACGCAGCGTTTCAAGACAAAGGAAGAGGCTGAACAGTTCCTGCTCTCACTTCAGGGCAAGACATTCTGTATTGCAGAAATATCAAAGAAGCCTATGAAGAAAACTCCTGCTCCTCCGTTCACGACATCAACGCTTCAGCAGGAAGCAGCACGAAAGTTGGGTTTCACCGTATCACAGACAATGATGATTGCGCAGCGACTCTACGAATCAGGACTTATCACATACATGCGTACTGACTCCGTGAATCTTTCGTCACTCTGCATCAACAGCAGTCATCAGGAAATCATCAACAACTATGGTGAGGAATATGCCAAGGTGCGCAAGTTCCACACAAGTTCAAAAGGTGCCCAGGAGGCCCACGAAGCAATCCGTCCTACTTATATCGACCGCCACGAAATCACTGGTTCGTCACAGGACAAGCGTCTCTACGACCTCATCTGGAAACGCACACTTGCGTCCCAAATGGCTGATGCAGAAATCGAAAAAACCACCATACGTATTAATATAAGTGGAGAAGAGGCAGAATTTGTTGCATCGGGTGAAGTAGTGACATTCGATGGTTTCCTCCATCTTTACCGTGAGTCAGTTGACAACGAGAATGAAGGCGAAGGAGAAGGCAACGGAGAAAACAACATCCTGCCTAATGTTTCGGAAGGTATGATTCTCAACATGGCTGGCGTACAGGCAACGCAACGCTTTACCCAGGCACCGCTGAGATATACAGAAGCAAGTTTGGTAAAGAAACTTGAAGAACTGGGTATCGGACGACCATCTACCTATTCACCAACCATCACCACTATTCAGCAACGCGAATACGTGGAGAAAGGCAACAAGACCGGAACAAAACGCAACTATACCATCCTGCAACTCAATGACGGAAAGATTAAGGAAACGACAAAGAGCGAAGTTGTGGGCAATGAGAAGGCAAAACTACTGCCGACTGACATAGGTACGGTTGTGAACGACTTCCTCATGCAGTACTTCCCTGAGATTATGGACTATAATTTCACAGCCAAGGTGGAAAAGGACTTCGATGAAATTGCCGAAGGTAACACTGAATGGCAGGATGTCATACGTCAGTTCTATTCCGGTTTCGAACCACTTATCGACAAGACCCTGAACGACAGAAACGAACATAAGGTCGGAGAACGAGTACTCGGTGAAGATCCAAAGACAGGAAAAATCGTTTCAGTAAAAATCGGACGATTCGGTCCTGTAGTACAGATTGGTGCTGCATCCGACGAGGAAAAGCCACGTTTTGCCCAACTGAAAAAAGAGCAGAGCATACAGACAATCACACTCGAACAGGCACTTGACCTCTTCAAGTTGCCCCGTACTCTCGGCGAATTCAACGGAGAGACAGTCACTATCGGTGCCGGACGATTCGGTCCTTATATTCTCCATGCCGGCAAATACACAAGCATCAGCAAGGGTACTGACCCAATGGAAATCACCCTTGACGAAGCCATCATGCTCATCAAGCAAAAGTTGCTCGATGAACGCCAGAAGCATCTGAAGCAATTTGAAGAAGAGCCAGAACTCGAAGTACGCAACGGACGATACGGTGCATACCTATTCTATAAGGGCAAGAACTACAAGTTGCCGAAGAATGCAGGCGATCCATTGAAACTGACTGCTCAGGAATGTCTTGACATCATCAACGAGCAAGGCGAAAAATCAGGCAACTCCAAGAAATAATGGTTCTCAATAATTCGTACTATAGAATATGAATCAATCCATCATACTGATAGGATACATGGGAGCCGGCAAGACCACTTTGGGTAAGGCTCTCTCACAGAATCTCGGTACAGATTTCTGCGACCTCGACTGGTACATTGAGGAACAATGCGGAAAGACCATTCCTGATATTTTCCGTGAAAGCGGAGAAGAAGGATTCCGACAGATTGAACGTGAGATGCTGCACGAAGTAATAGGAAAGAAGAATACAGTTATTGCCGTAGGAGGCGGTACTCCTTGTTTTTTCGACAACATGGATTACATGAACGACAAAGCCATGACTGTATATCTGAAGGCTGAAATCCCAACCCTCATTGACCATCTCCACATGAGTCACACAAAACGTCCATTGCTTGAAGGTAAGACCGATTCACAGTTGGCTGAATACATCGCAGACTCTCTCAGCAAGCGTGAACCATTCTACTCAAAGGCAAAGAAGACCGTGGAGATACAGACAATACATCTGCAGGAACAGATAGATAATTATGTAGAAATCATAAAGAAAATAACTCAGCAATGAAACCGATAACAATAATAAAGGTAGGCGGAAAGATAGTGGAGCAACCCGACACACTGAACCAACTGCTCAACGACTTTGCCCGTATCCCTGGTGACAAACTTCTCGTACACGGAGGCGGACGCAGTGCCACACAGATGGCTACACGTCTTGGAATAGAAACAAAGATGATTGACGGAAGACGTGTTACTGACAGTGAAATGCTTCAGGTAGTGACAATGGTTTACGGAGGATTGGTAAACAAGAACATCGTAGCGCAGTTGCAGTCACGCGGCATCAATGCCCTCGGTCTTACGGGAGCCGACATGAATGTCATTCAATCCCACCGACGCCCAGCCAACCCTATCGACTTTGGATTCGTAGGCGACGTGGATAAGGTAGATGGAAACCAACTGAACAACATAATCAGTCAGGGGATAGTACCCGTAATGGCACCTCTGACACACGACCGCCAAGGTTCATTGCTCAACACAAACGCAGACACGATTGCAGGTGAAGTGGCAAAGGCACTCACACCATATTATGATGTAACGCTGATCTACTGCTTCGAGAAAGCCGGTGTACTTGCCGACGAAAACGATGACAACAGTGTAATTCCACACATCACACACGAGGATTTCCTCCGACTTAAGGACGAAGGTGTGATACAGGGCGGAATGATTCCAAAACTGCAGAATTCGTTTGATGCCATAGAACAGGGTGTAACTCAGGTAATTATAACCAAAGCCGACGCCATAGGTAGCGATGCAGGAACAAAAATCACAAAATAATTGAAAAAAAATCGGATGAACTGTAACTTATGTTCGGTTCATCCGTCTTACTTATAGAGACAGATGAAAGAAATCAGTTTCAAGAACGACATACTCCCACTCGGAGACCAACTCTTCAGGCTTGCGCTGCGTATTACGCGCAATAGGCAGGAAGCAGAAGACGTAGTTCAGGACACACTGATTCGACTTTGGGAAGGAAGAGACCAACTGAATGAAATCAAGAATCTCGGAACTTACGCAATGACCATCTGCCGCAATCTGTCACTCGACCATATCGACAGAATGGAGCACCGAAACATTTCACTCGATGAGAAGGTGCATGACAGACAGAACAACGACCGCTCCCCGGATGAACAACTTATGAACATTCAGCGGCACGAAGCCGTAAATGACATAATAAGCCAACTTCCGGAAAAACAGAGGACAATCATCCAACTGCGAGACATTGAAGGAAAGAACTATCAGGAAATAGCAGAAACGATGAACCTCAGTCTTTCAGACGTCAAGGTTACGCTATTCAGGGCAAGACAGGCGGTCAAGGAGAAAATAACGAAACAAAACAATCATTAAAACCATAAAACCAGATGGATTACAAATACATCGAACAACTACTCGAACGCTACTGGCAATGCGAGACAACACTGGAGGAAGAGCAGATTCTGCGCACATTCTTCAGTCAGGAAGATGTTCCAAGCCATCTGAAACAGTATGCTGAACTTTTCATTTATGAAAACGAAGCGACTGACCAATGCCTCAGTGACGACTTCAAGCAGAGAATGGTTGATGTTGTCTGTGAAGACACTGAAGTTGAAGCAAGGATTATACCTCTCGCTTCACGAATCAGTTCCTTCATGAAGGCTGCAGCAGTAGTGGCTGTAACACTCACAATCGGCAATGTAGCCGAACGTGCACTACAGAAGAACTCAGTCAGTGAAGTTCCGGGGGCACCTGTAATCGCTGACACATACACACGCACCGAGGACATCACCTCAACCATTCACATCATTGACCGAAACCAACATGATGCAATGGCACAGGCCGATTCGATCAGGAAACTCGATGCGATTGTAGAAGAAGGACTTTAACAATCATTTTCTTTTATATGCTTTAACTAAAACCGAGAAACATAGAAACTGGGAAGTTTCAATTCTCTCAAAAACAACGTTACATTAGTAACTCTGAATAGAACCTTTATCAGTTGCGATAAAGGTTCTTTCATTTTTCAAGTTTACTCATTTATGAGTACTGCCACGATGACTTCTATGAATTATGGCACGAATTTGTTGGTTATGTCGTAGAAGTTCAGTAATTTTGCAATTGATTTCATACTATCGGAATATGCTGAATCAGGATTTCACATTCAGGACAAAGGTTAAGACGACAAAAGACGGTATTGCCATTTGCCACCGTAACCGCGTCGTGATGCTTGGTTCATGCTTCACCGACAACATCGGGGAGAAAATGACTGATGGAGGATTTGACTGTACTGTCAATCCAATGGGTACACTATACAACCCGGCTTCAATCCTTCAGGTCCTGAATCCCAATATTGACCGGGACGCACTGGAATGGATGCATTCCAGAGTCGTAAATCCTGCTGATGCCTACAATGAACTACAGTCAAGGGTATCAGAAGCCGGCCTCATCATAGTAACCTTTGGTACAGCATACGTCTATACCCTTAAATCTACGGGAAAAATCGTCGCAAACTGCAGGAAGAATCCAGAGAACATGTTTGAAAGGCATCGGTTGAGTGCCGATGAAATCGCAGATAAGTGGATTGAGTGCATACAACGTCAAAAGGAAAAGAACGGTACACAGTTTATTTTTACGGTAAGTCCCATCAGACACCTGAAGGACGGGCTTCACGAGAATCAACTCAGTAAGGCAACACTCTTGCTTGCCATAGAGAAAATCTGCAAGGCATGTCCCGAATCATGTTCCTACTTCCCATCATACGAAATCATGATTGACGAGTTGAGGGATTACAGATTCTACAACGATGACATGATGCACCCGTCAGACACAGCCATAGAATACATCTGGAGTATGTTCTGCCAAACCTATATGGACAGCGGAACTATCGGATTCATCGAAAAATTTGAACGTCTCAACCGAACTCTGCGTCATAGGCCGTCAAATCCAGACGCACCCGAATATAAAAGACTCATCACAGAAACCAACAAACAAATTCAGATATTGAAAGATGCAATACAAGATTAGTGACATTGCAAGAATTACGTCAGCAGAACGCCATGGCAGCCTTGATGCTACCATAAACTGGTTGCTCATCGACAGCCGTTCACTCTGTTTTCCTGAAGAGACCCTGTTCTTTGCCATCAGGACAGCACGCAACGACGGACACAGATACATCGAGGAACTCTACAGACGGGGAGTAAGGAATTTCGTAGTAGAGTATATTCCGCAGCAATTCCAGACATCCGGTTCCGATGCCCACATAGGTACTCTTGCACGCGAAAGTCAGCAATCCTACGGAGAAGCCAACTTTCTGGTAGTTCACGACAGTCTTCATGCCCTGCAGAGTCTTGCAGCATATCACCGTCAGCAGTTCGCCATACCAATCATAGCCATCACCGGAAGCAACGGAAAGACAACAGTCAAGGAATGGCTCTACCAGTTGCTTTCGCCCGACTTCAACGTATGTCGTTCACCACGCAGTTACAATTCACAGATAGGAGTACCCCTTTCACTTTGGCTCATGGACGGGCATCACGACCTGGCAATCATCGAAGCAGGAATTTCCAATCCCGACGAGATGGACAGCCTCAACCGCATGATACGGCCACAAATCAGCGTGATGACCAACATCGGAATGGCACATCAGGAAAACTTCTACACACTCGAAGGCAAATGCGATGAGAAACTCAAGTTGTTCAAGGACTGCGACACAGCCATAATCAATCTTCAGTCAGAACTCATCAACCGAGTAGCCCGCCAGGAGATTAAGGACAAGGTCACCGAATACCCCGTAATCAGGAGTGTGGAGAAACACGGTTCGAAAGCCACCATAACATACACCATCAACGGAGAATCGGGAAAATACACGATTCCGTTCATTGACAACGCCTCAATTGAGAACTCCATAACATGCCTGGCAGTATGCCACAAACTCAAAGGAATGGAACGTAAGGGCAGTCAATCATCGCAATACGGCATAGACGGAGATACATGGATGAACACGATTCTGGAACGGATGAGCCGTCTGGAACCAGTAGCCATGCGTCTGGAAGTGAAGGACGGAATCAACGGATGTACACTTATCAACGACACATACAATTCCGACATCCATTCACTCGACATTGCACTCGACTTCATGTCGCGCCGCACTACGGAAAACAACACACAACGCCGCACACTCATTCTGAGCGACATTCTCCAAAGCGGCGAAGCCCCACGTTCGCTCTACAGCCGAGTAGCACAGATGGCAGTAAACCGAGGAATCGAGAAAGTCATAGGCGTAGGAGACGAGATATTCTCATGTGCAGAGTATTTCCCGATGGAACGCCATTTCTTCCACACTACGGAAGAACTGACCGAAAGTGAGGTGTTCAGCCAACTCAACAACGAATTCATTCTCATCAAGGGAGCGCGCAACTATCATTTCGACCAGTTATGCGACAGATTGACACTCAAGGTACACCAGACCATACTGGAAGTAAACCTCAATGCACTCATTGACAACGTACACTACTACCGTTCATTCATGCAACCCGAAACAAAGATGGTGTGCATGGTCAAGGCATCGGCATACGGAATCGGTCCGGTTGAAACAAGCAAGACCCTCCAGGCAAACGGAGTTGACTACCTTGCAGTTGCGGTAGCAGACGAAGGTGCCGACCTCAGAAAAGCAGGAGTGACAGCCAACATCATGATAATGAATCCAGAGATGACCTCCTTCAAGATGCTGTTCGACTATCGTCTTGAACCCGAAGTATATAATTTCCAGTTGCTCGATGCACTCATCTTTGCAGCAGAAAAGGAAGGAATCACCAATTTCCCTATCCACATAAAACTCGACACCGGAATGCACCGCCTTGGATTCAATCCTGAAACCGACATGGAGCGACTCATCGAACGGCTTCACAAGCAGTCAGCCCTCACCCCCTGTTCAGTATTCAGCCATTTCGTAGGCAGCGACGACGATTGCTTCGATGAATTCTCCCACCATCAGTTCCGTCTTTACGACGAAGCATCAAGGAAACTACAGTCAGCATTCAGTCACAAGATACTTCGCCACATCTGCAATTCAGCAGGAATCGAACATTTCCCGAAATACCATCTCGACATGGTACGACTTGGCTTGGGACTATACGGCATCAACAGCCGCAACAACCAAATCATCAACAACGTGGCAACACTCAAGACCACCATACTTCAGATACGCGACATTCCAGCCACCGATACCGTAGGCTACAGCCGCCGCGGACACGTGGAACGACCAAGTCGCATTGCAGCCATCCCTATCGGGTATGCAGACGGACTCAACCGCCGCCTCGGCAACGGCAACTGCTACTGTCTTGTAAACGGAAAGAAAGCACCGTATGTAGGCAACATCTGCATGGACGTATGTATGATTGACGTTACCGATATCGACTGCAAGCAAGGCGATCAGGCAATCATCTTCGGCGACGACCTCCCAATCACCGTATTGAGTGATGCACTCGGCACCATCCCATACGAAGTACTTACAGGCATATCACCACGTGTTCAGCGTATCTATACACAGGAATAAAAAAAACTGACACCCAATGAGCGACGGAAATTTCAACAGGGCATTGCTGCCGAAAAACGAACTCACGGCAGGCATACGGGCAGGAAAGGCACAGATGCGTACAAAGGCAGAACAAGCCTTTCTACAGACCATCAAGACATACTACCCCGATCTTTCACCCGAACAGCAGGAAAGTATGATGAAGCACTTCAAGGAATTGCTTAAATAGGAGGGATATTGGCCATTAGCCATTTGCTCGATTCCTCGAATTATCGAAATCTCGAATTATCGAAGTATCGAAAACTCGTAGACTCAAAAAGGCGAACCGCCTTTTCACGCATAACTATGCAATCCGGCAAGGAGATAGTTGACACCGAGGTAAGTCATGAGAAGTACGAGGAAAGCAAGGCGTACATAAAGATTGTAGATTTTTCCGTTCTGAAACATAGGTAACGACTGTCTGTGCAATGAAAGTGCATAGACAATCATAGTTATCAAAGCCCACGACTCCTTGGGATCCCAACTCCAGTAACTGCCCCACGACTGACCTGCCCACACCGCACCCAGGAAAATACCGGCAGCCAGAAACATCGTAGCCACCAGTACCAACGAATGGTTGGGACGTATAGCAGCCACTGCATACAGGACATAAGCCACGACAATTATACCTACGTGCACCACCAGAAGCGGAGAACGCAGGACAGGCATCGACACAGGCATCACCATCGCATATTTCCACCTCAGGAAAGAAGCCACGGAAAGCAGAATCAGAAACACGACAGCAGCCAGACGCATGCGCCTGTTCAGTTGCCTCATCACACACCACAGCACACCTACAGCCAGCACCACATATCCGAAGTAAGTGATGGGAGTACCGTAAGGGTCATGGTTTACCGTAAAATAAACACCCAAAAGGTCGGGGTCATACGAAGAAAGATAGATGCGGTAACCCTTGTGCGAGAGAATGTTGTTCATGGAAATAGTAACCCCGCCACCCTCACCGTCAGCGTCATACATACTGCATTCACACCTGTAGTCATACACCGCATCACCATCGGGATAGTAATCCACCATAAACGAATCCACACGGAGAACAAACGGTAAGGAAACAGAAGGCACACCCTGACGCAGATGGAGGTCCTCCCTGTCAGAAGACACGGAAGTCACGAAAGCCCCCACAAGGATAATCACGAAAGAAGAATGAAGAATAAATACGGGAATGTCGTGCCACATTCTCCGTTTCAGGATAAGCATCAAACCCGTCGTGGCAGCAGCACACCAAAGCAACTTGAACCACACGGAACCGTACACACACCCGTAAGCCGTATCCAATCCCCAACGGGCATCTACGGCTGTGGCTGCAGCGATACACAGACAGATGGCAGCCAGCAGTATGAACGGAATCCTTGCCTTAGTAATCACGATATTCGGTAGTACGTCCGTCAACAGCCATGCACTCCATCTCAATCAGCCACGTAGGACGGCACACAGGAGCAAGAGTAATGACATACGGAGTGTCAGGAAACTTCTCAGCAAACATACGCCTCACCGTCTCATAGTCGGCAACATCCCTAAGATAGACGATTATCTGCATGACATTGCTGAAATCCATGCCACCCTCCGAGAGCAGCGTTTCCACATTCTCCCACATACGCCGGGTCTGACTCACCACATCACCCACATGCACCACGTCACCCCTGTTGTCAATAGAAGCCGTACCGGATATGAACACATGACCGCGGTCACCGTATTCCACCAAGGTACCCCGCTCAAACGTCACGCCGTACTCATACGTAGGGTTCAGGTGCGACTTGGCATAAAGGTAACGCTGCTGCGAAGGATCAAGACCCACGACAGAGAAAGAGTCCATCTGCACGAGAGACTTCACCGAAACCGGACCGCCTCCGATACCTGTAGAAGAAATATAGTGAGTATCCTGAGTAAGACCATGACGGCTGAAGTTCTCCCTGCGCGCCTTCACCAAACCGCCGTACTGAGTATCCACGTCGCGGACAAAGAACCAGGTACGGATACAGTTGTCGGCAATCGTGGCGCCACACTTCTCCAGCCCCTCCTCATACATCTCCAGCAGTTTACCAGTCTGAGTATAGGAATCACCTTCATCCACACACATCCCCATCTGCCACATGTTCCTGTAACCATTGTGCTCCGTCACGGAGACACCCCCGTCCATAACGACGTCAGTACCCCTCAGCAGATAAATCCACACAGCCACCTTACTCCCGTCGAGCGGAGGTTGCTGAATAAAGGAAACGGCACATTGAGAGTTACCCCCCATCGATTCAATCACAGGAAACTGATTACATGAATCCGACAGGAAATAACGCTTGAATACAGCCTTGAAACCCTGGAATTCAGGTGCAGCCATCAACAGTCCTTCAGCCATGCAGAGTCTTCCATACTGACCCGCAAAATCCTCACCGCGAGGTTCCACATGAAGTACAGCATGACATTCCCCCACCTTTCCATCCAACTGAAAGACAGAAGTCTCAGCCTTTACACCCAAATTCTCCCAATTCAATAATATGTTGCTATGCATATTTTCAGTAATTTACGATGCAAAGATAAAAATAAAAATCGGGGTGGCAAGTTTATTTTATACCCAAATACAGAAGAACGTATAATACAGCCGCTTTTTTAGAGAAAAAAGCCTATATTCTTGTGTTATTCAAAAAAAAGAAGTAATTTGGAGGGTCATTAGGGACAGGCACCTTTGACACACGGCACGCAGAATTGGGTAATGTGTCAGTGCCTGTCCCTAATGACCCCTACTTCGGGCACTACGGCCACTCAGGCGAGCAGAGCTCCGAGTCATCAGACATTAATTTAAACATTAATCGGGACATTAATAATCATTGACTATGATTTGATATAAACATGCCATCAGCCATAAATAAAATTAATGTCTGATTAATGTTTCGATTAATGGTCATTAATGTTTTAAAATACATGCGAAAGATGAATAAATTATCTTTAATGGGGTCACCAGTAAAACCCTGTGTGTTGAAGTCAACTGACCTCGTGGCGCAACTCAATAGTATCCTTAAATTTCAGTACCTGCAATATCGGCTGCACCTCAGCATAGCTCAAATGAATTTGGCTCTGCGTTCTTCCGGTGCTTCGACCATCAGGCGAGACAAGCTCGGAACGGTTTGCACGATATTTCTCGCAGAGATCCGTGCTACAGGCTTATGCAGGTGACCCAAAAAATTGTGGCATAGAACGGAGACGTTTATTTGCTATAGCTGAAAACATTAGCGAATACTACGGAGAATATTGCCATTACGTTATTAACAAGTAGTATATAGACGTTATTAACAGATGGTATATAGACGTTATTAACAGGTGGTATATAGCTGTTACTAATGTGTTGTTAATTTTCTCAATACTATTTGGTAAATCTGTCAGAATGTTGTGGCTTTATTGTGCGTTGCATATACGTATGGCATCATACGGAGTAGAATTCTGCCAGTACAACACGAAAAAGGCAACTCACAGTAATGGCATCGGCAACCATCAGAAGCACAAAAAAGAACGACTAAAAAAGCCCTCATCACGATGATGAGGGCTCAAACTTATTGCGGTCTATTCCTATAATGCTTGGTCAAGTTCCAGGCCCTTCTTTTGTTCGATTTCTATTAGTGGGAAACACTGGTTTCCATAACGAATGAAATCGGAACATGCATCTTGCAGTTTACAGGTTCGCCACGCTGGGTGCCTGGAGTCCATTTGCCAGCGAGGTTGCGGACTACTCTCTTTGCTTCGGTCTTGAACTGATCGAGCACATCTTCGTGGAGGGAAATTCGTTCCTGGGCATAGATGTCGCCATCCTTTGCCTTGTCGTAAGTCGATTGAGGCAGCGGTGTGCGGTCTTCTATGTCACTGACCTTTGTCGCAAGTTGATTGCCGTACTTGTCGACTACGAATTCTATGGTAACGTTTGCTTCCTCACGATAGATACATGCCATTTGCGGATATTTTATCTCGCTGGAAATGTAATTTGCCATAGCCACTGTTCCGCCTGCCCATTCAGGCAAGGATTCTACAATTACAAAGACTGCATCATCCATTGAACCAGTCTCTTTCTTTGCAGATTCCGTCTTGGATGGAATAGGCGTCGTGTCTGCCGTATCCACCGGAACTGGAGAACCTACGACCGTCAATGTTGGCACATTGATACCTGGGGCAAGGTCTACTATAATGAAGGCAGTACCTTCAACTTTTTCTAAATGACCAATCTTTCTCTCAAATGTCTCGAATCCTGCATAAGAGACTTGAAGGGTTTCTCCGCCCTTTGGAACCTTGAGCGTGGCGGCACCATTTAGGTCAGTAACTCCATGACAGATGATTCGATTGTCCTTATCCTTGATAAGTACATTTGCCTTACTGAGGCAATCCCCTCCTTTTTCCTTGACTGTGACTGTGAGAACAACAGGGTCGGCTTCTGACCCCTCCAAGGAAGCCACTTCTGAATTTTCCTCTAAAGGGATAGACTCTACTATCTGCACTTCAGTGAGGGATTGAGTCGGATTGCTGACTATCTGCGAAGGAAGGAGCAGCGGAGCTTTGGCCTCCTCATCCTTCAGGACTTCGGACACATCGTTGATTATGGCAGGACGTGCAAATGCAGCAAGTGCGATGCCGGCAAGCGGAAGGATGTAGAGAACCTTCAGACGTGCCATTTTGCTTGATTGTTTTCTGTACATCATAACTAATCGTTTTTTAATTGAGTGTTGATTAAAACCGTTGGCGAGCGGCTGCAGTCCACTGCCGGTGGAATTGTTTATCAAAAGCATTTGATATTCTGTAGGGTTTGCTCCGGAGAGCATTACTGCCTGGTCGGCTTCGTATTCGTGGACATCACACATATCGTGACGGAGCATCCACGAGAACGGAAGGAACCAGAGCATATTTGAGGCGAAGTCACACAGAAGCATGTCGAGCGAATGATGCCGACGAACATGGGTGAGTTCGTGTATGATTATAGATGACGGACCTTTGAGGTCGTTCTCGTTCATCACAATCCAATTAAACCAACTAAATGGAATCTGCACCTTATTATTAGTAAGGAATGTTGCGCACTTCGGCAATCTGGAATCCTTGCACTTGCTACTGCCGGCAATAACTTTTGCCAGCGAGAAGAACGACACAGCATATCTGAGCCAGAAGAAAACGAGTCCGAGTGCGTAGATGAGAATTAGGATGCGCGGAAGATTCAGATGGAAAGACGATGTTTCAGCCTTAGGAGTAACTGAAATCTCGGGATAGACAGCTACGGATGTACTTTTGCCTTCTGAGAGAAAAGTGGAGGATGTGATTGCTGTCTCAATCTGCGAGAAACTTGAAGAGGTCAGTGTCTCGTGCGAGGTGGTGAACACGCAGAACGGCATTACCATACTCAGAACGAGAATGCAGAGCAGTACTGTACGGTTGAAGGTGTGGAATGTCTCCTTTCGAAGGAACAATCCGTAGAGGGAATAAAGCAACGCGAGGCTTATTGCCCATTTGAGTATGTAGATGAAGAATGATGCCATAGAATATGGGGCTTTTAGCCATTAGCTGTTAATTGTTCATTTATTGTTAACTATTCTTCAGTTGTTCGAGGAAGGCAATGAGTTCGTCGCGGCTAATCTTTTCCTCGTGAACAAGTGCAGAGACGACATTCATATAGGATTTATCGAAATAGCGGTCGACGAAACTCGAGAACTTTGTTTTTCCATATTCGTTCTGTGAGACGGACGGTGCATAGATATAGCCCCTGCCCTTTGCCTCGTGAGAGAGATACCCTTTCTTCTCAAGAAACTGAAACATGGTTGCGATAGTGTTGACATGAGGTTTTGGATCAGGGTAGATTGCTACAATGTCCTTAGGAGAACATGGACCGTACTGCCATATCATCTCCATAACTTCCTCTTCCTTATTCGTGAGTTTTTCCATACTTTTTGTATTCATTAATTCAACTATTTTTTTAGTTCGCGATGCAAAAGTAGTAATAAAAAATAAAACCGCCAAATATTTTGACGGTTTTTTAACTATTTTTTTAGTTCACCTTAATTCCGCAACACTTTAATTTAACATTATTTATAAGCTCCTGAGCAACAAAAAGTTGCTCAGGATTTTGTCATGTCAGATTTTTCACCTAACTTAGTGTTGCGATTAGAAATCAAGCAAAAATCGTAACAAGACATGGCAAAGGTTAGTTAATTTGTAAATTTATAAATTATTAATTTGTTAAAATCAAGTGTATTCAACTATTTTTCAGGAAAGGACACAAAGTGAATCTCAACATCACTTTCAGGTGTGCTTTCGTGCAGGCACACCTGGGCGCGCGCGTCTAAGCTTAATATGTAGAGTATATTATTAATATATTATATATAATACCCCCTATAGGGAAAAAGAGAGTTGGAAATAACAATTTAACGATTAAACAAATCAACACTCACACCCAACCACTTCAATGTCAAAGGCTTAGGCATAATCCAGAAAGATAAATGCTTCAATTTTATTGCAAAAAGAATGACGCAAAAGGGTCTCCCAGCCTCACAAGGAGAAAAAAACATTAGCCATTGGCCCTTGGCTTACAATCCGGATGGTCACTCGTTGACTTAAATACCAATGGCTTTCCTCTGAAAAATTGTCCGATTTTACTTTATACAAAATACCGCTTCTTTACTGACTCGTTACTGACTCATAATAGACTCATAACTGACTCATAAGGGGAGTATAGCAGAGAGACCAACACTTTCTACATAAAGCACTATGCTTCAGTTACATGCATAGCAATTACCACAAGAAAGCATCGGGAAGAAAATGAACACTTTTATAACTAACGCAAACCCTGACGCAAACGCAAAAAGGCTACGCCGTTTCGTAGGCGAAGCCTTAAGTTTTGAGTTATACGTCTGTGTTTTGAATGTTTTATCCAACATTTTTGGGATATTGGACGAAGATATGCATAATATTTCGTACCTTTGCACGGAGATATTTTTTATTATGGCTCAGAACGGACAGGAATTCTCGGTGGACGTTGACGCTATAGTCAAGGCGAAGGCCGGGAAGAAAGCAAGATACATACCACGATTCGTAGTGGCTTGGCTGAAGAAGATACTTCATCAGGACGAAGTCAACAGGTTCCTTACAGGCAGGGCAAAGGGTCTGTACGGCCAGGACTTCCTTGACGAATGTGTGCGCTATCTTGAGATGGACCTGCAGGTGAGGGGCATCGAGGATCTGCCCGACAACAGCGACGGACGCTACTACACCATCGTGTGCAACCATCCGCTGGGCGGCGAGGACGGTGTGGCTCTCGGAAGCATTCTCTGCCATAAGTATGACAGCAGGATAAAATATCTGGTGAACGACGTGCTGATGAACCTCAGGGGACTGGCTCCGCTGTGTGTGCCCATCAACAAGACGGGCAGTCAGAGCCGCAACTTCCCAAAGATGGTGGAGATGGCGTTTCAGGACGACACCAACGTGCTGATGTTTCCAGCCGGACTTTGTTCGAGAAAGCAGGACGGCAGGATACGCGACCTCGACTGGAAGAAGACGTTCATCACCAAGAGCATAGAATATCAGAGAGATGTGATACCCGTACATTTCTCCGGTCAGAACTCGGAACGGTTCTACAGGATTGCCAACATCTGCAAGCGGCTGAACCTGAAGGTGAACATCGCCATGCTCTTCCTCGTGGACGAGATGTACGGCAACGTGGGCAAGAAGTTCACCGTGACGTTCGGCAAACCGATTCCGTGGCAGACGTTCGACAGGACGAAGACCCATGCCGAATGGGCACAGTGGGTGAAGGAACGGGTTTACGAAATGGGAGAAAAATAAAACAACGATATAGGCTGAAAGCCAGAAAGAATATGGAAGAAATCATATCACCAATACCACGTGAGATACTGAAGGCTGAACTCACGGAGGACAAGCGGATGCGTTTCACGAACCGCAGCAACAATGAAATATACATCGTGACGTGGCAGGATTCACCCAACGTGGTGAAGGAAATCGGCCGCCTGCGCGAGATTGCCTTCCGTGCAGCCGGAGGCGGTACGGGTCTTGCCATGGACCTCGACCGGTTCGACACCTGCGACAACCCTTACAAGCAACTTATCGTGTGGGACCCTGATGCAGAGGAAATCATAGGCGGATACCGCTACCTGCTGGGTACCGATGTGGAGTTCGACGAAAAGGGACAGCCCATCCTCGCCACTTCCCACATGTTTCATTTCTCCGATGAATTCATAAACGACTACCTTCCCTACACGGTGGAACTGGGACGCTCGTTCGTGACCCTGGAGTATCAGGCCACCAGAGCCGGTTCGAAGGGTCTCTTTGCCCTCGACAACCTCTGGGACGGACTCGGTGCGCTGAGTGTCATCATGCCCAACTGCAAGTACTTCTTCGGCAAGATGACGATGTATCCTTCATACGACCGCAAGGCACGCGACATGATACTCTTCTTCCTCAACAAGCACTTCCCTGACCCCGACAACCTCATCCTCCCTACCAAGCCGCTTCAGTTGGAGCACGACCCTGCCGAACTGGAAAGGCTGTTCTGCAAGGAGAGTTTCAAGGAGGACTACATCATACTGAACCGTGAGGTGAGAAATCTCGGCTACAACATTCCGCCGCTGGTGAATGCCTACATGTCGCTCTCGCCTACGATGAAGATGTTCGGAACCGCCATCAACTACGGATTCGGCGACGTGGAAGAGACGGGTATTCTCATCGCTATTGACGAAATCACGGAGAGCAAGCGTGTCCGCCACATCGACAACTTCGCCAAGGAACACCCTGAACTGGTGCAGATTACCAGTGGGGCAAACAAGGTGATCAGCAGGAACAGGGATTAAAACTGAAATCAAGAACAAAAAAAGAAAAGCAATATAATGGCAGAAAGAAAAGTACGCGTCAGATTCGCTCCAAGTCCTACGGGACCTTTACATATCGGAGGAGTGCGCACGGCACTCTACAACTATCTCTTTGCACGTCAGCACGGCGGTGAACTCATTTTCCGCATCGAGGATACCGACTCCACACGTTTCGTACCCGGTGCCGAGGACTACATCATCGAGGCCTTCAACTGGTTGGGCATCAAGTTCGACGAGGGTGTTTCCTTCGGCGGCGAACACGGTCCTTACCGTCAGTCGGAACGACGTGACATCTACAAGCAATATGTGAAGCAACTGCTCGATGCCGGCAAGGCATACATCGCCTTCGACACTCCTGAGGAACTCGACAGGAAACGTGCCGAGATTGAGAACTTCCAATATGACGCCTCTACCCGCATGCAGATGAGAAACTCCCTCACTCTTCCGAAGGAGGAAGTGGACGGACTGATTGAGAGCGGTCACCAGTATGTGGTGCGCTTCAGGATTGAACCGGGACGCGACGTACATGTCGACGACATCATACGAGGCGACGTGAGCATCAACTCAAGCGTACTCGACGACAAGGTGCTCTACAAGAGTGCCGACGAGTTGCCTACATACCACCTTGCAAACATCGTGGACGACCATCTCATGGAGGTTACGCACGTAATCCGCGGCGAGGAATGGCTGCCGTCTGCTCCGCTCCACGTACTGCTCTACGAGGCTTTCGGATGGGCTGACACCATGCCTCGGTTCGCACACCTCCCGTTGCTGCTCAAACCTGTAGGCAACGGAAAACTGTCAAAGCGCGACGGCGACAAGTTGGGTTTCCCTGTATTCCCTCTCGAATGGCACGACCCTAAGTCGGGCGACATTTCTTCGGGTTACCGCGAACAGGGCTATCTGCCACAGGCTGTAGTGAACTTCCTTGCGCTGCTGGGATGGAATCCGGGTACGGATCAGGAGGTGATGTCACTCGACGAGATGGTAAGCCTCTTCGACCTCTCCAAATGCAGTAAGGCGGGAGCACGCTTCGACTACATAAAGGCACAATGGTTCAACCACCAGTACCTGCTCCGTCAGGATGCAATGGACTGGACTCCTGAGTTCGACCGGATACTGAAAGCCAACGGTATCGAGTCAACTCCTGAACGTGAGGCGCAGGTGGTGGAAATGATGAAGCAGAAGGTTATTGAATACGTGGACAAGGAGGGCAACAAGAAGAAGCGCAACATCAGTTTCGTGAGCGACCTCTGGCCTCTCACCGAGTTCTTCTTCAAGGCTCCTGAGACTTATGATACTGAGGACAAGTTCGTACGCAAGAACTGGAAGGAAGATACTGCCGACATGATGCGCCAACTCGTGGAGAAACTACAAGGCGTGGAAGACTTCAGCATTGAAGGTCAGAAGGCGGTTGTTGACCCTTGGGCAGAGGAGACCGGGGCACGTCCTTGGAATGCATGGCGTGTGGCATTGGTAGGTGCAGGTCAGGGTCCTGACATGTATGAACTCTCTGCATTCCTCGGTAAGGAAGAAACAGTCAGCCGCATCAGCCATGCCATCGAAATGCTGGGATAGAGTAGGTTTCAGTAGGGTTGTATAACAATGAAAAAAGAATAGTATCGTGTATAGTTTAGCGATGTATCTGATGACGCTTGGCGCGTTCATAGGCAGTCTCTTTTCCAAGAAACTGAGACACCAGATAAAGGGACAGGCCAAGACAATGTTCATCCTGCATAAGAACATAAAGAAGACCGACCGTGTGGTGTGGGTACATGCCGCTTCGTTAGGCGAATTCGAGCAGGGTCGTCTGCTGCTGGAGATTATCCGTAGAAACCATCCTGAATTCAAGATTCTGCTCACTTTCTTCTCACCTTCAGGCTATGAGGTACAGAAAGACTATGCCGGTGCAGATGTCATCTGCTACCTGCCTTTCGACACTCCGGGCAATGCTGCGTCATTCATAAGACTGGCTCACCCTGAAATCGGACTTATCATCAAGTATGAGTTCTGGGCAAACTATCTGATGTTTGCAAAACTCAGGAAGGTGAGACTCTACTCCGTTTCGAGCATATTCCGCCCTACTCAGTATTTCTTCAAGTGGTACGGCAACAAGACTGCACTCAAGTGCTTCTCACACCTGTTCGTACAGAACGAGGAATCCAGGCAACTGCTTTCCGGAATCGGCATCAACAACACTACGGTGGTGGGCGACACTCGTTTCGACCGAGTGATACTCATACGCAAGATGGCCTCCGACCTTCCTTTGGTGGAGACTTTCTGCAACGGTCAGAAGACTTTCATCGCAGGCAGTTCATGGGGTGGCGATGAGGAAATATACATTCCTTACTTCAATGAGCACAAGGACTGGAAACTCATCATTGCGCCTCATCTCATCACGGGCCACCACATAACGGAAATAAGGAAACTGCTCGAAGGCAGGAATGTGGTACTCTACAGCGAGGTTGAAGCCAACGAATTCAACCGCGAGAAGGGTAACATTGAGGGACGCGACGAAAAACTCCGCAATGCCGATGTTCTCATCATCGACTGTTTCGGAAAACTTTCTTCAATATACCGCTACGGAAACGTGGCTCTCATCGGTGGTGGATTCAATCCAAGCGGAATACACAATGTGCCGGAAGCAGCAGTATATGGCATTCCTACTATCTTCGGACCTAACAACCAGAAATTCCAGGAAGCACAGGCTCTGCTGAAACTCGGCGGTTCGTTCGAGTACTCCGACAGCGATTCGTTCCGTCAGTTGATGGACAGGTTCATTGCCGAACCTGAAACGGTGGAGAAGGCAGGAAAGGCTGCTGCCGACTATATCTATTCTGCTGCCGGTGCCGTGAAGAAATGCTATGAAGGCATTCTGAAGGATATCCACAGCAGCAAGTAAAGGCTATAAACAAAACCTGAAAGCCTAAACTATTATTGATTAAACTATTATTGATACAAGTTTCGCTGGGCTCCACTTTTAGTAGAAAAGCAGTCAGGAGAAACGCAAACGCAACGTCCTGTGGGCTACGCAAACGCAAAAGGCTAACGGCGCGAAAACTCGAAAAACTTGTTGACTCGTTGACTCGTTGACTCGTAGACTCCAAAAAGCCTTTAACTCCAAATCTACTTAACTTCTGAAACCAAGCAAGTTGGAAACTTACGAAAGTTGAATAAAATAACTATCTACATCATGAATAAGACCACGTTCCTATTGATTGCCGTATTGGCATTATGCCTCGCGGGTTGCAGCAGCAATAACAGCACATCATCGTTCAAGGCTACCGGTAATACTGAGGCTGAATATGTGTACTACACGAATTGCTACTTCAACTCCGGCAACTTTACCGATTCAGTTAAGGTGACTGACGGAAAATTCACAATTGAGGATTCTATCATCGGCGGTGCAGGCAGTGTGGCTATCGCTACGGACGGAACAAACCTGTGGCTGTTTGTAACCAACGACGGTGACATACAACTATTGGAAGACAGTAAGGTCGGCGGTAGTGAAACCAACATAGAACTGCAGAAATTCTTCGATGAACTCGATACCAAGCAGGAAGATGCTGACAGGGAAACTCTTGCAAGGGATTTCATGGCAAGGCATAACGGCGATGCAGCCGCTGCAGCAGCACTTATCTACCTGCAGGAGAATGTCAGCGCAAAGTTTCTGAAGAAACTGTTCGGCAGTTGCAGCAACGAAGTACAGGAGTACGTCGGAAAAGTCATTTCCGAAGAATATCTCAACTCCGCTGACATTCAGGAAGCAACTTCCGAAGGCAAGACTTTCGTTGACTTCGAGGCTACCTATGACGGAAAGACTCAGAAACTCTCGGATTATGTAGGTAAGGGAAAGTTCGTGCTGGTTGACTTCTGGGCAAGTTGGTGCGGACCTTGCAGAGGGGAAATTCCTAATATCAAGAGTGTATTCGAGAAATACGGCGGTGAGAATTTCACAGTAGTAGGCGTTGCCACTTGGGACAAGCCCGAGGATACCATGAACGCTATCGGGGAAGAGGGTATCAGTTATCCTCAGATAATCAATGCGCAGACGGCGGGTTCGGACGCTTACGGTATTGTTGGAATTCCTGAAATCATACTGTTCTCACCTGATGGAATTATCCTAAGACGCGGACTTCGCGGCGAAAACATCGAGATTGCCGTAAAGGAGGCTCTGGGAATTCAATGACGGACAGACTGGATAGGTAAGGTTAAGTAACCTTCCTGAAGTAAATCGGCATAATAAATGCTGTTTGTTGCATGATGAATCACTCATGCTGATATTTCATGCACTAAAAACTTGTATAAAAGTCGATTTTTTATTCCTTTCTATTCAGTCATTTTTGGTTGAAAGGTCGAAAATGTGTACCTTTGCACATCTTTTTAGGGTATTTTATACCATGACACATTATTTTTTGAGTTAAAGCATCAGACAATTAAATTTAGACTTAAGTATTAAAGATAGTAAGATAAGAGATGAAAGGTAAAAAATTGCTTTTAAGTATGACGATGGCATTTGCTGCTTCTTCTTTATTTGCACAGCAAATTGACCTCACCCTGCAGAGTGCCATCCAAATTGCGTTGGACGAGAACCCAACAATCCGAGTTGCAGAAAAAGACATTGAACTGAAAAAGGTGGCAAACACCGAGGCATGGCAGTCTTTATTGCCTACATTGGACGGTTCCATTTCATTGTCACACAGTATCAAGGTGGCTGAAATCAAGACCAGCATGGGTTCGTTCAAGATGGGTATGGACGGTTCTACTACCGCACAGGGCGGCATAACTCTTGCCTTGCCATTGTTCGCACCTGCTGTTTACCAGAATATGAAATTGACAAAGGAGGATATCCTGCTTGCTCAGGAAAAGGCCCGCGGAAGCCGTCTTGACCTTGTCAATCAGGTGAAGAAAGCATATTTCGGTGCACTACTCAGCAGCGACAGTTATGAAGTGATGAAGAAAAGTTACAGCGTGGCAAAGGAAAACTTTGATGTTGTTGACAGGAAATTCCAAGTGGGCAAGGTCAGCGAATACGACAAGATTTCTGCTGAAGTACAGGTTCGTTCCATGAACTCTGCCATGGTAAGTGCTGAAACAGGCAAGTCGCTTGCACTTCTCCAACTGAAGGTTCTCATGGGTATCGACCCCGAAATTGAAATAGCAATCAAGGATTCGCTCAAGGCATACGAGAAGGAACTTACACTCATCAATGCCGAATATCAGACTGAAGAACTTGCCAACAACTCTACAATGCGTCAGTTGGATCAGAACATGACTCTCCTGGAACGTACACGCAAGGTGCTGAACACTAACTTCATGCCAACCGTGGCTATGCAGTTGCAGGGACAATACCAGTCTATGTCAAACGACAACTGGAACGTATTCAAATACCGTTACTCACCAAGTCTCACTCTGGCATTCTCACTTTCTGTACCAATCTTCCATGCCAGCAACTTCACCAAACTCAAGAGCAACAAGATTATGATTGCTCAGTTGGAAGATACCCGCATCAACACTCAGCGCCAACTCAATATGGCTGCCGAGAGTTACAAGCAGAACATGGCAAGCAACATCGCTCAGGTGGAATCCAATGCTGAAGCAGTAAAACAGGCTAACAAGGCCGTTGACATCAGCAGCAAGCGTTATGAAGTAGGCCGCGGTACTATCCTGGAACTCAACCAAAGCGAAACGGCTCAGACACAGGCTGAACTCACTTATATGCAGTCAATCTACGATTACCTCGTGAACAAGGCTAATCTGGACTACACTTTGGGAAGAGAATAAAACGATTTAACTGAAGAACTATAAAAATAAAAATAACATAACATGAAAAAGATTGTATTATTGGCATTGGCTGTTCTCGCCTTAGCATCTTGCGGAAACAAGGACGCAGCAAAGAAACAGGAGGGAAAGCCACAGGTAAAACTCGCTACCGTTGCACAACAGGAAGTTCCACAGACAGAAGTCTATACTGCAACAGTGGAAAGTGACGTTAAGAACAACATTTCTCCTAACATGTCTCAGCGCATCAACCGTATCCTCGTTGATGTCGGCGACCGTGTAAGCCGTGGTCAGGTACTCGTACAACTTGATGCTGCAAATCAGGATCAGCAGCAGTTGCAACTCCAGAGTCAGCAGATTGTACTCCAGAACCAGCAGGTGGAATTCAACCGTACTGCAGAACTCTATGCAAGCGGTGGTATTTCAAAGTCTGAATATGATGCTGCCAAGACTCAACTCGACGTTCAGAAGCGTCAGGTTGACCTCATTCGCAGACAACTCAGTCAGACCAGTCAGAACACGCAACTCACCAGTCCTATCAGCGGAGTCGTTACTGCAAGAAACTACGATAACGGAGACATGTATTCAGGTACACCTATCCTCACTATCGAACAACTCAACCCTGTAAAACTGATAGTAAACGTTTCTGAAACTTACTTCAAGGACATTGCTGTAGGTATGCCTGTTGACATACAACTTGATGCCTACGGAGACGAACTGTTCGGCGGTAAGGTTTCCATCGTATATCCATCAATCGACAAGGCTACACACACATTCCCAGTTGAAATCAACCTTCCAAACAGCGACCAGCGTGTACGTCCAGGTATGTTTGCACGTGCTACCGTTAATTTCGGCAGCGTAGAACGTGTTATGATTCCTGACGTGGCATTGGTAAAGCAGGTTGGTGCAGGTGACCGTTACGTATATGTTTACAAGGACGGAAAGGTTACATACAGCAAGGTAGAACTCGGCAAGCACATCGGCGATCAATACGAGATTATCAGCGGTATTGCTCCTAAGTCACAGATCGTGATTGCAGGTCAGGCACGTCTCGCTGACGGCGTAGAGGTAGAAGTGGTGAAATAACACCTACCCACAAGGAATATTCAATTGAAAATCGAAAACAGTAAATAATACAGAAAATATACCAAGATGAGTTTATACGAAGGGGCGGTAAAACGCCCGATTATGACAAGTCTCTGCTTCGCAGCCATCATGATTCTCGGTCTGTTCTCGTTAGTGCAGTTGCCTATCGACCTCTATCCGGACATTGATACCAACACAATCATGGTGCTGACATACTACAACGGAGCATCAGCAGAAGATATCGAAAACAACGTAACACGACCACTTGAAAATACACTCAACTCTGTTGAGCACCTTAAGCACGTTACTTCAAGTTCGAAGGAAAACGTGTCTGTCGTTACACTGGAATTTGAATACGGCTATGACATCGATGCGTTGACCAATGATGTGCGAGACAAACTCGACATGGTGGCCAATGCCCTGCCTAACGATGCCAACCAACCTATCCTGTTCAAGTTCTCTACGGATATGATTCCAATCCTCATGCTGTCGGCTCAGGCAGACGTGAGTCAGAAAGCACTCTACAAGATATTGGATGAAAACGTAGCAAACCCACTCGCACGTGTAGACGGTGTCGGTACGGTGTCTATCTCAGGTGCTCCTGAACGTGAAATCAACATCTACATGGATGCCAACAAGATGGAGGCATTCGGAATGAGTGCTGCTCAGATAAGTGCAGCAATTGCAGCAGAAAACCAGAACATCACCGGCGGTACAATGGATGTCGGTACCCAGACCTACACAGTACGTGTGGAAGGTGAGTTCAAGGATCCGCAGGAAATGCGCAACGTGGTTGTAGGTCAGCACAACGGAGCCATCGTCTATCTCAAGGACGTGGCACGCATAGTGGACGACGTACAGGAACGTGCACAGCGTACTTTCACAAACGGTGTACAAGGTGCGATGATTATCGTACAGAAACAAAGTGGTGCCAACTCTGTGGCTATATCCAACAAGGTGAAGGACATGCTTCCTACACTTCAGAAGAACCTTCCGCCAGACGTGGTACTCGACGTGATGGTTGATACTTCCGACAACATCAACAACACCATCGATTCACTCACCGAGACAATCATATATGCCATGATATTCGTCATCATCGTGGTATTCGTGTTCCTCGGACGTTGGCGTGCTACAGTTATCATCTGTATCACTATCCCAATGTCACTCATTGCATCATTCATCTACCTGTATGCAACGGACGGTTCACTCAACATGATTTCACTCTCATGTCTCTCCATCGCAATCGGTAGCGTTGTGGACGATGCCATAGTGGTGCTGGAGAATGTCACCACACATATCGAGCGTGGTTCCGACCCTAAACAGGCTGCAATCCACGCAACCAACGAGGTGGCAATCTCAGTTATCGCTTCTACACTTACCATGATTGCCGTGTTCTTCCCTCTGACAATGGTATCTGGTATGTCGGGAGTACTCTTCAAGCAACTCGGATGGATGATGTGTATCATCATGACAATATCAACCACATCTGCCCTTTCATTCACACCGATGCTCTGTTCTCAGATGCTCCGTCTGAAGAAGAAGCAGGCGGATTGGTTCGTCAAGTTCTACAGTCCTGTAATCAAAACACTCGACCGTCTCGACGACTGGTACGAAGCACGTATCAACTGGGCTGTCCGCCATCGTTGGACTGTCATCATTGGATGTGTGGCATTCTTCGCGCTCAGTATCGTAACAATGCAGGTCATAGGTCTTAAGAGCGAATTCATGCCAGCCAACGACTCAGGACGTGTAGGAGCCACATTGGAACTCCCTATCGGTTCACGTGTTGAAAGCGCAGAAGTGATAGCAAAGAACCTTACCGAAACATGGAGAAGCCGTTACGGCAAGGATCTCCGTGTGTGCAACTTTACAATAGGTCAGGCAGGTGACAACAACACATTTGCCTCACTCAGTTCCAACGGTTCACACATCATTTCATTCAACATGATGTTCGTACCGTCAAACGAGCGTGAACGTAAGTTGGCAGACATCTGTGACGAAATGCGTGCTGACTGTAAGGCAATCCCAGAACTTGCCAAGTATAACGTATTGCTTGGTGGAGCGCGTTCATCAATGGGTGGACAGAATACAGCAACCTTCGAAATCTACGGCTATGATCTCAACGACACTTATAAGGTAGGTAAGGAACTTGCCGACAGACTGCGCGAAAGCGATATGATTTCACAGGTAATGCTTTCTCGTTCTGACTACCAACCTGAAATCGTAGTAAACTTCGACCGCGAAAAACTTGCACAGCAGGGACTTGGACTTTCTTCAGCCGCTGCAAGCGTAAGAAACCTCATCACAGGTTCACTAATGACATACTACCGCGAGGACGGTGAGGAATACGACGTAAAGGTACGTTATGAAGTCCAGAACCGTCAGTCAATCGAAGACGTGGAAAACATGCTCATTCCTAACGGTATGGGACAGAACATCAAGATACGCGACATCGCTACAGTAGAGGAATCAACCATTCCACCTACTATCGAGCGTAAGGACCGTCAGCGTATCGTAACCGTAGATGCCGTACTGAAGAGCGGAGAAGCACTCTCCGACGGTGTGGAACTTGGATATGAGATATGTGACAACATGGAAATACCGCAAGGTGTAACCTATCAGGTAGCAGGTTCATACGAAGACCAGCAGGACAGTAACCGTGACCTCGGAATTCTCGGTATCCTCATCATCATCCTCGTATTCATCGTCATGGCGGCACAGTTCGAGTCAATGACCTACCCATTCATCATCATGATATCAATGATATTCGCATTCTCAGGCATCATCTTCGCACTTTGTTTCACAGGAACAAACCTCAACCTGATGTCAATTCTCGGTGCCATCATGCTTATCGGTATCGTGGTGAAGAACGGTATCGTGCTCATCGACTACACACAGTTGATGCGTGAACGTGGATACGGACTTATCCGTTCTGCAGTAGTGGCAGCACGAAGCCGTCTCCGCCCTATCCTAATGACCACACTCACCACAATCCTCGGTATGGTACCAATGGCAGTGAGTCAGGGTGTAGGTGCAGAAATGTGGCGTCCACTCGGTATCAGTATCATCGGAGGTCTTACAGTATCAACAGTTCTCACATTGATTTACGTACCTTCAATGTTCTGTATCTTCGGAGGAGTAGGTGTAAAGAACCAGCGTAAGAAGCATAAAGAGCAACTCCAACTCGATGACTATTGGAAGACAAACAAGTCATTGAAGAAAAAGAAACAATAATCCCCTTTCCTGACTCTCTCCCTTTCAGCATCAAGAAGGAAGGGAGACTGACAGGAAAGCAATCAAAGACAAGGATATGAAAGCAATAATGATATCATTCGACCAGGCACACTATGAAAACGTGATAGCCGTTCTCGACCGTTCCAATGCACGAGGTTTTACCATGATGGAACAGACACAGGGACGTGGAAGCGTAAATGGTGATCCGCACTATGGCAGTCATGCATGGCCATCAATGTGCAGCACAATCATCACCATCGTTGAAGACAATCAGGTGGAACCAATACTCACACGTCTGAAACAACTCGATGAAGAATCCAAGATGCTCGGTCTCCGCGCATTCAGTTGGAACATTGAACAAAGCATCTAAACGAAGCATCTAAATTATAATTATTATTTATACAGACTATTTTATAAATAATGAAAGAAACAGAAGGACTGTCCCAATATCGGAACAGTCCTTCTTGTATAATATTTATATCTCAACCTATTGGCATCTCCATTAACTCCTAAACTTCTTAAGTTCAGAAACTGAGCAAGTCATAAACTTGCTAAAGTTGATTTAAATAATATTAAATTTCGTGGAAATTCTGATTATTTTCGTACCTTTGCAGAAACAAATCACAGGATTATGAAAATTGCATTGATTGGATACGGAAAGATGGGTAGGATGATTGAACAGATTGCCCTCAGCCGTGGACACGAAATAGTTAGTATTATAGACATTGACAATCAGCAGGACTTTGATTCGGATGCTTTCCGAAGTGCTGACGTTGCCATAGAGTTTACTGCTCCTCACGTTGCTTACGACAACTATCTAAAGGCTTGGGAACAGGGTGTGAAGGTAGTCAGCGGAAGTACAGGATGGCTTAAGGATCATGGCGACGAAGTGCGCAAGGCATGCAGCGAAGGAGGAAAAACTCTTTTCTGGGCAAGTAATTTCAGTCTCGGTGTTGCCATATTCTCGGCAGTCAACCGTTACCTTGCCAAGATTATGAACCAGTTCGATGCTTACGACGTAACTATGTCGGAAACTCATCATATTCACAAGTTGGATGCTCCAAGCGGTACTGCCATTACTTTGGCAGAAGGAATTCTCGATGAAATCGACAGAAAAGGCCGTTGGGCTCTTAGTGGAGTTACTACTTCGGAAGGACGAAAGGCTACTGACAAACAGATTTCTGATGACGTACTCCCTATAGAAGCAATCCGTGAAGGAGAAGTTCCAGGTATTCACTCCGTCACATACGACAGCGAAGCCGACAGGATTGTCATAACTCACGATGCTCATTCACGCAAGGGTTTTGCCCTAGGTGCTGTTCTTGCAGCGGAATACACGGCAGGACACCAGGGTTTGCTCACTACAAGTGACTTGTTTAAGTTCTAAGACGACACGAAGTAATCATGGTAAAGTATAAAAGCAGCAAGCAGGTCAAGGCAGAATTGGCCAATGCCAAGAAAAACGAAAAGAAAGACAAGCGTCACGGTTGGATTAAGTTCATCATAGTCACGGCACTTTATCTGCTTTTCCTATATTGGGTAAAGTCATGGTGGGGACTTATCGTAGTTCCGTTCATCTTCGACCTCTATATCACCAGAAAGATTAACTGGACATGGTGGAAAGATCTTGAGAGTCCTGTCGGACGTACTGTGATGAGTTGGGTTGATGCACTTGTATTTGCCCTTGTTGCCGTATATTTCGTAAATCAGTTCTTTTTCCAGAACTATCAGATTCCAAGTTCCTCTCTTGAAAAGTCCCTGATGACAGGTGACTACCTTCTCGTAAGTAAGATAAACTATGGTCCGCGTATTCCTCAGACTCCGCTGACTATGCCTCTTACTCAGCATACAATCCCCGGAATTAACTGCAAGTCTTATCTCGATTGGCCACATTGGGATTACCGCCGTGTAAAAGGTCTGGGAAAGGTGGAATTGGGTGACATCGTTGTTTTCAACTACCCTGCGGGCGATACCGCTACGGTAAATTACAACGGCGACTACTATGATCTATGCTTTGAGTTGGGTATTCGGGAAGCCATGAACCAAGGCGTTGTCATACCAGAAATGAGTACTCTTACTACTGAAGAACAAATGCAGATGTTCGATGAACTGTCTGCCGTAGGAAAGCAGGTGGTACAGATGAACGAGAATTCCTACGGAAAGATTGTCAGCCGCCCAGTTGACCGACGTGAAAACTACGTTAAGCGCTGTGTGGGACTTCCTGGACAGACTCTTGAGATAAAGAACAAGATAATCTATAATGACGGCAAGCCACAGAAGACTCCTGAATTTGCTCAGTTCAATTATTGGGTTTATGCCAAGGGTGATGCTTCCGACCAGTTGCGTGCCGAACTGAAGATAAGCGATGAGGACTATGCTCAATGGAATGACCGCCCAGATCATCCACAGGCTGACTCTCACCGCCGTGGCGTACCTTTGACAGCAGGAGTGAAAAAGGTTCTTGAAAGTCATACTGAACTCGTTGACAGTATCGTTGAGATTATGGACATCAACTCCGGTTTCGTTTATCCTCTTAATCATGATTACGGTTGGACACGCGACAACTACGGTCCTATCTGGATTCCTGCTAAGGGTAAGTCCATAGAACTCAACATGGACAACATTGCCATCTATGAGCGCCCTATCCGCATTTACGAGCAAAATGACCTTCAGATTCATGACGGAAAGATATTTATCAATGGAAAGGAAACAAACAACTATACATTCAAGATGGATTACTACTGGATGATGGGAGACAACCGCCACAATAGTGCCGACAGTCGCTACTGGGGATTCGTACCAGAAGATCATATCGTAGGCACACCTCTCTTCATTTGGTGGTCAGTATGCCCTGATTCAAACCCAGAAGCAAAGCATATCCGTTGGAACAGAATATTCAACTGGGTTGCCGACATCAAGTAAACACACCGAAACTATCATAAAAACATACCATAGAACACAACTATTAAACGACTTTAATGATGAAAAAGATTTTTTCCATGCTTGTCCTGATTATGTTTCAGGCAAGCATTGTTATGGCACAGACCAACAACAAATACAGTATAAAGGGTTCTATTATTGACAAGGAAACTGGAGAACCCGTCGTTGGTGCAACTGTACAGTTGTTGTCCCTTCCAGACAGTTCCTTTGTAAGCGGTGCCGCAGCAAACGACATGGGTTCCTTTACCTTTCAGAAAATCAACAAAGCAAAATATGCCATAAAGATTTCGTACATAGGATACACAACTTCTTCAATTGAAGTAAACTTAAACGAAAAGAAATCGCATACAGTTGAACTCGGATATATTACACTTGCAAGTGATGCACAGTTGCTGAAGGAAGTACAGGTCACAGCCAATGCTGCAAAGATTCAGGTAAGCGGAGATTCACTTGTTTACAATACTTCGGCATATCGTGTTCCGGAAGGTTCCACCCTTGAAGCCCTGGTTAAGTTATTGCCTGGAGCAAAGGTGGACGATGACGGCAACATCACAATAAACGGTAAGGCAGTAAACAAGATTCTTGTGGACGGAAAGGAGTTCTTCCTTGATGACATGAACATTGCCATGAAGAATATTCCTACGGATATGATTGAGAAAATCAAATCGTACGAAAGGAAGAGCGACCTGGCACGTATTACGGGCATCGATGACGGTGAAGAAGAGACTGTACTCGACCTGAGTGTGAAAAAGGAGATGAAGAAAGGTTGGTTTGGAAACCTTAATCTCGGAATGGGTACAGAAAACCGCTACAACAACCGCGGGATGGTGAACCGATTCAATGACGAGGACAAGATTTCCCTCTTCGGCAACGCACGAAACACCCCAAACCGTTGGGGCAATGGCGGAGGACTGAATAGCATCAAGGAATTCGGTTCCAACTTCACGACGATAAGGGAAAAACTGGAAAGCGGAGGTAGTATCAACTATCGCTACAATGGTAATGACCGAATGAATAGGTCTTCGTCTGAGAACTTCGCTGCCGAACGAGGTGCATTCGGAGAAAGCCTAAACCAAAATTATTCAAGTAACTCTAATGTCAATGCAAACCTACGCCTTGAATGGAAGCCAGACACAATGACCAACATCATGTTCCGTCCAAATTTCTCGTATTCGCGTAACAGAGGTGCCAGCAGCAATCGATCTGGTTCATACGATAAAGACCCCAACGATTTTACAGCAAACACTCTCGACTACAATGACGATATTGCCATAATAAGCAACGGAGGCACTATTCCAGGATATACCGATCAGATTCTTCAAGAATTACTGGACATTGTCGTCAACACCAACACAAGCAGAAATCAGTCATACAGTCAGAACATCAACGGAAATGGTTCGCTGCAAATCAACCGTAAGTTCAACAACAAGGGAAGAAACCTCACACTACGCATCAATGGCGGCTATAGTGAAGGAAGAAACAAACAACTCTCAGCAGCAAACATTACATATAACTCACTTGGAACAGCCCAACAAAACAACCGCTACTACAAGACTCCGTCAAAGAACTACAATATTGCAGGACAACTGACTTACAGCGAACCAATTGCAGACCGCACATACCTGCAGTTCAGTTATCGCTATCAGTACAACTACAGCAAGAATGACCGTAAAGCCTTCATATACGACTCACAGGCCTATCAGGACCTTAGTCAGGCACTACAGAACTACCGCTACGATATCGACGGAATTCTGCGTTTTATGGAAGAAGCAGACTATATGCTCCGAGACACTCTCGAACTGAGTCAGTTTTCCGAATATCACAACTACAATCAAACCATCAACCTTCAGTTGCGCCGTGTGCGTGAAAAATACAATTTCAACATCGGTATTGACCTCCTTCCACAACGCAACGTACTCAATTATAAATACATGGGTAAGGAATACCCTGAAGTTACACGAAATGTGTTCAACTGGGCCCCACGTATCAACTTCAAGTGGAATTTCACAAAACGCACAAACCTCCAGTTAAGATATAACGGACGTACTGGACAGCCAAGCATGACTAACCTTCTTGACATCCGTGATGATTCCAATCCATTGAATATTTCCAAGGGAAATCCAAACCTGAAACCTTCATTCTCAAACAATGTAAACCTTAATTTCAACACATACAACGTTGACGCACAGCGAGGAATGTGGGTATGGGGCAATTTCTCTTCTACAGATAATAGTATCAGCAACAAGACCACATACGACAAGACAACCGGTGTACGCACAACAATGCCTATGAATATTAACGGTAACTGGAACACAGGCGGTGGATTCGGTATGGAAACAGGACTGGGTGAGAAGAAACTCTTCTCAGTAGGAGGTGATATTGGTGGACGTTTCAGTCACAATGTTGGTTTCTACAACAATGCCAACAACGACAGCGAAGATAATGAAACCATTAAATCCATTACCAAGAATACCGGTCTTAACGGAGGTTTCAATGCTGCTTTCAGGAACGACTGGGTAAACGTAGAAGTGAGAGGTGATATCAACTGGTCACATATCAAGAACAATGTGAATGTAAATGGTAATCAGGATACTTACAACTTCTCTTACGGAACTGATTTCGAATGGACCATGCCTTGGGGTACGGAACTCTCAACAGACCTCTATATGCACAGCCGTCGTGGTTATTCTCAAAAAGAGATGAATACTGATGAACTATTGTGGAATGCCTCTATTTCACATTCATTCCTTAAAGGAAAAGCCCTTACGCTCAAGGCAGAGATGTTTGATATTCTTGGCCAGCAAACCAATATAAGCCGTACAGTCAATGCATTTATGAGAAACGACTCTCAATCCAACTCCATTTATCAATATGGTATGGTTTCACTCATTTTCCGATTCAGTGTATTAGGTGGAAGAAACACTATGGGAACTGACGATGAAAAGAGATAATAGAATACAAAACAATAGGATATCACATTGATATTGGAATATTACAAAATCAACGGCTATAGAATCATTTTTCTGTGCGATTCTATAGCCGTTATTTTTGTATTCTAAGAAAAATACTTCTAAAAAAGCATTTAGAGAGCCTTGAATGCGGCATATATGGCATCAGCCACTTGCTGCATTTCCTCAGCCGGGAACGATTTCTTTTCTGCACCGAACTGCATATCCTTCTCTGACTGCATTGGTACAAGATGAATATGAGCGTGCGGAACTTCCAATCCAAGTACAGCCTCGCCTACCTTAACACATGGACATACTTTTTTGATAGCCTGTGCCACATGCTTTGCGAACTGCTGGAAACGGGCTATCTCATCATCGTCCATATCGAAGATATAATCTACCTCACGACGTGGAATACAAAGAGTATGACCCTTTACCAAAGGATTAATGTCAAGAAATGCATAGAACTCATCAGTCTCTGCACATTTATAACTCGGAATTTCACCTGCTGCTATTTTGCTGAAAATATCCATAATACTGAATTTTTAAGTCAACGGGTCAAGAAAAGAGAACCCATCAACAAATCAATGAGCCAACAAGCCACATGACAAAACCAAAGGACGATGGCTAATGACAATTATTTACACGCTGATATTTACTATTTCCAATTCGATAATTCCCTGAGGAATCTTTATTGAAGCGATATCACCTACCCGCTTGCCAAGAAGTCCCTGTGCAATAGGAGTTGCTACTGAAATCTTACCCTCACGCAAGTTTGCTTCGCTTTCACTTACAAGAGTATATTCCATCTTCATACCAGTCTTCACGTTCTTCATCTCCACTTTTGAAAGAATCTGAACAGTATCTGTCTGGACCTTGGATGTATCGATTATCTTGGCATCAGCAAGTGTTGCCTTCAATTCTGCAATACGTGTTTCGAGTTTTCCCTGTGCCTCCTTGGCTGCATCATATTCTGCATTTTCGCTGAGGTCACCCTTCTCGCGTGCCTCCTGTATCTGTCGGATAACTTCAGGACGCTCTACTTCTTCAAGTTGTTTGATTTGGGCTCTGAGCTTGTCATAACCCTCTTGTGACATGTATGACATTTTGGTTTGTTGTTTTAAAATTTAATGTATTAAGTTTATTACTATCGCAGTAAAAAAGATAAGAATTCCAATACTACACGTATTGGAACCCTTTTATCTCTTTCTGCGCTGCAAAGGTACGAAAACTTATTGACAGTTCAAAATATCTTGCAGGAAATTATGTTTTATTCAACTTTCGCTTTATGTATTGCCATTGGCCATTAGCCTTTGGCGTGCCAAGCATCTCGTTGACTTGTTGGCTTATCGACTAACGATGATTCTGTTCCCAGAGTTGCATACGTTGTTCAAGCAAATCATACTGATTATCGCGCACAAACGAGGTACATACACGTAATCCTTGCTGTTGACTGCCCGTTGTATCTAGAGCAATGGCACTGACTCCGTAATACATAAGTTCACGTGCCAACTGGCTTCCTGTCATTCCTGGATAACCAATAGTGAAATAGAAGCCATCAGCAATCGGCTCATCCATATCCCTGTCATAGACAATATTGAATCCATGACGAGTGAATATTTCCTTAAGGAGATGTGCACGTCTGCCATATTCACTTATATCTGCACGGAAATCATACACCCCATCACTTGCAGCCTTGAGCATGGCAGCCAAAGCATATTGTGCGCTGTGACTTGTACCACTTGACAGTGCATACAGAACACGATGGATAAATACACTGCCGAATGTACCGTTGCCATATCTCTCAGCCAAAGCAGGGTAGTTACGATGGTAAAGATTATTGCTTATGCAACTGACTCCGATTCGTTCTCCGGCATAACTGAATGCCTTACTGCCACTGATGAGCAATACATAGTTATCAGTATAGCGGGCAACTGTTGGCTGATAAGGAGCCTTGAAAGGAGTACTGAGATCCTTACGGAAATCCATTGCAAAGTATGCAAGATCCTCAAGAACGATGCAATCGTATTTGGTGGCAAGCGTACCAATTATCTTCAGTTCTTCTTCTGTAAGACAAACCCAACTTGGATTATTTGGATTGCTGTATATGATTGCTGCCACATCTCCCTTGCTGAGATATGATTCCAGTTTCGGAGCAAGTTTTTCGCCACGGAAATCATATACATCAAAGGTATCGTACTTTGCACCCATTACCACACACTGCTGCTTCTGAACAGGAAAACCTGGGTCAATAAACAATATCTTATTCTTCCTTGGGTCACTTTGACTGGCTGTAAGGAACGAAGCAAACGTTCCCTGCATACTTCCGCACACTGGAACACATCCTTCCGCAGCCACATCAACACCTATAAAAGCCTTGATAAACCGACTTGCTTCCTCCTTCAGTTCCGGAAGTCCGTTGATATTAGGATAAAGACGTGCGATACCGTTCTGGAGAGATTTCACCTGTGCTTCAACACCATATTTTGAAGCCGGAAGACCCGGTACACCCATTTCCATCTTGATAAACTCGACGCCCGATTCCTTTTCTGCACCGGCAGCAATGGCCACAACCTCACGAATAGTAGCCTTCGCAAAGTCCTTAATACCGAAATCAGCAATTGCCTTGTCTATGAGTTCCTTACTTATTGGTGTCATATTTGTACTATTTCTTTGCCTGACTTAATCCGAAATCAAATGCCTTGTAGTTTGCCTCAACAATTGCTTCACCCTTTGATGAAAATACCCTGCCTATAGCACTACGAAGTTCCTCTGCACTGAGAATGTCGAGGAATGGAGCAGCCATACCAAGTAGTATGACGTTGGCACTCTTTGGAGTTTTCAGTTCATGTGCCATTGCCTCAATATCGAGACGCACTACCTTATTCAGTGAATCGAGTTCATTGAAGATAGCAGTTTCTTCAGGATAGTTAGGGATATTTACAAAAGGTTTTGAACTAGTAACCACTACACCATCCTTGCTGAGAAATGGGACATAACGCAATGCCTCCATTGGTTCCATAGCGATGATAAGGTCAGCCTTACCACGTGGGATAAGGTCGCTGTAGATTGTTTGGTCAGAGAGACGCAGATTACTCTGAACGTCACCTCCACGCTGACTCATTCCGTGAACTTCAGCCTGCTTAAGGTTAAGTCCAGCCTTTGTTGCAGCTTCACCTATGATAGTTGCGATGGAGAGGATTCCCTGTCCTCCCACACCTGCGAGTATGATATCAGTCTTCATTATCTTTGTATTTTTTGAGGCTATTGGCCTTTAGCCATTGGCCATTGGCTCTGCCATACTGTTAGTTATTTACTCTTCGCCTGTCTCAGTTTGCGTGCATGTGTCTGAATACATTCACGGCGTGGAATGATAACGCTCACACCCTTATAGTTGATTTCATCATGGAGCACCTTCTTTATCTCGTCCATATTCTTAGGAAGCGGAACTACGACATGAAGATGTTCTGGTTCAACACCAAGCCCGAGACAGATCTGCTCGAATCGGTTTGTACCCTGAGAATCCTGACCACCAGTCATACCGGTAGTGAGGTTATCGCTGATTATTACCGTAATGTTGGCACGGTCATTAATAGCATCAAGCAAACCAGTCATACCAGAATGAGTGAAAGTAGAGTCTCCTATTACTGCAATAGCCGGCCATACACCTGCATCAGCAGCACCCTTTGCCATTGTGATTGAAGCACCCATGTCCACACAACTTGTAATTGCCTGGAATGGAGGAAGAGCACCCAATGTATAGCAACCTATATCTCCGAACACACGTGCTGATGGAATTTCAGTCACAAGGTCCTTGATTGCAGTATATACGTCACGGTGTCCACATCCCTGACAGAGTGCAGGTGGACGTCCTACCACATTGATTGGACTGTTTGCTGTAGGGAAATCAGTATCTGCCTGAGCATTGCCTGACTGGACGTTTTTCAAAGCCAACGCCACATTGTCAGGATTGAGTTCACCAGTACGTGGCAGTGCCCCTGAAAGACGTCCCTCGACAGCATAGTCGGCTCCGAGTATTCCGTGTACCAGTTCCTCTACAACTGGCTGACCATCTTCCACTACAAGAATCTTTTCCACACGTTCAGCAAGATACTTTATCTGCTGTTCAGGAAGTGGATACTGGGAAATCTTCAGGATTTCAGCATCCTGTACACCTGATTCCATCACATAGTTGTAGCCAATACCACAGGTGATGACTCCAAGTTTTGCCTTACCACCAAGAGATGAAATATTATTGTATTTTGAAGTTTCTGAAGCAGCAACCATATCCTTCTGCTTGTCGAGCAGACTTACATAGTTCTTACGTGCAATAGCAGGAAGAAGTACCCAATGGCGTCCGCTGTCAGGATTGAGAGCGTTCTCCTCCCTAGCCTCAGACTTAACCTCTACATTGGCACGTGAGTGAGCAAGACGTGTCACCACACGCATCATTACAGGCAATTTCAGAGATTCAGAAAGGTTGAATGCATCTTCCATCATATTATAAGCCTCCTGCTGGTTAGATGGCTCAAACACAGGAATCATGGCAAATTTGGCATAGAAGCGCGAATCCTGCTCATTCTGCGATGAATGCATTGAAGGATCATCAGCAGCAAGAACCACCAAACCTCCGTTAACACCAGTAATCGCACTGTTGACGAAAGCATCGGCACAAACGTTCATTCCCACATGTTTCATACATACGAGAGCACGCTTACCTGCATACGACATACCAAGAGCAGCCTCCATGGCTGTCTTCTCGTTAGAACACCAACGGCTATGGATTTTGCCGTTAGCCTTGAGTTCATGGTCGCAGATTACGTAAGTCTCCTTACCGTAACCAGTTGCATTCTGTATAAACTCGGTGATTTCAGTTGAAGGTGTGCCTGGATAGGCATACACACCTGAGAGTCCGGCGTGAAGCGCTCCGAGGGCAATCGCCTCATCACCTAACAAAAGTCTTTTGTCCATGTTATATCGTTTAATGTTGGGAACTTGGTACGGTAGCGTTCGAGCTGAGCCATATCGAGTTCTGCGGTTATTTCTGCTGGTTTATTCAATACTTCATCCACTAATAAATGTCCGTATGGATGAATGAGTCGTGAACCTCCATAGTATTCTCCGTAAGGATCAGTTCCTACACGGTTACATGCAGCCACGAAACATTGGTTTTCAATGGCGCGGGCAGGAGTGAGTGTATCCCATGCCAACTTACGGGCAAGCGGCCAACTAGCCGAATACACGATAAGGTCATATAGAGCCTTACCGTCAGCACCGATACCGTTGCGGCAAGACATTGGATAACGTAAGTCGAAACATATCTGGAGTAGGATACGTACACCTCTGAACTCAACGATTACGCGTTCGTTGCCGGCTGTGTAGTTCTGACCTTCACCACTGTACAGAAAGAGGTGACTCTTATTGTAAAAATAGGTTTCGCCATCAGGTTTAACGAAATACATGCGGTTATAGAACTTACCATTGTCCTCAACCGACATACTTCCACACAAGGCAGCATCCATTTCCCTTGCCTTGCGCTTCATCCAATGAAGCGATTCCGAATCGGGAGTTTCAGCAATACCATGAGGTTCTGTGATAAAACCCGTCGAAAACATCTCCGGCAAGAGATATAAATCAGAACCGGGATTGCGGTTTATGGCCTCATCAGCCCTTCGTATATTTTCCTCAGGCTTCGCCCAGGTAATGTCGTGTTGTATTAATGTTACTTTCATTGCTATACTAAAAAGATAGTATGTAGATAAAACACTGCAAAGGTACGAAAATATTTCGGTATTTCAGTTGTTTAGCGCTATAAAAACAATATTTGAATGAAGTGAGCACAAAGTTTATATTTGAGTACAGCGAACACAAAGTTAAAGTATAGTGTAAATATATTTTAAGCGTACGCAAAATCAATCAAAGTGCACACAAAAAAAGAAGTCGTTTCAGTGACATTTGCTGTCAGAGAAACGACTTCAAGAGTTTATTATGCAAGTTTAGCTAAGCTAAACATGCGAAAGATTAGCAAATTATTTAGCGATGACGATAGTCACACGGTTCTTGTCATTCTCAGAGAATGGCTGAACTGTATCACCCTTAGCATCCTTTGAAATGCGGTCTGCGCTGATACCAGCATCGAGAAGAGCCTTTTCAACTACATCAGCACGGTTTTCAGAATAAGTCTGGTTGATCTTAGGGTTACCTGTACCAGCGTCAGCATAACCAGTTAAAGCAACCTTTGCATTTGGATTTTCCTTGAGGAACTTAACAACTTCATCAACCTTAACCTGTTCTTCAGGAACGATTTCAGAAGAACGGATTGTGAAGAATACGTTCTGAATAATATCTGTTGCCTTTGGAGCTGGCTTTGGAGCTGGTGCTGGCTTTGGTGCTGGTGCTGGAGCTGGCTGCTCAACTACTACTGGAGCAGGAATTTCCTTCTTTGTGTAAGTCTTGCCAAGGTTAATCTTAACACCGGCGAGTACATTGAAGTACCAGTCAGCGTTACCAGCCTTCTTAGAGTTGTACTTGTCAGTAAGTACGTTTGCATTACCTTCGACGAGAATGCTGACCTTATCGCTAACGCGCATATCGAGATCCAAACCGAAACGACCGCCTGGACGGACCTTAGTTCCATCCCATGCATAGTCGAGGTTATAGTTGTCTGCACGCTTGATAGTTGCAGCGAGATCCATAGCTTCGTCATTGTTGAAGCCAATGTTAGCGAATGCACCTGCAAAGATGCTTACATTGAGGAAACGCTTAGGGTTGAAACCACAGAATGCGTTTGAAAGGTTGAATGTGAGGTCAAGATTTGGAGCAATATAGTTCCAGTCATATACTACATCTGGAACTACCCATCCACCTTTGCTTTCCCAACCACTTACAGAGAAACGAAGTCCGAAGAGTGGAGAGAACTGGTAACCAAGACCTACCTGAGCTGCAGGAGAGAGCAAGTCGCCGAAGTCAGCTTCACCTCTTGTATATGCTGCACCACCCTGAAGGTTGAGATAGAAATGAGGCTGGAAAATGTATTCAGGTTCTGCTTCCTGAGCAAAAGCAGAAGTAAGAGACATTGCAAACAGTCCTACAACTGCCAAAACTTTACGTAAATTTTTCATATTCTATACTAATTAATTATTATTCGAAATTTCTATACGACCTTTTTGCTTGTAACAATCATAACGATCGCCCTGAAGATTGAAAACAAACCTTTCATCTGAAACATATTCTATAGAACATTCAAATGGCAGTTCATCATAATCCGAACCATCAGCTGGTATAGTATAAAGGTATAGCATGCCATTATAGATTTTCCATCGACGCAGCAAAACGTCAGAATCCCATCCAATAGCCATTGCACCTCCATCTGATAATAGGCGGAGACCTTCACCATCCTTATCCTTGAACATCCACAATCCGTACAGACAATTCAGATTGATCGATGAAACGATAGACTTAGATTTCAGGTCAGGCATGATAGCAATCGTATCGCTCTCTTCAATATCTCCCCATATTGCATTATTAACCTTTGCAGGAGTGATGGAGAAACGATATACACGACCTGTTTCCAATACTTTTACTTCAATTGAATCAGAATCAACACTATTGACCAATGTGTACATAGTAGTATCGACCTTACCTTCAATATCAGCAGGATTATCAAATTTTGGATTATGCTTTTTCTCTTTGTTTGTACCGCCCTGACATGCTACAAGTAAAGCAGCAGCAAGAAGTACACAGAAAAATAGATATTTTTTCATCTTCTTCACGTTAACGTCGTTTATTAGTCTTATAGTAAAAAATCTCTTTTTAAGAAAGAAGAGGAAGGAGACTACCTCCCTCCTCTTCATATCATTTAATTTAGAAAACTAATTAATCCTAGTCATTAGTTTGCTTCTCACCATCAAGAGTGATTGAAGTATTAAGAACTGAAGTAACACCCCATGCGTCAGTTACATAAACCTTTACAGGTATTGTAACAGTAGAGAACCAACCCTGGTGATTGAATGTGAAGTCGTACTTACATACCTTAACATTACGACCACGACCAGGACCCATTTGACGCTGCTCGAATGTGAACTTGAAGTTCTTAAGCCATGCTTCTTCATGACCTTCAGTAGCCTGAGGTACAGCAGTAACCTTCACGATACGAGCATCTGTCAAATCGAAGTATGTGCTACCATTAGAATTTGTGAAGTCAACGAACTGTTCTGGGAATATGAATTCACCTGAGAATTGCTTATTGTACACAAGATTGCGAATAGTATCGTTGTCAGCAACCTTATTGCCTGCTACAGCGAGACCGAAGTTGATTGGGCTGACGAAGCGGATATTGAATTCATAAGAAGCAGCACTTGGATAATGATTCATATTGTAGTAATCAACAACCTGCTTAACACCGAAGATCTTTTCACCATAAGTACCTTCAACTTCACCGAATGTATAAACATTTTGGTTAGCAGTCTTAGCGTAATATACATGAGAATTGCTTGGAGTTATCTCAAGACCTGCAGGACTTTGCTTTGGAATGAATGCAAACTTAGAGTTGTTGCTCTTAGTCCATCCATCTTCACCTGCCTTGTAAGCATCCTTAAGATACCAACTGCCATGTTGCTGCTTGCAAGAATCAAGGAGAGTAAATGCACCATCCAATGGATAAGCAAATGTTCCCTTATTATTCTCGAATGTACCCCATGCCATGATATCATCAGTACCGATTTCATCCTTCAACAAATCTGCATACTTAGGATCTACACCGAATGCACCTTCAATACGGCTACCTGCAATCATGTAATCGAGGTGATCAGGCTGATGAACGTTAACCTTAACATTAACCTTTACTACGTAGTGATCCAAACTATCCTTCACGCTGTATGAGAAATCATAAGACTTTCCAGCGTCAACCTTTGCAGGGTTATAGCCAAGGATGAATGAATTCTTAGTAACTGGACCGAATGGTGCCAAATCAGGATTATAGCTGAAGATAGTATCTTCACCTTCACAATACCATTCATTATAGTACTTAGGATATACGTGATATGGATTCAACTTGAATGAAGGACCATCAATAATATAGAATTTTTCTGTGTCCATAATATTCAGGACTTCAGAGAATGGTACATAAGCTGCATTCTTGTTGTAAATAGCCTTTTCTGCATCAGTAAGCTGAGCCATAAGAGAATCATTCAAATCGATACGAGCGAAGCCCTTACTACTACCAGGTCCGAATCCGAGTCTATCTGCACTTGCACCTGGATATACATCGAGAGTCAATGTCTGAGGAGCAATCATTTCCTTAGTGTATGATACCCAAATAGCAGAAACAGTTTCAGAACCATCATAGTTAAGGAAGTGATATGTAATCTTTGTTGGCTTGTTCAGATTGCTTTCCTTGCAAGTGAATGCGAAGAGGTCGTTTACGTTCTGACCGTCACGTACTACCTTTGCAGGAGCTTCTTCGAAGAAATTAGAATCATAGTCAATGTAGAACTTGTAAACTGTTGAGTTAGGGAATACAGACTTCACATAGCCAGTGTAAGGTGCTTCAGCTGCACCGAATGAATATTCAAATACTGGTGCATCAACAGAATCTGACAACATTGGATTTACATCAAGGTCAGTCAATACCGAATAATTACCCTCTGCATCCTTTTCATAAGCGAAGACTGCAAATGGAATTGAGTCTATACCCAACTGAGTGACTACATGATTGATAAGACCTAAGTTGATAGTACGTACCCAACAATCATACTTAGAAGTAACCATTGATTCTTCATCAGCAGCATTCAGATATGTTGCAGCAAGAGCATACATTGCATTTTGCTGTGGAGCAACTGTGCTGTCGCCAATGTATTCAACACCCATCTGATAAATACCATTGCTTGTATTCTGAGCACGAGTAGCCTTTGCCTTTGGCAGATTATCAAAATAACCTTCACCCAAATCAGTCAAACCGTCAACAAAGTCTGAAACTGTCTTCAATGACCAATCTGGAATGAAATCCAAAGAATTGAGTTTTCTATCTACTGCCTGGAGTGGCTTGAGAGCGAAGAATGGGTTAGGCTCACCTTCACTGTCAATAAGCTGAAGATTATCAAGGCCATTGAAATTAACATTGCTTGGATTGATTGTTGCATAGATGCGTGCAGCATCTGCATTTACAGCATATGTACCAGCCTTTGCTACAAAATACTGTTCAGCTCCCTTGACAGATGGGAATTTAACATTATCCATAAACTTACCATAGAATACAGGGAGTTCAAGCTTGTGACCATCAGGCTTAATAGCTGAATACTGAGCAATCACTTGCATATATTCCTCGAGATCCTTTGTACTGTTAATACCCATTGCACCCTTAACCAAAGAGAACACTTCGCGAGTGTCAAAGTTCAATCCCTGACCCTGATAGATGATACCAGTAATCAAACGAGCCATAGCTTCATCAAGACCAACGAGTCTTGCGTTCAAGTCAGAAATCCAGCCTTCAAGAGACTTTGTCTGATCTTCAATTTCGATTTCATCAAGACGGAGGTTGATTGCTGCGTCAGCTTGCTTATAAGCATTTTCTACAGCATCAATGCGGAGGTTGATAACGTCAACTGAATCTTCAAGAGCTTCCTGTACTGCAGCAACTTCTTGATTTACGTAACGTTCAATGCTGTCATAGTAAACTTCGATTCTGTTGCTGAGTGCTGCTACTGAATCATCAAGGTTGTCGCAACGTCCTTCGAGAACAGATGCACGACCTTCGAGAGAAGTAGCGCGAGCTTCAAGTTTCAGGATACGGTCAAGATGTACCTTGAGTGTGTCACCCTGAGTTGTGATTTGGTTCTGAAGATCTACAAGTGTGTTGTTGATTACGTTCAATGCACTTGCTACTGAATCCAATCTACCTGAATTGAGTGTTGCCAATGCATAAGCATCATCAGCACGCTTCTGAGCCTTCTCGATTGCAATATTGAGTTCAGCATCCTTTGCGATGAGGTCCTGAACGTCCTTGTCATGCTTCTTTTCAAGTTCAGCAAGTGTACCTTCGAGTTCTTCAATAGAAGTTTCAAGCTGGAGCTTCAAAGCAGCGAGATCCGCCTTACGAGCCTCATTTTCTTCATTGAATTCTTTTTTGAGAGCAGCATCAGCTTCCTGATATGCCTCTTCTACCTGATCCAACTGGTTCTGCAAACCCTGAATAGTAGTGTTCACAGCCTGAATCTTAGTCTCAATCTGGCCACTGAGTGACTTGTCCAGATTCTCAATTTTCTGGTTCAAATCCTTGATGTCATCATCGTAATCTGAACAAGAAACGAACATACCTGCGCTGGCAATAAACATTGCACCGCACAAGAAGAAGTTTAAGATTTTTTTGTTCATAATATAAAACATTAAAAATAAATAAATAAATTTGGTTTATTAATACGTTATCTTCGTTATTTCGTTTTCTTTTTTGTCTTTAGCTTTTGCTGTTATTTATGGGTTAATATTTAGTATTATATATTTTAATTGGAGTAGGTCGCATACGCAGTAAAGGCGCGACAGTCCCCTATTATTTTCGCAAAGGTAATCCTTTTGTTTTTTTAACACTTGTATAGCGTGTAGTAATTATTACTACATGTAGCTAAATTCAATACATTTACGCATTTTTTCACTAAATTTATCTTCACATTTCATTGTTCATCTTGCAATTCCCTCTCGTGAAGTTCCTTGCTGTATAAGCTAAAAAAGTCAAACCTAAGGATACGGCTTAGACGCATCAATGTCTGTGTATCAATACTCGGTTTATTTATCAAGTTATACATATTTGTCCGGTGACAGCCAAGTTGCCTGGACACCTCAACAACTGTCATTCCAGAGTCTTCTATACGCTTTTTTATTTCATTCCCTATATTCATCTATCAACTCTTTTATCCATGGAAATTTAGAGTTTACGGCGCAAAGTAAATTAAAAATTGTACTATATTAGTTATTTTTATGTAGCAACATTTACTACATGTATAGTAATCAGCTACAAAACTCTAAAAAAATATTAAAAATCAACATAATCTACCCGTTTTAGGAGCCGAAATATCTACAATACATCTGGAAGAGTGTGAAGACGGGTACTATTACTGCCTTTAATCAGTATTGTTCTATCCGAGAGTGGATTGGCAACAAGATATGACTTAACGGATTCTACATCTGCAAATGACTTAACGCCTGAACATGATTCCGAGCCGAGACAGGAAAGGGCTTCAGCAAACTCATTACCTACCAACCATGCTTCAATTCCATACTGACGAACTCTCCTTATTATATTAAGGTGTTCTTCACGACTGACTGCACCCAATTCTTTCATGTCGCCCAAGATGGCAAGTTTTGAAGACATCTGCATCTGGCTGAATCCAGACAGGGACACTTCCATACTTGTAGGGTTGGCATTATAAGCATCTATCACAAGGCGGTTTCTTTCTGTCTTGCGGAACTGTGAACGTCCCATTGATGGAACATATTCACCGAGGGCATCACAAATATCCTTGTCAGATACCCCGAAATACTGACCTATCGTTGCAGCTGCAACAAGATTGTCCACATTATAGGCTCCTATTAGATTAGTCTGGACTTCAGTATCCTTCCAACGGAAGCGAAGGAACGGATCACAACTTACAAGCCGGTCAGTACTGGAATATGGAACGAGTTGCAACCCTTGGGATATTCCCATGAGATTAGGATTATCGGTATTGATAAATACCTTTCCGCCATGCTGACGGATAAAGTCATAAAGTTCACCTTTTGTGCGGATGACGCCTTCAAATGAACCAAAGCCCTGAAGATGTGCTCTTCCCACATTGGTGATTATCGCAAAATTAGGTTCAGATATATTTACAAGTTCCTCTATATCTCCAGGATGACTTGCTCCCATTTCTATTACAGCGAGTTCATGTTCCCTGCGAAGCCCAAGAACTGTCTTTGGTACACCTATTTGATTATTGAAGTTTCCCTGAGTATAAAGAATATTGTATTTCTTACGGAGAACAGCTGCAATAAGTTCTTTTGTAGTGGTCTTTCCGTTCGTTCCTGTAATTCCGATAACAGGCAGACCGATAACGCGACGATGGTGACGGGCAAGTTGCTGCAAAGCAATCAATACATTATCAACAGTAAGGATTCGTTCATCTGTACCTGAATCTATGGGTTCATCAACCACAGCATAGGCACAACCCCTTTCAAGAGCCTGCATGGCAAATTTGTTTCCATTGAAATTTTCACCTTTCAACGCAAAGAAGACACTTCCCTTCGGACAGTCACGACTGTCGGTAGTAATGACTGGATGCTGAAGAAAAACTTCGTATAGTTGTTCAATTGTTACCATAATTATTTGCGATTTAATATGCAAAGGTACAAATAATTATGCTTTTTGAATTACGATTCATGATTTATTTAGTCTTATGAATTATGAATTATGAATTATTTATTATCTTTGCAACATGAATGCTCCATTAAAATCAATAAATTGCGGTGGACGACTCATCAGCCTTGGTTCTCCTATTGTCATGGAGATAGTAAACATTACCCCCGATTCATTTTTTGAGCATGGGATAAAGGACAATCTATCGGGTGACATCATTGATGTAGGTGGATGTTCTACACGTCCGAATGCAGAATACGCAACCGAGGAAGAAGAATGGCAAAGGCTGGACAATGGGCTGAATCTCATTAGGTCACAATACATTGATGCCATAATCTCAGTGGATACATTTCGACCATCAATAGCAATTAAAAGCATTGAAAAATATGGAGTCAGCATAATTAACGACGTTTCAGGCGGATGTGAAGAGATGTTTAAGGTAACTGCAAAGTATGGCGTGCCATATATCCTGACATTCAACGAAGTCATTCCAAAAGAATCTTCAGTAGTTGCCTGCGCCCTAAAGTTCTTTGCAGACCGAATACAGCGTCTATGCGAACTTGGGCAGAATGATATTATCATTGACCCTGGATTTGGATTTAACAAAACAATTGATCAGAACTTCGAATTGATGAATAATTTGGAACAGTTGAAAATTCTTGGGCGGCCATTACTTGTAGGCATATCACGCAAAAGCATGATATTCAAGACACTCGGAGGGGAGGCAAAAGATGCCTTGAATGGTACAACTGTACTCAATACAATAAGTCTCACAAAAGGCGCCGACATTCTCAGAGTCCATGATGTTAAGGAAGCAAGAGAATGTATCGGATTGATTAAAAGATAAAGATAAAAATAAATATAAACCAATACCTGCCAGCCAATGGCGAACAAAAACCAGATAACAGATGTTTCTTGACTTTGGTATAAAAGACATAATCGACATATTGTGCGTGGCTTACCTGCTCTACTTTGTCTATAGACTGATGAAAGACTCAGGTTCGCTGAATGTGTTCTATGGAATCCTCATTTTCATTCTCATCTGGGTCGCTGTTTCACAGGTTTTTGAAATGCGTCTGCTTGGTTCTATCTTTGACAAGTTGGTTAGCGTAGGAGTGTTGGCACTAATCATTCTGTTTCAGGAAGATATCAGACGTTTTTTTCTTACAATCGGTACTCAGAGAAAAATGTCTATCTGGTCACGCCTGCTTAACAGAAAAAATCCACAGCAAGCAGAGAATCCTGACGTAATGAAAATTGTGTGGGCATGTGAGCAGATGAGCAAGGGAAAGGTAGGAGCACTGATCATCATCGAACGTTCCATGTCGTTGAGCGATATCATAAAATCAGGCGAGAGATTAGATGCAAACATAAATACGCAACTGATACTCAATCTATTCTTCAAAAACAGCCCATTACATGACGGCGCTATGGTAATCAGCCACGACAAGATAATTGCAGCAGGTTGTATTCTACCGGTTTCACACAATATGAACATTCCAAAGGAATTAGGTCTTCGCCACAGAGCCGCATTGGGAATTACCCAGCAAAGTGACGCATTAGCAATTGTTGTTTCCGAAGAAACAGGTAGTATTTCACTTGCAAGAAAAGGCGAATTCCAACTAAGAGTTTCAACTGAAGAGTTGGAAAGCGTACTTTCAGATCTTTCATAAACATAACTCCAAAAAAACACGTTCTATGAAAACGTCAGTCAAAGCCTTGATTATATGCATATTAGGCTGTATCCTTTATAGTTGTTCAGAGTCTTCTAATAAGTCAAAAATAAAGAATAAGACAACTGACAGCGCACCCTGGGAACTGCTACTGATAGTAGATAAGGAATGGGCAAAAACCTCTGAAGGCGAAATTTTTATGAACGTAATAAATTCTGAAATTCCGGGGCTAGGTCAATCCGAGCCAAATTTCAAGGTTCTCAGCATCAATCCCTCTGGATTCAGTAAGACATACCAGGCTTTTGCAAATATTATTATTGCCGAGCACGGAAGCAAGTATTCAAAACCAAAAATGAAAATTGTACGTGACCTCTATGCTCATCCACAGACAGTCCTGTACCTAACGGCACCAAATGGCAAGGAATTGTCAGAATATGCGGCATTGCATCGTGACGAAATCATGGAACTCTTCACATCCAAGGAATTGGCAGGAATGCAGGCAACGCTAAAGAAAAAATACAGTCTTCAGGTTATGTCACAGGCAAAAAAACAATTCGGCATCAGCATAAACGCCCCAAAAGATATTGATGCAATAAAAAAAGGGAAAGATTTCTTCTGGGCATCATCACTACAGGAAGACAACCGGTTGAATCTCTGCCTATATACAATTCCACTACGACAATTCAATGACATAGAAGAAATTATTGCCTTACATGACTCTGTGCTTAAAACAAACGTACAGGGAGAAAAAGAAAATCAATATATTCAAACCGTACAATACGGATTATACATTACCAGTTTAATGCTAAAGGACAATAGAGCCGTGACAGAAATACGTGGATTATGGGAAATGGAAAACGACATGATGGGCGGCCCATTCATTCTGAACATAGAGGCTGACAGCACGAACAATAGACTTATATTTTCCGAAGGATTCGTCTATGCTCCGGAAAAAAAGAAGCGCAACTACATAAGATCACTTGAAGCCGCACTTAGAACATTGGAATACTGATTAAAGGACAGATATCAGTGTTTTATATAAGATGAATCTGTAGTAACTGCGATACCTGGATTATCGATTTTATCGGAAAAATCAGTACTATCAGGAACTGATTTAGATTGTACTCTTCCATAAGATGTATTCCTATTCGTACGTATATTCCGCTTTGTTCCAAATGCGTTTTTACCATTCCTTAACGCATTACTGACAACGGCATCTACAACATCTTCAACAACGTCATCAATGTCAACATCAATGTCATCATCTTCATCTGTTAATTCATCTTCCATATCCTCGTATTCGTCGATTTCATCGAAAAAATCATCATTATCCAATGAATCTTCATAGTCAAAGAAATCCGAATCATCATAATCTACAGAATCATTGTAAAATTCCAATGAAGGTTGAGATTTTATATATCTGACAAACTTATAGCCACCAAAACATATTAGGGAAACAATTGCTGTAAAAACAATTGCAACAAACAGGATTATCAATGCCGCAATCCAACAGCATGTTTTATTGGAATTCCTACGAGGCTTATAGTTATACTTATACTGTGACTGCTCCTTGTTTTTTGAAACTTCATCAATTGGTTCATTGACTTGAGTACCGGTAATGGAATCACCTGTCATGGTTTCATTATTTCCGTATTGTTCCTGTTCCACACAAGAGTCACCGGCGCACTCTTCTTCTGATTTATCGTGCGAATCCATCGATGAATTCGTGGATAAAGGATATCCACAATGTGGACAGGATACAGCCTTATCGGAGATAGACAGGCCACATTCAGGACATAGAATCAGTGCCATATAGATATCAGTTTAAGTTTTTTATGGTAAGGCTTTACCAATGACTATCGGCATATCAATGTCTTTGACGCCTTACAGAGACTCTTGGAGCATTACCGGAACTGGCTGATGAAGAACTTGACTTTTCTTTCTTTGAGGTACGTGCGGCCGTACGACTTGCAGAAGAAGATGCAGTTTCTTTTACTCTAGAACGCTTGCTCTTTGACTGTGAGGCGTTTGCTGCCGCAATAGAATCACGTTTTGCAATTTCCGCAGAATCTACAGGAGCATTCCATATATGCTTTTCAAAGTCAGCCATTTCCTTTTCAATACGTTTCTGTTCCTTAACCAAGGCACTGTCACTCTTAGCAGTTTCTGCAAGTGACTTACCCTGCATATTGGTTGTCATATAGATTGTACCCTTGTACTTATTTGTCGCAAAGAAATCAGCCATTGACATATTTGCAGCATTATTAATGTTACTGGTCATTACCATATGCTGGCTCAGGTATGGCTCGACATCTTCAATCTTTACCCAGAAAAGTGGATATTTAGTTGAATTGTCAAAACTGAAATCTTCACTACGATGAAGAACAGGACATATTGCAACTACACGACTATGATATGTGGCTGTGTTCTGATCGTAATAACTGCTTTCCTTGACATTGAAACTCAGCACTTCTGCAGAAGGGATATCACTTGGTTCAACCTTTATGCTGTTACCATCAACTTCATAATAGATTCCGTAGCGTTCAAGCATATCCTTGAAATGCATACGGTTTGACTGAGAGAAATCCTCATGTCCATTGATGGAATAAGTGTATGCAGGAATCTTTCCTGTATTCAGTAACTGGAAAAGCAATGTGAAAAGATTGACACGTCCGTCAATTGGTTCTACTGGATAATACAGGGCCGCATTCTCGTCTTTTGTAAGGTCGAGAGAACGATATATATCACGTCTCCAACTGACATCTTCAGGAACATCAACTGCTGTAGGGAACATCAATGATGCACGGCTTGGAGTGTCGGACTTGGCTTTACCGGAAGTAGATGTACGTCTATTATTCTGCGCTACTCTACTCTTTGCAGGTTGTGCATATACTGAACTGACACTGAAAACAAGTGTCATACACATGATAACTATCTTTACTGATTTACATTTCATAGGTCAATATGTGTAATTTGCTAATTTACTATTACTTCCATAGCCGTAGGCAACGTGCGTTCTATACCGTCAGGACCTACTGCATGAACTTGTGTTATATAGAATCTCTTTCCTCTTGACAACTGACGGAACATGCCACGCTGACGCTCCGTAAAATCCGAAGATTTGGAAACTTCAGGAACTGCATTACCCATGTTGTCAAAGAATGTTGTCTGGAATGAAGTCACCCTGAACGAAATATCCAACAAGCCATCATCAATAGCAGCACTGAGTCCTTTGGCACCTAACAGCACAGCCTTACCCAGCGGAGCACCTCCCTTATAACGGGCAGGACTGCCCTTTGCATCACTATATGATATGAATGGGATTGGATCAGGCAATTTGCGTACATGGTACTTGAACTGTCCCATTTCCTGCATTCGTCCTTCATTTTCGGCTGTAACTGTGAATGTAACGTCAGAACCCACTGTCGTAGGGACTGCTATATAAGATCCATCGCCTTTCTTTGTAAGAGAGCCTCCTGTCATGGAAAGGTTTATCTTTCCGCTTGGAATACCCGGAACACTGACACTGATTGGATTCTGATAACCAGCATAAAGCATGTTCATCATGGTGGCACTTACAGTTGCAGTAGGTTCTACGACTGTATATGGCTGACTGAACTCACGACGGATGGTTTCACCATTACCATTGTGCATCACGAGATAACCGGTCAGGTTAAAATCACCAGTAGAGTTACAGATTGTCTCATATCTGCCGTTTTGAGTCTTCAGCAACGTATTGCCGATATAAATGTCAGGACGTGAAGTCGTATCTACTGCAGCCATAATAATCTGAGCAGAGAACTTACCTCCGCGAACTACCGTCTGAGCCGTAGGAATCACGTAGGCATTGATTTCGTTCACACGTACATCCTTGATATCAATATTGGCCACCAATTGGTGAAGTATCTCACCTTCGGCATGTCGTACATCGTTTTGAAGCTTTGTAAGCAAAGTTACCGATGCTGCCACAGGTGTATTCTCAAACATATATTCCTGCCAATTCTTACCAAGCAACTTGCCCTTTGCCGGAACTTCCGTTGAAAGATTGTCTGCTATGATTTTTCGTTCCTTCTCATCATTTATCATCTTAACGACAGCAACACGGTAGGAATCAATAGCGTCACGCAGTTTTCCGCCTTTTCCGATACCTGGAGCCAACATGACATGAGTAGCCGCTTCCAGGTTTTCCTTCCCGCTGATATTGTGGATATCTCCGTCTTCGCCATCAGCCTCACGTACAATTTCCCATTTCAACTGTTCGGCAAACTGATAAAGGGAGTCGGACAGATTACGTACCTGGGTAGCCTTATCATACCATTCCTTCGTTTTCTCCGGATTCTGCTTCATCGCTTCATCGAGAGCACTATATATGGCTTGATTCTGTATGTTTGTATTCTCCTTTGACCTATTCAATCCTTCATCCACCAGAGAAAAGCCATTAAGCACATCGCTGCTGACATTCAGGGCAAGCATAGCCATCAGCACAACGTACATCAGGTTAATCATCTTCTGACGTGGAGACAGACGTTTTGCCTTTTGGTGCGGAGATTGGTTTTTTGTTGTTAGTGACATTCTATTTTGTCTTTACTATTGCGTTGAATTTATGATTTCATGTTTACCTTCAATGCTTCCACCATACGGGCATATACTGAGTTCAGTTCCTCAAGTTGTTCAGCCAAATGCTTTGTCTGAGTATTGACATCATCAACGGTAGCACTCTGAACACTTACGCTACGGAGTTGCATCTCATAGAAGCGGTTGATTCCCGTAAGAGTGCGGTTCATATTCTCCATCTCCTCAGAATCGCGTGTAAGTCGGGCTGACTGTTCTGCAACCTGTTTCAGGACATCCGTAAGTTCATTGAGTTGATCAACATATTTCTGAGTTGCTTCCTGCATTTCAGGACACATACCCTGGAACTGAGCCGACGCAACAGCAGATGAAGTTGCAATAGCACCTGCAAGTTGTGCCGCATTTACAGATGCGGCGGCATCTTCACTATTCACAGGCTGATAACCTTCAGGAATTGCCTGTTGTGCAGGTTCACCTGGCTGACCGATTATGATTGTGCCACCTGCAGGCATTCCACCACCAACTATGACGGTTCCACCTGCAAGTTGCTGAGTATTGTTTTCAGTTGAATTTTCCTCATTATCCTCTGTATTTCCTCCATTTGAACTGAAAGGACGTTCAAAACCTGCAAGGAAGAACACGATGACTTCTGTTCCCATACCAAGGAACAACATGATGTCGGCGCCGCCGATGTGAGTCAATTTGAAAAGAGCACCAAGGATTACGATTGAAGCACCCCAACTATATGCATAATTCAAGAATGTCTGACCTTTAGGACTATCCATCCATTTCTGCATTCGAGTGATAGGATTATATTTACTTGCTGACATAGTCTTATTTACTATTTACTATTAACTATTTACTATTTTTTCTGTTTTCCTGCAGTACCGACCTGAGTACGTACGCATCGGAAGCCGATGAACGAACGGCCTACATTCTGATACTCGTTTGTACGCCAAGCCGATTTGATGAAACTCTCCGGATCCTTCCAGGAACCGCCTCTTACACTCTTTTTCTTCAAGGCATAAGGGTCTTCAAGTGCTGCATTGTATTTCAATGTAGGATTAAGGTCACTCATAGAAAGTATTCCTGCTTCCGTATATACCGTACTTGTCCATTCTGCCACATTTCCTGCCATATCATATAAGCCATTGGTATTGGCAGAATAGATTCCAACTTTTGATGTAATCAGATTACCATCCTGAGTATAGTTTCCACGATCAGGCTTGAAGTTTGCATAATAGCATCCCTTATCACTGGCTACACCCTCCTGTTCCCAAGGAAGTTCATTACCATCCTTTCCACGCGCTGCATACTCCCATTCTGCTTCTGTTGGAAGGCGATAACGCTGTACGAATTTGGCATTACCACCCAAACCCTTCATGAGGTAATCAGTACGCCAGTTGCAGAATGCATTTGCCTGTTCCCAGTTGACACCTACTACCGGATATTCATTGTAATTTGAATGAGAGAAATAAAGACGCATATACAATTCATTCTCAGCATTCTGGAAGTCATTCACCCAACATGTGGTATCTGGATATATGTTCACAATATATGTATTGACGAAATCCCACATACTTGACAATGGTCGGGTAATGGTTTCCCTGTGGATAATACCTTCGTCATCTACGTATGCCGTATCCTTTGAAATCATGACTACCTCATTTGGATCAGTCTGAACATCAGTATTCAAAGTACGTTCTGCTGGATTGAGACGATATTTTCTCTGGGCAGCCATTGCATAGTCAAAGATTTCATATCTATAGTTCATCTGACTTGCATCAAGCATCTTGGTACCGTCAAATGGATGATACTTGTAAACGCTTTCCAGAATGGTTTCCTGGTCCTCATCAGGATTGCGCCAAGGAAGAGCCTTCGCCCAATTAAGATGCGGAGTAATCGGATCGCCGTTCTTATCTTCTTCTATGCGATATTCTTCATAGCCGGCATCTGCCAAACGTTCGCGGAGGATGGAATCACGTACCCACATCACAAACTGACGATACTTTGAATTAGTGACTTCTGTCTCATCCATCCAAAAGGCATCAACTGAAATTTCGCGTTCAGGCATTTTCTTACCCCAAAGACTGTCGGTCTTGTCTGTACCCATCTTGAGTGATCCCCTCTTTACCAACACCATACCGTATGGAGCAGGTTCAGACACCGAAGAGCCTCCCATGCCAACGACTTCTCCACCGACGGCATTTGCTGCTGAATTTCTGGAACTCATACATGCCGTGAAGACTAATGCTGACAACAGGATGCTTGCTGTAATGAATCCTTTTTTCATATATTCTGATTTTATCTTAATACAAACTAATAATTTCTACTTTATCACGATTTTTTCCGATCAATTCGATGTTTATAGGAATCTCACGCTCTTATGACGGTTTCTGCCTTTCTTAAACAAGTCCAAATCCGTCTGATAACTCAATACTATCTCGTGCGATCCGTTTTCAAGTCCTACGCCACCTGTATACATCTGATATGAATATCCCAATTTTATTCCGTGGAAATATCCTCCAATCAATGCTGTTACCGATGTATTTGGACTATATCCTACACCACAGTAAAACTTCCTTTTCTCATATTCATAGGTAAGTTTACATTGCACATCCTCACGCCATGACTGTAAGTCGGATTGCACAAACAGAGATGGCTGCAAAGATAATAACGTATTTTTTATATTTATATTGCCCCCCGCCATTAAATAATACATACGCGAGAAGGTAATTTGATGCGTTTCTCCCAATTCCAGCAACGGTTCTGTAAGATGAACCGCCGATATTCCTGCCCAATACTTCGGGTGATAATAATAAATTCCGGCACCCAAATCAAAGCCACTTCCATTTACCGACGAAGTAGGGAATGCAGGATCGCCGGGATCATCCAGTTTCATATTCTTTGGATCGATTGTTTCCCGCAACATTGATCCCTGAACACCGAAGGCAAGTTTTCCTTTCTTACCCATTTTCATGTTGAAAGCATACTGAAGATTTACTTTCTGTGTCGTAAAAATACCGATTTCATCGTTTAATATGCTGACTCCGGCACCATGACGCGGACCGAAGAAATATACAGGAATATCTGCACCTATATACATTGTACGCGGAGCATCATCATATCCAGCCATCTGAAGGGAATATGCCGCAGCCGCATTGAACAGGCCATCAGTTCCGGACACGGCTGGATTATATAATGACTTTACGGCTGTGTAGTCAGAGAACTGCACATCCCATTGAGCAAACATGATGGTCACGTTCATAATCATCATGGCTGTTATTATCGTCAGTCGTTTAAGCATTCCTATTTATTAACTCACTAATGCTTGTTTTATTGTTATTACCTCTCATTTTTTAAGTTCAGGATAGGAGATTCGTGTATGATACATAATACGCAATCGTTCCTTAAAGACTTCCTTGGAAAGGAAGATATCCTGGAAAGTAATTGCACACTGGCTGAAATATCCCTCACTTACCTGAGCATCTACGATCCTGTCAACCATCTGGCTTATGCTGTCTTCCGTGTATTCTTTCAGGCTGCGCGATGCTGCTTCAACGGCATCTGCCATCATCAGGATTGCCTGTTCCTTGGTCATAGGATTTGGGCCAGGGTATTGGAACAGGGATTCATCTACGGATTCATCAGGATGACCGTTCTTGTATGTTATGAGAAAATACTTTACCTTTCCATTGCCGTGATGGGTACGGATAAAATCCTTTATCTGAGTCGGAAGATTATTACGTTCTGCCAACTGCAGTCCCTTTGTCACGTGGGAAATAATTACTTCTGCACTCTTTTGCGGAGACAGATGGTCATGAGGATTTCCTCCTGCCTGATTTTCAGTAAAGAACACGGGACGTTCCAGCTTTCCTATATCATGATACAATGCTCCTGTACGCACCAACTGGATCTTGGCTCCCACACGTTTTGCCGCTTCTGAGGCAAGGTTTGCAACCTGCATTGAATGTTGGAACGTACCCGGTGCTTCTGATGACATTTGCTGAAGCAAAGGGTTGTTTGTATTGGAGAGTTCCACCAATGTAACGTCACTTACCATTCCGAAGAGTTTTTCTATCACCCAGAACAAAGGATATGTGAGTAGGAGCAGGAATCCGTTGATTGCGAAATAAATGTAACTCCTGTAATCAACATCCTTCAGTTCTGCTCCTGTTGCAAACTGATATGCGGTATAGAACAGAGCATACGTAAGCATAACGATAATTGCGGTATGTATGATCTGCGACCGTTGTGTAAGTTCTTTCAGATTGAATATTGCAATCATACCTGCAACGAGTTGCAGAATGATAAAGTCATACGGTTGGGAGAGAGCAAGAGATATCAGCATCACGGTTGCGACATGAACGACAAATCCCGTACGGGAATCCGCAAACACGCGCACCACAATCGGTACCATACAGCATGGGAGGATAAAGATATGGAAGAAATGGCGGGATACCATCAATGACGCAAGGATAGCCATAAATGTCAGGAACAGATATATCAATGATATGTATCTGATTGAATTATAGTATCCAAAACGGAATATCTTCAGGTACGAAGCCAATGCTATCAGAATGAACATCACCATCACGATCTGTCCCCAGAGAAGCGGAGACATTATACTTACGTTGGTTTCGCTCATTTCTTCAATAACCTTGTCATAGGATTTCAGTTTCTGATAAATGTCAGAAGTGACGATTTCACCCCTGTCTATGATTTTTTCATTTACCCTTACAAAGCCAAGGCTTGAAGTCATGTCTTCATAATGCTGAAGCAATTCCTGCTGCGATTTACTGTCCTCATACTTCAGGTTTTCAGTCAGGATTGTGTTGATGTTCATATCGCCCAATTCTGCTTCATGACCTCTGAAAAGCGGATTGGAAATTATGTACTTATAAGCCTGATGTACCGTCTGCGGGTAATCCAATGCCACTACATTGGCGATATTTCCACCTATGATTCGGATATAAGTAGTACCCTTTTCACTCAAACTGTCAAAATCCTCGCCTGAAATTACGCCACGTTCATAAATTGTATCCAACACCAATGCCAATTTACGCTTGAGTTCATCATTTGTGCTCAATGAATTCAAACTTTCCTTGACATTGTTCCCCATCGAAACGTCCTTTGTGAAATATGGCATGAACGTGCGCTCCAGACTGTCACGACTCTTTGACAGGTCGGAATCACTCATTTGGATATTGAATTTTTGCGTTGAAATCAATGCTCCATACCTCCAAGGCTGACCTAGTTCATAGGAATAGTTCAGGCCTGAAGTGCGTGGCAGGAATAAAACAATCAGCAACGTAGCCACAACTACGACACCTGATACACGCAGCATCTGAAACAATGCCTGCCTCTTTGCCTGCTGGGCTTTTGTACGAAGAATTGCCATATTTATAGACTCGTCATTACTTTGATATATTGATTCAACCTTCGCAAGTTTCTGGCTTGCTCAGTTTCAGGAGTTAAGTAGTTTTGGAGTTAAAGGGAGTTAAGCAGTAGTTTGACTTCACGGGCTGCTGAATTTCTTGGTTGCTGATTTGCATATCCAGCCGCATCTATCCTTCTTAACTACTGTCTCCTGACTACTTTTCTACTAAAAAGTGAAGCCCAGCGAAACTTGTATATATTGATATTGCAATATCTTTTTCGACTGCAAAGATAACGAATATTTCTTTTATCACAAAATGTTATGCAATTTTCTCGTATTTAATCATCTGCAATATCTCCGGCTTTCCCATGATACAAGTCAGTAACAGGTCCGTTATGGGTCAGTAACGAGTCTATAATAAGTCTTCAGCAAACCCGAACTGAATTCAAACTATACCCGTAGCAAGTTCATACTATACCCGAACCAAACTCGAACTAAATTCGAACCAAAGTCGAACCAAAGTCGATAAAACAGCAGAGGCAGTTCGAGTTTGCATCGACTTTGGTTAGAGTTTGCTAAGGAACTACAAGGGAGTAATGGCAAAGGACAGGCAGAGGCAGAACTACATTTGAACAAAAAGACATAAAAAATGCCTGCCATCATACCAATACAAGCGAAAATGCAGCAATACGCATTTACTACAAATATTTTGGCATTATAGTTTTGCTGTTTCCAACTTTTTGCCTAACTTTGTGCCATAAATATTTTTCACAAAAAAGAAAGTCAGAAATGAATACAAGTGACTGCATCGTTATTATCCCAACCTATAACGAGAAAGAGAACATAGAAAAGATTATCCGAGCCGTATTTCAGCTCGAAAAGTGTTTTCACATACTTGTAATTGACGATGGTTCACCCGATGGTACAGCCAATATCGTCAAAGGTCTTATCAGCAATGAATTCGGGGATAGGCTTTTCATCATGGAACGTAAGGGAAAACTTGGTCTTGGTACTGCATATATTGCTGGTTTCAAGTGGGCGATTGAACACAAATATGACTATATCTTTGAAATGGATGCTGATTTCAGTCATGCACCTTCCGACCTTCCACGGCTTTACAGCGCATGTGCCGACGAAGGTTTCGACCTTGCCATAGGTTCACGCTATGTTTCCGGCGTGAATGTAGTCAATTGGCCTATGGGGCGTGTACTCATGTCATATTTTGCATCACAATACGTAAGATTCGTTACAGGATTCAACATTCACGACACGACTGCAGGATTCAAATGCTATCGCCGACGTGTATTGGAAACCATTGATCTCGACAACATACGGTTCAAGGGGTATGCTTTCCAGATTGAAATGAAATTTACCACATTCAAATGCGGTTTCAAGATAAAGGAGGTTCCTGTAATCTTTGTCAATCGTGTTGAAGGAACGTCCAAAATGAGTGGAGGAATCTTCTCTGAAGCATTTTGGGGCGTAATGCGATTGAGGTGGGACGGATGGTTCAAGAAATACCCACAATACAAGGAAAGTAATTAGACAGATTCCTTCCTACATCCTCAATACTGAATTTTCTATTTTTTCATAAACAATTACAAATTTAACCTATCTCAATATTGAAAACAACAATCTACAACGCAACTATTGTAAACGAGGGCCGACAGTTTATCGGGTCTGTTATCATTGAAGATGAATTGATTACAGACATAATTGAAGGCGCTGTTACAGATCTCGATGATACATCTGATGACCAAATGCAAATTGACGCGACCGGACTTTACCTATTTCCGGGAGTAATCGATACCCATGTTCATTTCCGCGAACCGGGACTTACGCATAAGGCAGATATAGAATCCGAAAGCCGTACCGCAGCAGCCGGCGGCGTGACATCGTACATGGAAATGCCAAACACCCTGCCTCCTACCACCACATTGGAACGCTTGGAAGAGAAATTTCAACTGGCACAGGAAAAAAGCCGCGTAAACTATTCTTTCTTTTTTGGAGCAAGCAAGGAAAATGTCGAGTTGTTAAAGGAACTGGACAGTTCACGGGTTCCCGGAGTAAAGGTATTCATGGGCTCAAGTACAGGAAATATGGTAATTGATGACGATGATGTAATGTGGAATATCTTTGCCAATTCCCCTCTGCGAATCGTTGCTCATTGCGAAGAAGACTATATTATCCGACAGAACATTGAACAGTTCAAGCGCAAATATAAAGGACAGAACGATTTTCCGGTACGCTACCATTCAAGAATCCGCAGCGTGGAAGCATGTTATGAAGCATCAAACCGTGCTGTAAGATTGGCAAGGAAAACCGGAGCCCGGCTTCATATTGCCCATATTTCGTCAGCAAGGGAATTGGATCTGCTGCTTCCGCCAAATGAGGGTTCATCACTCAATAAGAAAACCGTCACAGGTGAAGCATGCATTGCCCATCTTATGTTTTCAACTGAAGATTATGACCAATTGGGAACAAAGATTAAATGCAATCCATCAGTAAAGACTCCTGAAGACAAGCAAGCCTTGCGTGATGCTCTATGTTCGGGCCTAATTGATATTGTGGCAACCGACCATGCACCTCATCTCTTAAGTGAAAAGGAGGGGGGAGCCTTGAAAGCGATGTCAGGCATGCCTCTAATACAGTATTCATTGGTCAGCATGCTTGAAATGTGCGATGATGGATGTTTTCCTATCGAGCGCATACCACAACTCATGAGTCATAATCCTGCAGATTTATATTGCATTGACAGACGAGGCTTTATCCGAAAAGGATATTATGCAGACCTTGTACTGGTTGATCCAAATGCAAATTGGGCGGTATCGGAAGAACGGAATTTCACAAAATGTGGATGGACACCGATGGAGGACCATACTTTCAAATGGAAAGTCGTCCGTACATTTGTGAATGGAAATACAGTATATCTCAACGGTTCCATAAGTGACGGCGTAAGAGGAAAGGAATTAGTATACAAGCCATGACTGGAACTATAGGCGCCATTCAGTTGGCGGATATCATAAACTGGCCGCATTTCTTTTACACATGGAACGTAAAGGAAAATTCTCAGGAGGCAGAAAAACTAAAAAAGGAGGCTCTGCACTTTCTGGAATCAAATGCAGACAGGATATCAGTACGGTACGCCATAGAAACATTTCCAGTCACCCATGACGAAGATGATCTTTTAGTAGAATGCTCTAATAACAGAACGCTTCGGATTCCGTTCCTTCGGCAGCAAACCGTGAATAAAGACGGATATTGCCTTTGCATATCCGATTTCATCGGGAAAAAGGTAACTTTGTTTGCCACTACTGTCGCAAATACCATACATCATGACGATGATCCTTACACATCGCTATTGCTACAGACGCTTTCCGACCGTTTGGCAGAAGCAGCAGCAGAGAATATTGCTCCGGGAATCCGACCTGCAGTAGGCTATCCATCAATACCTGATTTATCTATCAATTTCCTAATTGGGCAATTGTTGGATTTCAGTAAGATTGGTATTACATTGACGGAAAACGGAATGATGATACCACATTCATCAGTCAGCGGAATAAAACTTGACCACGAAAAAGCGCAGTATTTCTCAATTGGAGAGATATCAGAAGAGCAGAGAATTGATTATGCAGAACGGCGTGGCTATACTCTGACCCAGATGAGAAAATACATATAAGATAATTCCTTTTGGTCGGATGTGACCTGAATGCCATAGGATATTGGCTAAAAGAACATAAGTATCCAAAATGAAAAAACTACGAAAAGTGATATACATACTCGGAATATTGATATTGCTTCCAATTGCAATTATTCTGTTCGGCTATTGTTATGGTAGCCGACATTTCGTAGTAAAGGAATGTGAAGTCTGTTTCGACAGTCTGCCACCACAATTTGACGGATACCGCATTGTTCAGTTCAGCGATTTCCATGCAGGAGCATTTCATTGTGGACACGATAAGGACGTATCACGCCTGATTGACCTGATAAATGCCCAGCAGGGGGACATCATCTGTTTCACAGGCGACTTGGTGACAAGAGAATCTTCTGAACTCGAAGGTTTCACCGATGAACTCAGACGCTTAAAAGCACATGACGGTGTTTATTCCGTAATGGGCAACCATGACTACAGTCTATATCGCAGGATAAGTCTGGCAGAACGCAAGGCCGACATACAAAACCTTCAAAGACTACAGCGTTCTTTCGGATGGAATCTTTTACTCAATGACAAGAAAATCATAAGTAAGGGCAACGATTCCATCGCAATTATCGGTGTTGAAAACGATGGTACACCTCCACATTTTCCTGCATACGCCAATCTGCCAAAAGCATTGGACGGTATTGACAGCAATACATTTAAGGTACTACTCAGTCACGACCCTACACATTGGAAAAGGAATGTATTACCGGAAACGAACATAAATCTGACTATTTCAGGACATACCCATGCCGGACAATTACTGATATTCGGTTGGTCTCCGGTGGATTTGGTATATAAGGAATGGACTGGTTTATACGAACATAATGGACGGTATCTTCACATCAGCAATGGCGTTGGGTGTGTACCGCTGCCTTTCCGTATAGGTGCATGGCCGGAAATAAACGTCATCACACTAAAGCGAAACGTAGGTAAATCCAAATGATTCCAACGGACAGAAAACGAAATATTCAAAACATGATGATACTATATAAAATCTATACATTCTGCATTGCGATACCATTAGTCATAGTCGTAACTATTATTACGGCCCTTGTGGTATGCATTGCCGCACTTCTCGGTGATTATAAGTACACCTGCTATTATTGCCCTAAATTGTGGGCACGTATTGTCTGTGCCTTATGTCTCCTCCCAGTAAAGGTTGAGGGACAGGAAAAACTTGATCCAAGACAATCGTATGTTTTCCTTGCCAATCATCAGGGGTATTTCGACATATTTCTCGTGTATGGCTGGTTAGGACATAATTTCAAATGGATGATGAAGGAATATCTAAGAAAGATGCCTGTAATCGGTGTAGCATGTATGGCCAGCCAGCAGATATTTGTAGGTGACAGTATTTCTGCAATCGGAAATGCTGTGGAACAAGCGCGCAAGACATTGCAGGACGGCATGTCAATGGTGATATTCCCTGAAGGTACGCGTTCCTACGACGGAACTATGAATTCATTCAAGCGCGGAGCATTTATGCTTGCCAACGAGATAGGTCTTCCTATCGTACCGATTACAATCAACGGTTCGTTCAAGGTATTCAACCGAAAGGCAAAATCCCTCACTTTCGGGAAACTATGTATGACTGTACATGACCCTATAACGGTTGAACAACGCAGTGGAAAGAATACAAAAGAATTCATGCAAGAAGTATACGATATCATCGAAAAAGATTTAATACAACAGTAGGTCCGGATTCTATTATGAAAAGAACTATATTTCTAACTCTTCTGCTATATGTCAGCCTATCACTCCCGGCTGACAATATAAAAGTCAAGGAACTGACATACGCTGGTCCTTTTGACATTTATGAGCCATCTATTATCGACAGTACCGACACAAAAGGAAAGAAATACAGTCTGACAGAACTCCTGGACACACAAATATCAGAAGATGTATTGAAAGAAGGAAAGTCTATCACATGTGGTATTCTTCCTGGAAACAATATTGGAACTGCAATAAATCTTCTTGGTTTTTCGATTGAGAACCAGACATATTGCGATGCTACTGTTTCTGTTGAAGGGCTCAAATACTATCAGTTATTTGTTGATGGGAAAAAACAGATGTCGGGATATGTGAAACTTACACCTGCAACACACAATGTCGTAATAAAATACTTAAGCCGTCCTAACATCACAGATTCCGTAGGTATTAGTATTGACTGCAAAAAGTCAAACGCTGTTTCACTCTCTACAATAAAAGACAGCCACAGATACAATATCATGGATGTGCTGCATGCCAGACGGGTAAATATGGCTAGTATTTCGCCAAATGGTAAATATCTCATCTCAAATTATTATCAAAGACGTTCTGACGGAGTAGAAGTTCAGCGGGCAAAGATTACGGACTTAGCCCGCGGCAAAGTAATCGCAGACAGAGGAAGTGGAATCAGATGGATGCCTCGATCAGACAAATACTATTTCACAGAAGAAGGTATTGACGGCTTACAGTTGATTGCCATCGATCCTACAAACGGAAACAGAGAAACTATCGTCAGGAAATTTCCTCGCAATAGGTTTGTATTCAGTCCGACAGAAGATTTCCTTATTATGACAATAAGTACAGAAGGAAAAGCAGAAGACAAGGCAATTTATCAAATAACCGAACCATACGACAGACAGACAGATTGGCGAAACCGTACGAATATTGCCAGGTATGACCTAAAGACAGGGATGCTGAAACAACTTACTTACGGTAATCACAACATACAACTTCAGGACATAAGTATGGATGGTAAGAAAATCCTTTTTACAAAAGAGGAAAACATACTTACGCAACGTCCTTCTGAAGTGAAATCACTTTATGAGATGGATTTGACTACTCAGGAATCACATGTAATTATTGAAAATGACGGGTTCATTTCAAGTGCATGTTTTTCTCCGAATTCATCGCAGATTCTTGTATTAGGTTCACCTGAATCCTTCGATGGAATCGGAAAAAACGTCAAAGAAGGACAGATTCCGTCTATGTATGACATGCAACTTTATATCATAGATAATGACAGCCAGAATAAGATAACCCCTCTTACGAAGGATTTTAACCCTTCTGTCGTTTCATATGAATGGAACAAGACTGATGGAATGATTTACTTTACTGCTGATGACAAGGATTCCGTGAATTTCTTTGTACTAAACCCTACAAACAGAAAAATAAAGAAAATCAATACTCCGGAAGAAGTTATCTCAGGTTTCCAAGTAGCTCAGAATTCTCCAATCCTTGCATATTACGGCCATAGCGCATCGAATTCAGATAGGATATATACACTCAACCTGAAAAACCTACGCTCCGCACTTACAGAAGATATCAGCGCAGAGAATCTTCATAACATTAAACTGGGAGAGTGCAAACCATGGTCATTCACCAATTCCAATGGAGACAATATATCCTGCAGGTATTACTTACCTTCTGATTTCAATCCATCTGCAAGATATCCAATGATTGTATATTACTACGGTGGTTATTGTCCTATCAGCCGGGACTTGGAGAGCAACTATCCTTTACACGTATATGCATCACAGGGATATGTTGTGCTCGTAGTAAACCCATCAGGAGGAATTGGATTCGGACAGGATTTTTCTGCAAGACACGTAAATACTGCAGGAGAAGGAGTTGCTGATGACATAATTGAAGGAACCAGGAAATTCTGTTCAGAGTTCTCATTCATCAACTCAGACAAGATTGGATGTATCGGGGCATCATACGGAGGGTTTATTACTCAGTACATGTTGACAAAATCCGATATCTTCGCAGCGGCAATATCACATGCTGGCATAAGTGACCATGCCAGTTATTGGGGAGAAGGTTTCTGGGGATACAGTTACAGCGAAGTAAGTATGGCTGGCAATTACCCATGGACGAACAAGGAATTGTTTGTCAATCGCAGTCCACTGTATAACGCAGACAGGATTCATACACCATTGTTATTCCTCCATGGAGACAAAGACACAAATGTTCCGGTAGGTGAGAGTGTTCAGATGTTCAATGCATTAAAACTACTTGGACGTGAAACAGCATTGGTACTTGTGAAGGATCAGGACCATCATATAACTGACTACCAAAAACGTATCAAATGGCAGAACACAATATTTGCATGGTTTGCAAAGTATCTTCAGGATGATGATGAATGGTGGAACAGTCTATATGAATAACACATCAAGGATATATGGCAAAAGACAAGACAGCATTTGTATGTAACTCATGTGGATACGACAGTCCTAAATGGATTGGCCGTTGTCCTTCCTGTGGCGAGTGGAATACGTTTGTCGAAGTAAGATTAGGCAAAGGCGGCGACACTAAATCACAAACTTTTGGGAAAATAACAGATAGGAACAACGGTAATGGTCCAATCCTTATCAACAACATAAAATCGGAGGAAGAGCCTCGAATAAACCTATATGACAATGAACTGAACCGTGTACTCGGCGGAGGTCTCGTAACAGGTTCCCTAACCCTACTTGGCGGAGAACCAGGCATCGGTAAGTCAACATTGATTTTGCAGACGGTACTCAATCTGCCAAACAAGAAGGTGTTATATGTCAGTGGTGAGGAAAGTGCCCGCCAACTGAAACTGCGTGCCGACAGAATCAAGACCGGCAGCACACAGCATGACTCCATGTTGATTCTTTGTGAGGTGATGATTGAAAACATCTTTGAAAGTATCAAGCAGGTACAGCCGGACATTGTCGTTATTGATTCCATTCAGACGATGGCAACAGAGAATGTGGAAAGCAGTCCAGGAAGTATAAGTCAGATACGTGAATGTGCCGCTATGCTGCTGAAATTTGCCAAGGAAAGCAATATACCTGTAATCATGATTGGTCATATCAATAAGGAAGGCAGCATTGCCGGACCAAAGATTCTGGAACACATGGTTGATACGGTACTCCAGTTTGAAGGCGACCAACATTATATGTACCGAATTGTAAGAGCCATCAAGAACCGCTTCGGCAGTACTGCCGAACTCGGTATATACGAGATGATGTCAGATGGTCTGAGGCAAGTGACCAATCCTTCAGAACTGCTACTATCAGAAGGATGTACCAAAAATGGCGATTCCAACGAAAATTTCAGTGGTACTGCCATAGCATGTTCCATTGAAGGAGTACGTCCATTATTGATAGAAACACAAGCCCTCGTAAGTACTGCCGCCTATGGAACGCCACAACGTTCGGCAACAGGATTTGACCTTCGGCGACTGAACATGCTGTTGGCTGTACTTGAAAAAAGAGTTGGTTTCAAGATTGGACAGAAAGATGTCTATCTGAATATTGCAGGGGGAATAAAGGTGACTGACCCTGCCATAGATCTCAGCGTGATTTCCGCAGTACTGTCAAGCAATGTTGATACTGGTATTGACCGTGACGTATGTATGGCTGGTGAAGTTGGATTAAGTGGAGAAATACGACCTGTAAGCCGAATACTCCAACGTATAGCAGAAGCAGAGAAACTCGGTTTCAGTCGCATAATAATTCCTACTGCAAACCTCAATGGATTAGACCGTTCAAAATTCAAGATTGAGATAAAGGGTGTGAGACGTGTCGAGGAAGCACTAAGGGAATTGTTTGGTTAATAAAGGAGCAGTTAAAGTTTGAAACTTGGCTATTCAACGTAAATTACGACAATATCGCAACTCAAATTACAGAGAAAAGAGAAATAACAAATTTGAAGTATTGATAATCAGATTTCGCAATCATTCGATATTATGTACAACAGAAAAGACTTTGAAATAATGGCTCCAGTAGGGTCACGCGAGAATCTGGCAGCAGCCATAAACGCAGGTGCAGATTCCGTGTATTTTGGTATAGGCAAGTTAAATATGCGTTCGCATTCTGCAAACCCATTTACAATAGAGGACCTAAAGGAAATAGCCCAAATCTGCAAGGAACATGGATTGAAGAGTTATCTGACAGTAAACACAATCATCTATGGAGAAGACATCGATACTATGCACGAAATAGTAGATGCCGCCTACGAAGCCGGAATCTCAGCCGTTATTGCAAGCGATGTGGCAGTTATGATGTATTGCAGACAGGTAGGTGAAGAAGTACATCTCTCCACACAACTAAACATCTCAAACATCGAGGCTCTGAAATTCTATGCCCAATTTGCAGATGTCGTAGTATTGGCCCGTGAACTTAATATGTGGCAGGTTGCCGATATCTATCGTCAGATACAGGAACAGAACATCTGTGGACCTTCCGGCAAACAGGTACGTATTGAAATGTTCTGTCACGGCGCCCTATGTATGGCTATCAGCGGCAAATGCTACCTAAGCCTGCAAAATGCCGGAAGAAGTGCCAACCGTGGAGAATGTGTGCAGATTTGCCGTCGTGGATATGAAGTTACTGATTTGGAAACAGGCAACCAACTGAAAGTAGACAACAAATACATCATGTCGCCAAAAGACTTGAAAACAATACGTTTCATCGACATAATGATGAATGCAGGTGTCAGAGTCTTCAAGATCGAAGGAAGGGCTAGAGGTCCAGAGTATGTACAGACCGTAGTCAGCGCATACAACGAAGCCATTCTCAGTGTTATTGAAGGAACATTTACAGAAGAAAAGCAAGACCGATGGGATGGACAATTGGCAACAGTCTTCAACCGTGGATTCTGGGATGGATATTATCAGGGACAGAAACTCGGAGAATGGTGTGAAGTTTATGGAAGCAAGGCTACTGAAAGAAAGGAATATGTCGGCAAATGCGTAAAGTACTTCTCAAATATCGGAGTAGCAGAATTCCTGATTGAGAACATTGACTTAAGTGTAGGAGATAAGGTACTTGTGACCGGACCGACAACAGGGGCGTTGATTCAGACAGTTGATGAAATACGGTTTGACCTGCAACCAGTAGAAACAGCCACACGTGGACAACATATTTCCTTTAAGGTAAACGAGAAAGTAAGACCAAACGATAAATTATACGCACTGATTAAACGAAGCCTCAGCCTATGAGATTTATCCTTTCACTTATATTGACAGTCTTTTGCTGCACGATAGCAGCGCAGGATAATGAAGACACTATTGTCAATATTCAATACGCAGACGATGAGCATGTCCTGACGAAAGAAGATTCTATCCTGCCGCAACGTTGGGAAGATGTCATACGCCAGCGACTGTCAGTAATCGCACAAGAAGCAGACCAGAACTATTACAACACTGGAATGTGCGTTTACGACCTTACAGACAGTACCATAATCTATGCGTACAACCAAAACAAGCGATTACGTCCGGCATCAACGGAGAAAGTACTCACTGCAGTCACTGCATTGGATATATTAGGAGCAAGACACCCGTATTCAACGGAAATATTTGCCGACGGAAACATACTGACAGATTCCTTGAATCATAATATATTAGATGGAAACATTGTTGTAGTGGGAGATTTTGACCCCAAACTGGAAATGGCAGACATACATTTGATTGCCGATTCTATCCGAAACCTTGGTGTAGACAGAATCACAGGCAGCATCATAGCCGACATCTCAATGAAAGACTGGAACCTATTGGGCAATGGATGGTGCTGGGATGACGAACAGCCATACCTCACTCCACTCAGTATCGGAGGTTCTTCATACGAATACACCAATAAGAAAAATGGCTATGACCCTGCTGTCAATTTTGTAGATTTGCTGGCTAAAGATATTCAGGGAAGAGGTATAAGAATTGACGGTGGCACAAAAAAGACATCTTCACATTCTGACAATCTTAATTTTAAACTACCTCTCGCAAAAATCACTCATTCCATCGAAGAAATCCTACAACGGATGATGAAAAACAGTGACAACCTCTATGCAGAATCCATGTTCTACCAAGTTGGAGCAAACCGTCGCCGAGGTATCGGCTGGAAGGACTGTGCAAATGAAGTCAAGGCTATGATAAATCGGGCAGGAGGTGACACATATCATATTGAAATTGTCGATGGAAGCGGACTTTCACTCTATAACTACAGCACACCGGCAACAATGGTTGCAGTACTGCGTTACGCATATAATGAGCCACGTATATTTCAGGTTCTATACCCGTCCTTACCAATTGCAGGAGTAGATGGAACTCTTTCTAAACGCATGGGAGGGACAAAGGCTGCCAACAACATACATGCCAAGACAGGAACCGTTTCCGGAGTTAGTACATTGGTAGGATATGCTACCGCCACAAATGGCCATATCCTAGCATTTGCCATTATGAACAACGGAGTCACAACCTCCAACGAAGGGCATGCATTTCAAGATAGGATATGCAGGATTCTGACTGAATAAAAACGATACATCTGTAAAAGTAATGCCGCCCAACAACTTCAAGCATTTGATGGGCGGCATTATTAGTTGTAAATTATCTAATTATTTTTCTTCGAAGTGAAACCAGTCAACATCAACATAACCACCTAACTTCTTGGTTGCATAGTTGAAGATAGCGAACTTGGTACCCATAAAATGACGCTGATAGTCAAATACCATCTTTACTTCACGTCCGATAGATTGCCAGTCAGTACCGTTGAGACTGTAACTGAAACTTGCCATATCACGACCAGGATTAAAATCGCCGTGAATCTTCAGATATACTACTTTAGTCTTGATTGGAACCTCTGCCAATACCTCTACGTCAACACGGTCAATATTGCGTGGTTGCTTGAATACAGACTTTTCTTCTGTAAGTTGAAGCATTGTCTTTCCACCCTTCTTCACGATACGAAGTACACCGCTGTCTCCGTTATATGCGGCAAATCCACAGATATCGCCATCCTTCATCTTGCTGATATCGATTGAAACGGCACCTGTACAGGCGGGGGCAAACATACGCTGAGTCAAAGTATTCGGTGCAACATTGAGATTATCAACTATACGTGCCGTCTTCAGGCGCATATATCCGGGACGTTCAGTAAGACTCCATGCCTCATCGATAGGATTATGGTTCCACTGCCAATAAATGCTGAGACCGGTACGTGCATGATATGTCGGCTTATACATCTTGTTGAGAGCCTCGGCAGGAAGATTGAATTCATCACTGCCAATATAGCCCTTTGGAGAAGGATGTGCCTTTGTCATGTCATTAGGAATATGATAGTTCTTTGGATTGAGACATGCTTCGACATCATTCTTATCTACCCCAGCATTGAGTTCACCACACATTGGCCAACCATCAACCCATGTTACCTGCATCATACATGGAGTACGACCTATACCACCTCTGTCCTGGAAAATAAGGGCCTTCCAACCCAAATCGCTTTGGTCGTCACCTACAAGGCTTCCCTGACCTACACCACCGTAAGATTCAAACGGAGTCTCAAGAATGACGTGCTTCTCGTACGGACCTTCAATTCTGTCGGCACGATAGCATACCTCACGGCGTACACGACCGGGAACACCCCATTTCATGGAAATCATACAAAGGTAGTACTTTCCGTTATGCTTGATAACGCTGCTGCCCTCAAGCAAGGCACCACGTTCTTCTGCATCACGTTCAAAAAGCTGCTTGTCCAAACCTCCTTCAAGTTTACCCGTAATGTCGGGGCGGAGTTCAATGAGATGACCGTTCTCACAGAACATATATACCTTTCCATCTTCATCGAAGAAAAGAGACCCATCGTGCATGTGAGGAGGACGTGATACAAGAGTCCAAGGACCTTCGGCTTTTTCAGCACTGAACAGGAAGCCCTTACCTGGAGCACCATTAGCAGTGAACCATACATAGAACTTGCCCATGTGATAGCGAATGCTGCTTGCCCACTGGCCCTGACCATATACAGTCTGTCCGTCAATGAGATTGTAACGGTCACCGTCATCAATACGGTCAAACACATAACTGACGACTTCCCAGTTGATCATATCCTTTGACTTCATGATTGGGGCACCGGGCATAAGGTGCATGGTTGTACTGACCATATAATACGTATCAGCCACCTTACAGACACTGATGTCAGGTACGTCAGCATTGATTACTGGATTTCTGAATGTTTCCTGAGCGGCACCAGATATGGTACACATCAAAGCCAGGATACATGACAAATAGAGTTTTCTCATAATTCAATAATTGTTAGTTTAATATTTATAATACTCTCTGATGCTATTTTTACTCAATAACTTCTTCAATACTTCTTCTAATGCTATATTCAGGTATCATCATTATAAAACTTTTGAATAATTGATGGTCCGGAGTAAAGTATGATTCAGTTCAACTTACTCTTCCTGTCGTAGTGAAACGACACACAGGCATACCCAATCAAGGCCAATGCTATTATGGAAGCATAAATCCAGATTTCAGGACCTTCTATACTTCCGCATGCCGAAACCAGATATACTGTTGCCAGAATAAACGACAGCAATGTCTTAACGTACTTTTTCAACATACTTCTCTCTCTGTTTTCTAATTCTGAATTTCAGGAAATAGATAATTACAATCAATATGACAGCCACTCCGTAACATACGAAATCCATAAAATCATATGTACCGGTATTCCACGGAGTTTTTGAGTTCATCATAATCAACTGCAACAATTCACTGCCGAATGCAACACCTGGCATCAGCAGATACCAGATGAACGAACTACGGTCAAACCTATTCCATATTGCATCAACCAGCAGGAGATAGGAAAACAGCCAAAGACCATCCGGAAGACTGAATCGTACCCATCTTGGGATATCACCTATTACGGTATCTCCCCAATCACGCAATGTCTCTACCCACTCATAATGACCATATACACGAAACATATTTAGCTCCGTGGATCTGAAGGTGAGGTAAAGTAGGCCCTCAATTAGAAACAGTATCAAAGCCAAAGCCAGTTCCACCCGGCGAGCCTTGCTTTTTAGTAATTCCTGCATTAGGTCGATTGGTTAGCCATTTAAGCCGTCAGCCGTTAATCATTAGCTTGATAATCATTAATACCTCTCAAATCGGGATACCGCATAGATTGAACGTTCAATAATTTACAGCATCGCCATTAGTGATATAGAAAGATTTAATTTTTGAAAATCAGTGGCAAAGATAGCAAATAATTGTGATAAAAGCACACTTTAGCATATTATTTTTCATTCCATACTATAGAAAGCGATGTATAGCCGTTTTGGTTTTACACTTTTTTTCGTAACTTTGCCACCAAATATGAAAAAAGGAAAATAAATGGCAACAGAATTAAGTGAACAGGAAATAGTACGCAGACAAAACCTGCAGGCTATGCGCGATTTGGGAATCAACCCATATCCGGCAGCAGAATATCCAACAAATGCATTCTCAACCGAAATAGTTGAGGAGTTCGAGAAAAACGAAGGTAACGGTGAAGAACCACGTCAGGTATGCATTGCAGGACGTATGATGAGCCGCCGTATCATGGGCAAGGCATCCTTCATTGAACTCAAGGACTCAAAAGGCAGAATTCAGGTTTACGTTACCCGTGACGACATCTGTCCTGAAGAAAACAAGGACATGTATAACGTAGTATTCAAGAAATTGCTCGACCTTGGAGACTTTATCGGAATCAAGGGTTTTGTATTCCGCACCCAGACAGGACAGGTCAGCGTACATGCCAAAGATATAACAGTACTCTCCAAGAGTCTGCGTCCGCTTCCGGTAGTAAAAGAGAAGGACGGACAGGTATACGATGCCTTTTCTGACCCAGAACTCCGTTACCGTCAGCGTTATGTCGACCTGATTGTAAACAACGGAGTAAAGGATACATTCCTCAAGCGTGCAACAATCATCCGTACCATGAGAAAGGTATTCGACGATGCAGGTTTCACAGAAGTAGAGACCCCTATACTGCAGCAGATTGCAGGTGGAGCAAGTGCACGTCCGTTCATCACTCACCACAATTCACTCAATGTTGACCTGTATCTCCGCATCGCCACTGAACTCTATCTCAAGCGACTCATTGTAGGCGGTTTCGAAGGTGTATATGAAATAGGACGAAACTTCCGCAACGAAGGTATGGACCGCAGCCACAATCCAGAGTTTACTTGCATGGAACTCTATGTAAGTTACAAGGACTACAATTGGATGATGTCGTTTACCGAACAGTTGCTTGAAAAGATCTGTATAGCCGTCAATGGCACTACAGAAGTCAAGATTGGAGACAACACCGTAAGTTTCAAGGCCCCTTACCGCCGTCTTCCTATCCTCGATGCCATCAAGGAAAAGACAGGTCACGACCTCAGCAACATGGACGAGGAAGAAATGCGTAAGATAGCCAAGCAACTCGGAGTGGAAGATACCGACAAGATGGGACGCGGAAAACTCATCGATGAAATATTTGGAGAAACATGCGAGGGTACATTTATCCAGCCAACATTCATCACAGACTATCCTGTAGAAATGTCACCGCTTACAAAGATGCACCGTTCAAAGCCTGGACTTACCGAGCGTTTCGAACTCATGGTAAACGGAAAGGAACTTGCCAACGCATATTCAGAACTCAATGACCCTATCGATCAGGAAGAACGATTCATCGAACAGATGAAACTTGCCGACAAGGGTGATGACGAAGCAATGGTAATCGACCACGACTTCCTCCGTGCCCTGCAGTATGGTATGCCTCCTACATCAGGAATCGGTATTGGTATTGACCGACTTGCAATACTCATGACAGGTCAGCCTACAATTCAGGAAGTACTCCTCTTCCCAACAATGAAACCAAAGGCATCAGCAAGCCAGTCACAATCCGAAGACGCAGAAGAGAAATAAAAACATAGGTAAAGGTTCCATCAATCAGAACTAATAGAGATATGCAATTTACAAGTTCAGGAAGAGTGGCAATCATAGGTGGCGGTAGTTGGGCTACAGCAGTAGCCAAGATAGTGATGCACCATGAAGAAAAGATCAACTGGTACATACGCCGTGATGACCGAATCGAGGAATTCATCCGATTGGGTCACAACCCTGCTTACCTGACAGCCCTACATTTCGATGTTAGCAGAATAAACTTCTCCTCTGACCTTAACAAAGTAGTCAGTGAATCTGACACTCTGATTTTTGTAACACCTTCACCATACCTCAAGGGCCACCTGAAAAAACTGAAGGTAAGCATCCGTGAAAAGATGATAGCCATAGCAATCAAGGGTCTGGTTCCAGAGGACAACATAACCATTTCGCAGTATTTTCAGCAGGCATTCAATGTACCATCCGACAATGTTGCCACAATCGGCGGTCCAAGCCATGCCGAGGAAGTAGCAATGGACAGACTGTGTTACCTTACCGTAGGTTGCACGAATCTGAACAATGCCCAGACAGTAGCAGACCTCCTTACCAACAAATACGTAAAGACCTCTATCTCCACGGATATAGAAGGAATTGAATATAGTTCCGTACTGAAAAACGTATATGCCATCGCAGCAGGTATCTGTCATGGTCTGAAATACGGTGACAACTTCCATGCCGTACTTGTAGCCAATGCAGTACAGGAAATGAGCCGTTTCCTTGAAACAGTCGAGAAAAACGAAGAGCGTGAAGTCATCAAGACAGCCTATCTCGGAGACTTACTTGTTACGATGTACTCAAATTTCTCACGCAACAGAACCTTCGGTACCATGATTGGAAAAGGCTATTCAGTAAAGACGGCCCAATTGGAAATGGAAATGATCGCAGAAGGATACTACGGAACCTACTGTATGAAGGAAATAAACAAGCGGTATCATGTAAACATGCCGATACTCGATGCCGTTTACAATATACTTTACGAACGCATATCTCCATCTGTGGAAGTAAAGATACTGAGCGACTCATTCAGATAATCCGAAATCCCGCTTCTGCGGGACAAGGAACTACATAAAAGAAAACCTACCGCCAATACTTAATACCCATGATAACTACCAAACTCAACTTCGAAGACATAGCAGCGCTAGGCGACTATCTCCAATACGTTCCTTACGATGTCAGCCGTAAGGAACTATACAATGCTGACGACCTTTATTCATCGGATTACGACACTACGGTATATACCCATTTTCTTGATACAGGCAAACAAGCATTCAGCGCCAAGGAATCATTAGCACGCTGTCTTCACGACCATTGCATATCACATGCCATGAACCAGTTTCTTGCAGATTTCAATCCACGCTGTATCGTAGGAATCATGGGAGGTCACGGACTTAAGCGCACGGATTCAATGTTCCGGCAGATAGTATTTATAAGCAAGCAACTGACCGAACACGGTTTTCTGATGATAAGCGGAGGAGGTCCGGGTGCAATGGAAGCTACCCACCTCGGAGCATGGATGGCAGGAAGAACAGACTGTGACGTGGAATCAGTACTGCACCGTCTTTCAGCATACCCCACATTCCGCGATGAAGGATGGTTGGAAAGCGCGCTGGAAGTAATGCGCGACTACACACAGACACGCTATAAGAGTCTTGGAATACCGACATGGCTGTACGGACACGAACCTTCCACACCATTTGCCACACACATAGCAAAATACTTTGACAATTCCATACGTGAAGCCACCATACTCACCATAGCATACGGTGGAATCGTCTATTCTCCAGGAAGTGCAGGAACAATGCAGGAAGTCTTTCAGGAAGCCGTACAGGACCACTACCTCTCCTATGGCTTTGCTTCACCGATGGTATTTATCGGAACCGATTTTTGGACAAAAGACATACCAGTATATCCATTGCTCCACCATCTTATGGAGTCAGGACATTACAACAATCTACTGCTCACCCTGACCGATTCTTCCGATGAAGTCGTGAAGACATTCATTGAATTCCGCGATAAGGGAGGAGATATACCTGACGAATAAAAGCCAATGGCTAATGGCCAATAGTTAATGGTCAACAACACCGTTCACGACACTGCCTCAGCGGTTTCATCACGAATTCACGCTGCTGCATGAAAGGATGCGGAACAGTAAGTTCCGGAGTGTTTATCCGAATATCGTCATAGAGAAGAATATCAATATCAATTACCCTGTCATGATATTCCCCATTTACCGATTTACTCGTACGACCCAATTCACGCTCAATCTGTTGAGTCAATTTCAGAAGTTCAAGAGGCGAAAAATCCGTTGAAATGGAGATAACGGCATTCATAAACCTATTTTCGCTCTCAAATCCCCAAGGATCTGTAATAATAAAGTCGGACAGGGAAATAACATTCCCTATCCGACCTTGTATCAATTTTATCGCACCGAGTATGTTTGCAACCTTGTTGCCGAGATTGGTACCCAAACTGAGGAATGCGATAGATTTACCCATAAGAACATTAGATAATCAGGAGAGCATCACCGTAACTGCCAAACTTATAGTCATCATTGGTGAGGGCCTCATTGTAAGCCTTGAGAACATTCTCATAGCCACCGAAAGCACACTGCATCATAAGCATTACGGACAGAGGCATCTGGAAATTAGCCACGAAAGCATCAGCAACGGTAAAGTCATAAGGAGGGAAGATAAACTTATTGGTCCAACCTTCAAATTCCTTCAGGATACCACCTGGACCCACAGCAGTCTCAATCGTACGCATAGTAGTATTACCTACCGCACAGACTCTGTGGCCACCTTCCTTGGCACGATTTACAATGTCGCAAGCCTCCTTGGTAACAAAAATCTGTTCACTGTCAGTCTTATGCTTTGTAAGGTCCTCCACATCGATACTGCGGAAGTTACCCAATCCGGCATGCATCGTGACGAAAGCCTGAGCGATACCCTTAATTTCCATGCGCTTCATCAGTTCGCGTGAGAAATGAAGTCCCGTAGCAGGAGCTGTAGTAGCACCTTCATACTTGGCGAAGATTGTCTGGAACGTCTCCATATCCTCAGGAACGGCAGCACGCAGATGACGCACATCATCAGCGATAGGGGCCTCACCCAAGTCATAGAGCGACTGTTTGAATTCATCGTGGGGACCGTCGTAAAGGAATCGGAGTGTACGTCCGCGTGAAGTGGTGTTGTCAATCACTTCAGCCACCATGGAATTATCCTCACCGAAATACAGTTTGTTGCCTATTCTTATCTTACGGGCAGGATCAACGAGAACATCCCAAAGTCGGTTTGTTTCGTTGAGTTCGCGCAGAAGGAACACCTCAATCTTGGCGCCGGTCTTCTCCTTGTTGCCATAAAGACGGGCAGGAAACACCTTTGTGTCGTTGAAGATGAAAGCATCGCCGTCATCAAAGTAATCGATAATGTCCTTAAACAATCTGTGTTCAATCTCACCAGTCTTGCGGTTTAGAACCATCAGGTGAGCCTCGTCACGGTTTTGAGTTGGAAACTGAGCAATTTTCTCGTCAGGGAGTTTGAATTTAAACTGTGAAAGTTTCATAATTTATTATTACTGTTTTTGACTGATATATTCTTCAATAACTAAATTGCCTTCGCTTATGTTCAATCACCATACAGCCGAAAGATATGGCAGATATTCCGATGGATTCACTGTATTGTCTCGATTGTGTACTGATCAAGCCACTCATCAAGATGCTGAATGTCTATGCAGTCCGACAACACATACCTTCCAATCCTAGTACGGCAAAGGTCCGTAAGATATGCACCGGAGTCAAGAGCCTTACCGATATCACGAGCCAGAGCCCTGATGTACGTACCCTTGCTGCATACCACCCTTATTACGATCTGACTGTTCTCCAAGTCACAGTTCATCAGTTCAATTTCATCAATCACCAAAGGTTTCGCCTTCAGTTCCACTTCCTTCCCCTTTCGGGCAAAGTCGTAAGCACGTTTTCCATCAACCCTTACAGCCGAATACACAGGCGGCACCTGCATGATTTCACCCTTAAACTGCTGCAGGATTTTTTCGATGAGTTCGCGTGTTATGTGTTCAGTAGGATAAGTTCCGTCCTCTTCAGTCTCACGGTCAAACGAAGGAGTAGTAGCACCCAGTTTCAGAGTAGCCACATATTCCTTGGTATGGCTCTGCAGTTCATCCACCATTTTGGTAGCCTTACCCGTACAGACAAGAAGCACACCCGTAGCAAGAGGGTCGAGCGTACCGGCATGCCCCACCTTGAGTTTTTTCACCCCAAGACGCGCCTTGAACGTGCCACGCACCTTTGACACAAGGTCGAATGACGTCCACTTATACGGCTTGTTAAATACCAGTATTTCACCCTTCTGCGGATTGAGTACCATTTTGTCTTCCATAATTATTATTTCAACTGCCAGATAATCACAGCCACACCCACAACAGCACAATAAATGGCAAAATAAATCATCTTGCCCCCCTTCACAAGGTTAATCATCCACTTGCATGCCAAGCATCCAGTAATGAATGCAGCGAGAAAGCCCACCACGAGAGCCGACACGGAAATACCGGCCATGGCGTTCTCAACACCCATCTCCAACATATCCTTTACGGAAAGGAGAGCCTGACCGAGAATAGGAGGAATGACCATCAGGAAAGAGAACTGAGCCAACTTGTCCTTCTTGTTGCCCAGAATAAGCCCCGTACCGATTGTACTTCCCGAACGGGAAAGTCCCGGCAGAACGGCAACAGCCTGAGCAATACCGATGACGAAAGCATCGGAAAGGCTGATATACTCCTTCTCACGCGGACGTGCAAAGTAAGAGTAGGACAGGAGCGCAGCAGTAATCAACAGACACACACCCACCACCATTAAACTGCTGAAAGCATTCTCCACCAAGTCCTTGAGCGGAGAAAGACCCACAATCCCTACAGGAATCATGGAAATTATGATACACAGAAGATAGTTCTGCTCATCATTCAGGCATCGGAGTCCGAACGGATGACTGTGAGTATGCTCGTTCTTGAACACACCGATGAAGATCCACACAATCTCACGCCACAATACCACCAACGTACTCATCACCGTAGCCACGTGCACGGCAATGGTAAACGGCATGATCTGTTCCGGATCACTTATACCGAGCAGTTCACCCGCAATAGCAAGATGTCCGCTGCTGCTCACAGGGAGATATTCCGTCAATCCCTGAAAGATACCCATCAAGAGCGCTTGTAACCAATCCATGCCCAATCGTTATTTCTGCTCACCTACCTCGTTCTCACCGTCAGCCTCATCCTGTTTCTTGCCCGGTTTCACCAAAATGGCAGCAATCACCGAAAGAAAACCGACAAGCGTAACCACCGGAGCCACCTTTATACGGGTATCGCTGAAAATGTCAGGATTGAACGCCTCTTCAGTAGTTCCGTCACCCGACATGAGAAAGAAACCAATGATTACGATGACCACCCCAACGATGAGCATCACGTAATTGAGTTTACCGAATGCTAAATCTTTTTTCATTATATTTTGCAGTTAAAATTATATTTGCGGGAAAAATGTTAAATGTGGTACAGTTCGTTGCTGCTCATACGCAGATAGCGGGAGAGCGAGAAGAAAGTACAGAGATAAGTAATGAGAATACCGAATCCCAGTACAGCCAAACCCGTGATAACCATCACGTTGATGTCAACGACCTGACTGATTTCAGGTTCATAGTTCATCAGCCAGAACAATCCGCCGATAATCACACCATCAGCCACGATAGCCGAAATGATGGCAAGAATGAACGCGCTGTCCAGGAAAGGTCGGCGTATGAAACCCCAACTAGCCCCCACCAGTTTCATCGTGTTGATGATGAATCGGCGCGAGAAGATGGTAAGTCTCACCGTATTGTTTATCAACGCAAAGGAAATGTAGGTAAACAACGCAGCGATGACCAGCAACACTATACTCAGTTTACGGATGTTGTAGTTCACCGAATCCATCAGTTCCTTCTGATACACCACATCCATCACCTTGTGGGTTGACTTGATCTGATCAATGATCTGATGCACGTTAGTGGCATTGGCATACTGAGCCTTCAACTTCACCTCAAACGAAGCAGTAAACGGATTGTAGCCAAGGAATTCCGAAGGGTCAGTACCCATCTCGTTGCATTGCTCGTGCAGCGCACGTTCCTTGCTGATGTACTTCACCGACTTCACGTAGTTCTTCTTCTCCAGATTCTCCTGGAACCACTTTATGTCCGACTGACTGATGTCGTCGTTGAGCAAAATGGTGATGTTGATGTTCTCGCGCACATAACCGGAAAGGTTTTTGGCACTTAGCACAAACAGCACGATAGTACCGAGAAGAATCAGCACAAGACTCGTACTGATGAGCGATGTGATAAACTGGGTACTCAATACCTTGGGAGTATGATGACCTTTCGACATGATAATTAAGTCTTTATAATATACAAATCTAATTTTCTTTTTTCTCTCTTGCTTTAACACTAACCTTCCAGCAGCCTCATTCCACCTCCACACCCTTCAGCGTAGCAGAAGTAGCATCAGTAATCCTCACACGCACAAAGTCACCCACATGATGGTTACCCCGGTCAAACACCACGACCTTATACTGCTCAGTACGCCCGAACAACTGGTCATGCGAACGCTTGCTCACACCCTCCACCAGCACCTCGTAAGTCTTGCCGATGTTCATCCTGTAACTCTCAGCCGAAAGTTGGTTCTGCATGGCAATGAGTTCGTTCAGTCGGCGCACCTTCACCTCCTCAGGAATGTCATCAGGCAGATGCTTCGAAGCATACGTACCCGGACGCTCCGAATACTTGAACATGAAGGCAGAATCATAACCACACTCCCTCATAAGCGAGAGCGACAACTGATGATCCTCCTCCGTCTCCGAATGATAGCCGCTGAAGATGTCAGTAGTAAGACCACAGTCAGGAATGATTTCCCTGATGGCCCTCACACGGTCAAGATACCATTCACGCGTATACTTGCGGTTCATCAGTTTCAGGATACGGTTGCTTCCACTCTGAACAGGCAGATGAATATGCCTGCAGATGTTTGGAGTGTCAGCAATCACATGAAGCGTCTCATCACTCATATCCTTAGGATGCGAAGTAGTGAAACGGATTCTCATGTCCGGCACAGCCTCAGCCACCATCTTCAGCAACTTAGGAAACGAAATGGCAGCAGGTTCCGCACAGCCGGCAGAAGGAGCAGGAGTGAAACTGTAACTGTTCACGTTCTGACCCAGGAGAGTCACCTCCTTGAAACCACGGTCATGCAAGTCCCTCACCTCGTTGAGAATACTCTCCACGTCACGGCTGCGCTCACGCCCCCTTGTGTAAGGCACGATGCAGTAGTGGCAGAAATTGTTGCACCCACGCATGATGCTCACGAAACCCGAAATACGGTTTGAGCACACACGCTCAGGAATCACATCCTTGTAAGTCTCCGTAGTGGACAGTTCCACATTGATAGCCTTTTCACCCGTCTCAGCCAAGGCAAAGAGTTCAGGCAGCGACAGATAGGAATCAGGACCGGCCACAAGATCCACATGGTGCAGTTCGATGAGTTCCTCCTTCATACGTTCAGCCATACAGCCCACCACACCGATGATGAGCCTACCGCTGACCATAGCCTTTGCAGACTGTTTCCTGAGATTGTTGAGAGTTTCCAGACGATTGAAAATCTTCTGCTCCGCATTGTCGCGGATAGAACAAGTATTGAGGAGAATTGCATCGGCATTGTCAAGAGAATCAACCGTTTCGTAATCCGCCATCTTCATGATCGAAGCAATGACTTCACTGTCAGCCGTATTCATCTGACAGCCGTAAGTTTCTATGTATAGTCGTTTCATTACGCGCGTACTAATCCAAATTCGACTACAAAGGTACAAACTTTTGGCGACAAACCGGCAAAGCAAGGTTTATTTTTAACAAATATTCAAAAAAACCGCAGAAATAAACACTTTTTCATGATTTTACCACACCATGAACCAAAATTAAAGCAAACGCAAAACCATTGCCTGATACTGAAAAACTTTACAAGTCATGAAACCTACTCATTCATCAGCGAAACGTTACTGACTCATAACTGACTCATAACTGACCTGTTACTGACTGACAAGACAGGCTCCGTTGCGGTTCTATCGTCCCTCGTTGTAACTTTGCTCTTCCTCCGTTGAAAAGCGGAGAAATATAGGAGAAACAGCGGAGGAACAGCGAAGTCACTTCGAACCCTTAGCGGAGGAAAGACAGAGAACAAACAGACGATTAGCAGAGATAAAAGGATTCCGGAAAGTTAAGGTTTGAATCAGGGTTAGAATTTGCATTTGCGGCTTGAATGATGTCTGTAATGTGCCAGGGGGGATGGGCAAATATCGCACTTCATCAATCAATTCTTCTATGTATTTATGCGTTTATCCGTAATTATTCTTAAAATTGGTGGGTTGATAGATGGGAATGTCAGATATTATTCTTAATTTTGCACCTTATAAATAGTATTTACATGGAAAAAATCGGTGTTTTCTGTGCTTCTTCCAACAACCTTGAACCTGTATTCTATTCGGAGGCAGGCAGATTGGGGCAATGGATTGGAGAGCATGAACTTACGTTGATATACGGCGGTCACAATCAGGGATTGATGGAGGCTATGGCTCAGGGTGTGAAATCCACCGGCAAGGGTATTGTGGTGGGGGTGATTCCCAAGACTCTGATTGACAGGGGTACTGTAAGTGAATGTGTCGGCATCAGGGTGCCTACTGAAGACCTCACGGACCGCAAGATGTGGATGATGAAACTGAGCGACGTGATGATTGCCATGCCGGGAAGTGTGGGTACTCTCGACGAGGCTTTTTCTGCTATAGCGCAGAATGCCATCGGATTGAGCGATAAGAAGATTATCTTCTGGAACGTCAACGGTTTCTGGAACGACCTCTTCGCTCTTCTCGACGGACTGAAGGCGAAGGGTGTGGTGAACAAGCCTCTGGAACAGATCATCATGAAGGCTGACTCCTTTGAGGAACTGACGGAGATATTGGAAAAATTGTGAATAACTAAATAGACAAATATATGCGAAAGATTATCGGAATCGGAGAAACCATCATGGACATCATCTTCCAGAACGGACAGCCTACGGCTGCTGTGCCAGGGGGGTCGGTGTTCAACTCTGTTATATCTCTCGGCCGTCTCGGCATGAGCACTACGTTCATCAGCGAGACCGGCAACGACCGTGTGGGAAAGATTGTGCTCGACTTCCTTGCCAGCAATGGGGTGAACAACGAGAACGTATGCGTGTATTTCGACGGACGTACTCCTATTTCACTTGCATGGCTCAACGACAGCAACGATGCTGAATATGAGTTCTACAAGGATTATCCCAAGGCCCGGCTTGATGTCATCTGGCCGCGCATCGACAAGGACGACATCGTGATGATGAGTTCGTATTTCGTACTCAATCCGGCTCTCCGTCCCAAGGTGGTGGAATTCCTGAAGTATGCAAGGGAACGTGAGGCTATCATATACTACGACTTCAACTTCCGCAAGACTCACAAGGAAGAGGCTATCAAACTTTATCCCGACATTCTCGACAACATTGAGTTCTCGGACATAGTGCGCGGTTCTACTGAGGATTTCGACAACATGTTCGGCAACAGCCGTCCCGACATAATCTACTCGAAGGAGGTGGAATACTACTGCAAGAACATGATTTGTACGGACGGGGGCAACAACGTGAGTCTGATTACCCAGAACTTCAGCAAGGAATATCCTGTGGCTCCTATCAAGACGGTCAGTACCATCGGTGCTGGCGACAACTTCAATGCGGGCATCGTGTTCGGACTGATTTCGGAGAATGTCATGCGTGAGGACATTCCTACTCTCGACGAGAAGAAGTGGGACAGAATCATCAAGTGTGGATTGGACTTCTCGGCTGAGGTGTGCAAGAGTATCAACAACTCCATATCGCGTGAATTTGCACACGACTACCTGCTGGGCGGTGAACCTTTGGAAATGAAATTATGTAATTAAGAGTCTACAAAACTACGAGTCAATGAGTCAACGAGTCTACAAGACGACGGGCTAATGGCTAATGGCTAACGGCTAATAGCAAATAGCAAATAGCAAATAGGATTCACTCTCTTTAACTGCAAATATGCAAAACTAAAACAATATGAAAGTATTTCAACACGTTTCAGACATCGGCGACCTTAACGTCGCACTCAAGGAGGCATTCGAAATAAAGAACGACCGTTTCAAATATCAGGAGTTGGGCCGCAACAAGACTGCCCTGCTCATATTCTTCAACAACAGTCTGCGTACTCGTCTCAGTACTCAGAAGGCTGCCATGAACCTCGGCATGAACGTCATCGTGCTCGACGTGAACCAGGGGGCTTGGAAACTGGAGACTGAACGCGGTGTCATCATGGACGGGGACAAGAGTGAGCATCTGCTCGAAGCAATTCCGGTGATGGGTTGCTACTGCGACCTTATCGGTGTGCGCAGTTTTGCTACGTTCCAAAACCGCAAAGATGACTATGAGGAGAAGATTCTCAATCAGTTCATAAAGTACTCCGGCAAGCCTGTATTCTTCATGGAGAGTGCTACGGTACATCCGCTTCAGGCTTTTGCCGACCTCATCACCATCGAGGAATACAAGAAGAAGGACCGTCCTAAGGTAGTGCTCTCATGGGCTCCGCATCCAAAGGCTCTTCCTCAGGCTGTTCCCAACTCTTTTGCAGAATGGATGAATGCGGCTGACGTGGACTTCGTGGTGACTCATCCTCATGGCTATGAACTGGATCCTCAGTTCGTGGGCAACGCAAGGGTGGAATACGACCAGATGAAGGCTTTCGAAGGAGCTGACTTCATCTATGCCAAGAACTGGAGTTGTCCGGGTGTTACCAATCCTGACGACTACGGAAAGGTGTTGCTGAAGGACATGAACTGGACTGTGGATCAGCGACACATGGACGTTACCGACAATGCGTATTTCATGCATTGCCTGCCTGTACGCCGCAACATGATTGTTACAGATGACGTGATTGAGGCTCCTACAAGTCTAGTAATCCCTGAGGCTGCCAACCGTGAGATTTCCGCGACTGTGGTACTCAAGAGAATGTTGCAGGCATTGTAAAAGAGACCATTAGCCATTGGCTTGCCATTCGAATGATAATGGGTAAATGGTTAAAGGTTCATGATTAAGGATTAATGGTTAACGCTTTGCGTTTGCGTTATCGTTTGCGTCATTCCCCTCTTAGGGGTTATGGGCTTACTTGTAGACTAAAAAAAAGAAATAATAAAATAATATGGCATTAAAAGCAGGAATAGTAGGACTTCCTAATGTAGGAAAGTCAACTCTTTTCAACTGTCTGTCGAGCGCAAAGGCTCAGGCAGCCAATTTCCCATTCTGTACCATCGATGCACAGATGGGACAGATAAGTGTTCCGGATGAACGACTGACCAAACTGGCTGAATTGGTACATCCTGGAAGGATTGTACCGGCAACATGTGATATCGTGGATATTGCGGGTCTTGTGAAAGGTGCAAGCCACGGTGAAGGACTCGGAAATCAGTTCCTCGGAAATATTCGTGAATGCGACGCAATCATTCATGTGCTGCGTTGCTTCAACAACGACAACATTGTTCACGTAGATGGTTCGGTCAATCCTGTCCGCGACAAGGAAGTTATCGATACTGAACTCCAACTCAAGGATCTCGAAACCGTAGAGGCACGTATCAAGCGTGTTGAGAAACAAGCCAACGTCGGCGGAGACAAGCAGGCCAAGGTGGAACTCGACCTTCTTCTCCGCTATAAGGAAGCACTCGAACAGGGAAAGAGTGCACGTACCGTAGAGTTGGATACTCCCGATGAAATCGCTGCTTCCAAGCAGATGTTCCTCCTCACTACAAAACCTGTTCTCTATGTGTGCAACGTGGATGACACAAGTGCCAGTAAGGGCAACGAATACGTGGAACAGGTGCGTGAGGCCATCAAGGACGAGGAGGCTGAACTTATCATCATCTCTGCCCAGACTGAAGCCGACATTGCCGAACTCGAGACTTACGAGGAAAAGCAGATGTTCCTTGAGGACCTCGGACTCAGCGAGAGCGGTTGTAACCGACTCATCAAGGCTATCTATTCTTTGCTCAACCTCGAGACATTCATAACTGCCGGTGAAATGGAAGTAAAGGCTTGGACATACCGACGTGGCTGGAAGGCACCTCAGTGTGCAGGCGTTATCCACACCGACTTCGAGAAGGGTTTCATCCGTGCAGAAGTCATAAAATATGATGACTACATCAAGTACGGCAGCGAATCGGCTGTACGCGATGCCGGAAAACTCGGAGTGGAGGGCAAGGAATACGTCGTTCAGGACGGCGACATCATGCACTTCAGATTTAATGTATAACATAGGCCATTGGCTATTTGCCTTTGGCTTCCCACCCGGACGGCTACTCGTTGACTCGTTGACTTGTTGACTCGTAGACCCGTTGACTCTAATAACTAAACAATAACAAAAATGCTTCAGACCCTGTTCATTGATTGGCAACCACGACTGGAACTGTTCAGCATCGGTTCCTATGATATCCGCTGGTATTCCGTACTTTGGATTATCGGACTTGCCCTTGCTTACTTCATTGTAAAAAGGCTGTATGCCGACCAGCGTATTTCCGAAGAGAAGTTTGACCCTCTCTTCATGTATTGTTTTCTGGGCGTACTGCTCGGAGCCCGTCTGGGTCATTGCATATTCTATGAACCTGAAACCTACCTCACGTCGGTTAAGGGTATCATTGAGATGTTCCTGCCTATCAAGTTTGCTCCCGATTCATGGGACTGGACGTTCCATGGTTATACGGGTCTGGCAAGTCACGGCGGTGCAATCGGTCTGTTCATCGGTCTGCTGCTCTACATGAAGAAGACGGAGGTGAAGTTGCTCACCGTACTCGACAATGTGGCTATCGCTACTCCTGTTACTGCATGCTGCATACGACTCGGCAATCTCATGAACTCGGAAATCATAGGCAGTCCTACTGATGTTCCTTGGGCGTTCATATTCCATACTTCCGATGCATTCGTTGATGGTCAGTTGGTTCCGCGCCATCCTGCACAACTATACGAGGCTATCGCCTATCTCATCATATTTTTCGTTGGAATCGCCATTTACCGCAGAAAAAATGCTCCTGAGGTGAGTTCCGGTTTCTATTTCGGATTCTGCCTGACCACGATTTTCGTGTTCCGTTTCTTCGTTGAATTCATTAAGAAGGAACAGGTGGATTTCGAACAGGGTATGCTTCTCGACATGGGACAGATACTGAGTATTCCGTTCATCATTGCCGGACTGATTTTCATGCTGAGAAAAAGATCTCCTAAAACATCTTAACCTAACTACATAAGTAAGCACATGAAGAAAGTAATCATTGCCATTGTCACGATACTCCTGCTCGGAGTCGCAGCATTCTTCATCTGGAGAAGTTGCAGCAATAACGTTGAAACGCTCGACCTCGACAACTATACGCCGTCGAAGGAATTCAAGGCTGCTGCCGAAGCACTCGAACAGAAGACGTCGGAAGACTACGACATTGAAGAGACCGTGCGCATACTCAACGGACTCGAAGCGGCTCAGTCGCAGTCGGAGGATTTCTATTCCTTCCTGGAATATATGGCAAAGCAGGATTACAGCCGTGTGCCTGCCGATGTGCTGAAGGCAAAGGAACGTCTGTTGCCTATTCTGCAGAAGATGTTTGAACTGCAACAGCAATATGATGAACTCGACAACATCTGGATGCTTGCACGCAGCGCCTCCACGGGGGCTACCGACTTTGCTGAAAACGCGAATCCAATCAGTGTGCTGTCAGCCATCTTTACTGGCGATCCGCTTGATGCGGTGAACGTGAACAAGCATCTTGCCGAAGCAAAGACAAAGGCTTTTGAACAATATGAGCAGGATCAGAAACTCAAGGAGTCGCTGAAGAAGGAAATAGACCGTCTTCACATGTCGTATATAGACTACCTTACGGAATATGCTCCTGTATATTTCAAGTATATGAAGGAGTGGGACAAACTCTGTCTGGACCGCGACAAGGCTTATCTTGATGTTTACTCAGGCAGGACTGTAAGTGCATACAATGCGGCAGACAAGGTGTTGAGCAAATATCCTGAAAACCGTGAGGCTATGTTGCTGAAGGCTCTCACGCTCATCCAACTTTCCTCATCAGGCAGTCAGGCTCCGAAGGGTGATACTCCGATGACTATTACTTCTCCGTCGGAAGTGGATTCTCTCTCTCCATCACCTTCCGATGACAAACTAATTCAGGCTGAAGCCATCATTGACGGATATACTGAACTCTATCCAAACCGTTCGGCACCGGCTCTCGTGCTGAAGGGTCTGATCAACCTGAAGGAAGGCAATGAAGCGAAGGCTATGTCATACTTCGACCAGGCAAGCGTGGAATATCCGCGTCAGGCTGCTGCCCTAACTGACCTACTCGATTCCTACAGGAACCGTTCGTATCTCAACAAGTCGTCGGAGGGTAAGTATCTCCTGCGCCTGTACCGCTCCACTATGGAGGGTTATGGTATGTTCAGTCCGAATCTGCTGAAGGCTAAGTATTTTGCACAGCAGGGTGAGACCGAAAAGGCAAAGGAAGAGATTTTCAACCACTTCTACCGCCGCGGCAATCAGGGGGTCTATGACTGCCTGCTCTCTGACATGCAGTACTGTGAGGAAAACATGTACAGCATCTTCAAGCAGTTGCTTCTCGAACAGTCGTATATCGACGTCAGCGTGGAACCTACTACCGACTGGGTGGTTTCCAAAAACGACGACGAGGTGAAGGTTACCATACACAACCGTTCGGACGTGGACCTTGAGAACGTGCGCATATTCCTCTGTCTTCACTACACCGATATGTATAAGGACGAGTACGATGTCGTAAAATGTCCGTCAATAAATATCATCAAGCATCACGACAATACTGAAATCGGTAAGGTGAAACTCAACTATGAGGACAAGAAATACGATGACATCACCCGTATCCGTGCCATTGCCATGACTGATGACCGTATCTGCTGGATTGACGACGTGAACTATAAGTATATCCGTGCATACGAGGAATCCAAGAAACAGGCTGGTTCGGGAAAGAAGACTGCAGGTAAGGATAAGGTTACCCGCCGCGAACAGTTCCTCAACGATTTCAACGTAAATGCCAATACCATAGTTGATGCCATCAAGAGTGGTATCAAGATTTACGGTAACGTGAAGAAAGGTGACAGGACCCTATGGGAAAACGTTACTGATATATGGTCGGGCAGTGATAACAAACTGAAGATTGAACTTCCTCGAATCCTTTCACTCATTGACCCTGTGTTCTCGCTCAATCAACTCAAGGATAAGGATAAGGCTATTCTTCCTGAAGAAAATTTCCTCAACGGAAGCAATATTCGCCTTAAGTTTGACTATGAACCAAAGGATGGTGAGACTATTCCTCTCTACATCTACAGCGACTACGTAAGTCTGAAGATAACGATGAAGTTCAGCGGAAACAAGCCATCCATCACTGATATTGAAGTTATCTGATTGAAGGATACATTTTTACAATCCTTCGTCAGTACTGCACTTGATTATGGCACAGTTATTTTCACATATCCGCCGATTGTTGGAAAAGAGCCACGACTGTCATGAAGCCCAGACCCTTACCTTCATGCTGCTGGAAGATGTGTGTGGACTGTCGCGTACTGATGTACTGATTGGTCGTGATGACGAACTGTCGGACGGTGAAAAGATGAAGATAAGGGAGATGGCAGACCGTGTGGCAGGTGGTGAACCGTTGCAGTATGTAACCGGTAGGGCTGAATTCGACGGATTGAATCTGAATGTAGCTTCCGGTGTGTTGATACCACGTCCGGAAACAGCGGAACTAGTGGAGAGAGTGGCTGAAAATTGCGATGAAAACGACAGAATCATAATCCTTGACCTCTGTTCGGGAAGCGGTTGTATTGGTCTGGCTCTGAAAAATAGGTTTCCTCTATCCGAAGTACATGGGTTGGAAGTAAGCTGCGATGCCCTGCACATTGCTATCGACAATGCCAGGAGCCTCGGCCTGAATGTAGAGTTTCACAGGTGCAACCTTTTGAACGAGGAAGATTGGAACAGCGGTGTATTGGCAGAACTGGAAGGTAGGGTTGACGTGATTGTGAGCAATCCTCCGTATATTTGTGATTCTGAACAGAAGGATATGGAACAAACGGTATTGGACCATGAACCTCATTTAGCATTGTTTGTACCAGACGACAATCCTTTGCTGTTCTACTCCATAATAACAAGACATGCCTATAAACTGCTGAAAATGGGTGGTATGCTGGCATTTGAGATAAACAGGCGCTTTGCCGATGAAGTCTGTGAGTTGCTGCGAAATGATGGTTTTCATGACGTGGAAGCAGTAATGGACCAATTCGACAATGAAAGGATAGTGACTGGAAGAAGATGAAGAAACCGATGACCGCCGAAACGGCTTATTTACGGATCAGTGGCAAGTGTGCGTTGGCCGAACTATGCACACACGACGCCAAACGACTGATGACACGATGGGAATTGGAACCACGGTTACAGGCTGAGGTAATTGCACGTCTTATCAAGGAGAAGTTCATTGATGAGAACCGATATGCCCATGCCTTTGTACGCGACAAGTTTCGATACAATCATTGGGGTGCTTCACGCATCCGCATGGAACTGCTCCGTAGGAGTATTGAAGACAGCATCATTGAGGATGCGCTTACGGAGATTTCCGACAGCGACAACATAAGTGAACTGCGCAAACTCATAGAACAGAAGAAAAAGACCGTCAAGGCAAAGTCTGACTATGAACTGAGGGGAAAACTCATTCGATTTGCCATGACTAAAGGATTCAGTTACAACGACATAAGTAAGGTTATAGATACGGAGGGGTGGAATGCAGGTAATGACGATTTTTGAGGACATCAGGGAACTGCTGCTACCACGTTCCTGTGTAATGTGCGGTGAAAGACTTTCGAAATATGAACATTGGTTGTGCTGCAACTGTCTGAGACGGCTCGACCTCGTGAAAATAGTGGACGTGGAGGACAATCCCATTCAACGACTGTTTCTCGGACAGATTCCGATTGAAAGGGCTGCGTCATACTTTTTCCATGAGGGAGAAAAGACTAGGACTCTGTTGCATCGGCTCAAGTACTTCGACCAACCAGACATCGGAGTATATCTCGCTCATTTGATGGCAGAAGACCTTGTAAAGAAGAATTTTTTCGATGGAATCGATGTTTTGATACCGATGCCACTCCATTGGAAACGATTGTGGAAACGCGGTTACAACCAAAGCAGGTATATCTGTCAGGGAATAAGGGAAGTGACGGATATTCCGATTGATTCGGGTATCGTGGAACGTATAGTCAACAATCCTACACAGACCCATCTCTACACTACCGAAAGAAGGACAAACGTGGAAGGGATTTTCCGGCTGAAACATCCTGAACGCATAATAGGCAGACATGTGTTGCTCGTTGACGACGTGATAACTACCGGAGCCACTACGATGGAATGTACCAAGGAACTGATGAAGGCGGGTGACATCCGTATCTCCATAGTCAGTCTCAGTTATGCAGGACAGCGATTCATTCAAACAGCAAACGACTTGAAATGAAAATATCGAACATAGATTTAGGTAAGGAACCAGTACTACTGGCACCGATGGAAGATGTGACCGACCAGGCTTTCCGACTTCTCTGCAGGGAGTTCGGTGCATCAATGGTATATAGTGAATTCGTAAGCAGCGATGCACTTATCCGAAGCGTGAACCGTTCACTCCAGAAGATTACGGTATGTGATGAAGAACGTCCCGTAGCGGTACAGATATACGGTAGGGACGTAGATTCGATGGTGGAAGCAGCACGCATCATAGAATCGGAGGCGCATCCTGACGTGCTCGATATTAACTTTGGCTGTCCTGTGAAAAAGGTGGCTGGTAAGGGTGCCGGTGCCGGAATGCTCAAAAACATTCCGCTGATGCTCGAAATTACACGTGCCGTGGTGAATGCCGTAAAATTGCCTGTAACTGTGAAGACCAGACTTGGATGGGACCACGAAAACAAGATTATCGTAGATCTTGCCGAACAGTTGCAGGACTGTGGGATAAAGGCTCTTACCATACATGGAAGGACTCGGAGTCAGATGTACACAGGTGAGGCTGACTGGACTCTCATTGGTGAGGTAAAAAACAATCCCCGCATGAACATACCTATTATCGGCAACGGAGACATCACCACTCCGGAACGGGCCCGCGAATGCTTCGACCGCTATGGAGTTGATGCCGTAATGGTTGGTCGTGCCACCTTCGGCCGTCCATGGATTTTCCGCGAAATACGCCATTTCCTTGATACCGGTACTCATGACTTGGAAATGGACAACGCATGGAAACTCAATGTTCTGCGCCAACAAATCATACGTAGTGTGGAATGTTCGCAAAAGGGGGAAATCGGAGGAATTCTGCATGTACGCCGTCATCTCGCTTCATCTCCTCTCTTCAAGGGAATACCTGACTTTCGTCAGACACGTATCCGTATGCTCAGGGCTGAAACTCAGGAAGAACTGATGACAATTCTTGACGACATTGAAAAGAATTGGCTGAAATAAACGCAAACGCAAACCCTAACGCAAACGCAAGTATAAACGCAAAACCTAACGTAAATACCAACTAAAACACTAATGCTGAAAAATGAAAAAGCAAATGAATGTTGGCTGTAATAAGTAGTAATACTTATTTTTTCACCGCCATACACCTGCTACATCGTTATTTATTTGTATCTTTGCACCAATTTATGTCCGTTGTCTAAGGCGATTATTGTAGAATCGGGTGACTGCGGGACAGCAATTATCACTTAAAGAAACAAAACAAAACAACGATGAAAGTACTTAAATTCGGTGGAACATCCGTAGGTTCCCCTTCAAGTATCCTAAATGTGAAGCAAATTGTCGAGGCTCAGGATGAGCCTGTAGTTGTGGTGGTCAGTGCGCTCGGTGGCATAACCGACAAACTGATCGGTACCTCACGTCTCGCTGTGGAAGGAGATGCTAAATATCTCGACTCATACAACGAAATGGTAACGCGTCATCATGAGATGATTGAAACCATTATTACCGACTGCACCACCAAGGACAAACTGCTGAAACAAGTTGATTCCATGCTCGAAGACCTTAAGAGCATATATCAGGGTGTGTTCCTCATTCGTGACCTTTCAGAAAAGACCATGAGCGCAATCGTAAGTTATGGCGAACGTATATCTTCCAACATCGTCACCGCTTTGATCAACGATGCACAGTTGAAGAACTCACTCGACTTCATAAAGACTGAAAGAAAACATGATGCCAACCTTCTCTGTACAGAACTTACCAACAATCTGGTGAAGGAAGCTTTCAAAGATAAGTTCAAGGTTTGTGTAGTACCTGGTTTCATTTCTACTGATGCACAGACTGAAGAAATCACCAATCTCGGGCGTGGCGGTTCTGACTACACGGCAAGTATCATTGCTGCTGCACTCAATGCAAAAGCCCTGGAGATATGGACAGACGTGGATGGTTTCATGACAGCCGACCCTCGTGTAATCAATTCAGCATACACTATCGACAGACTGAGTTACGTAGAAGCCATGGAACTCTGCAACTTCGGTGCAAAAGTAGTATATCCTCCTACTATCTATCCTGTCTGCATCAAGAATATCCCTATATACATCAAGAACACATTCCACCCAGAGGCTGCCGGTACAATCATTGAAAACGAGGTAGCCAACGACAGCAGTCGTGCCATCAAGGGTATCAGTTCCATCAGCGGAACAAGTCTTATCACTGTGGCAGGTCTTTCAATGGTAGGTGTGATAGGTGTAAACCGCCGAATCTTCACAGCATTGGCTGACAACAGGATAAGCGTGTTCATGGTAAGTCAGGCTTCATCTGAAAACAGTACTTCCATCGGTGTGCGCGATGAAGATGCTGACGTAGCATGTGAAGTTCTGAACGATGAATTTGAGAAGGAAATTGCCATGGGTGCCATGTACAGGATGAAGGTGGAGAAGAATCTTGCAACCATTGCCGTTGTCGGTGAGAACATGAAGCATACTCCCGGTATTGCCGGAAAACTGTTCGGCACTCTCGGAAGAAACGGAATCAGTGTGATTGCATGTGCTCAGGGTGCAAGTGAGACCAATATCTCATTCGTAGTGGAAGGCAAGTACCTCAGAAAGTCACTCAACGTAATCCATGACAGTTTCTTCCTTTCGGAATATCAGGTACTCAACCTCTTCATCTGCGGTATCGGCACAGTTGGAGGAAGTCTCATTGAACAGATTTCAACTCAACGCGAGAAATTGATGAAGGAACGTGGTCTGAAACTGAACGTAGTGGGTATAGCAAGCAGCAAGAAGGCAATATTCAACCGTGAGGGTATTGATCTCAGCAACTACCGCGAACAACTTGAAAAGAGTGAGCCAAGCAATTTGAACAACCTGAAGGACGAGGTCATTGCAATGAACATCTTCAATTCGGTATTCGTTGACTGTACGGCTAGTGCTGATGTGGCAAAACTCTATCACGACTTCTTCCAACACAGCATTTCTGTAGTAGCAGCCAACAAGGTTGCAGCATCATCCGACTACGACAACTACAGGCTGCTGAAGGAAACTGCACGCCGACGTGGTGTAAAGTTCCTCTTTGAGACAAATGTAGGCGCCGGTCTTCCTATCATCAATACCATAAACGACCTCAAGAACAGCGGTGACAACATACTGAAGATTGAAGCAGTACTCAGCGGTACGCTCAATTTCATCTTTAACACCATAAGTGGAGACATTCCATTCAGTCAGACCGTACAAATGGCAAAGGAAGAAGGGTATTCTGAACCAGATCCACGTATCGACCTCAGCGGAAAAGACGTTATGCGCAAGTTGGTTATCCTCAGTCGCGAAGCAGGATACAAACTCAATCAGGAAGATGTCGAGGCACGCCTGTTCGTACCCGATGAATTCTTTAAGGGCAGTCTTGACGAGTTCTGGAAGAACCTGCCATCACTTGATGCCGACTTCGAGGCTCGACGCAAGGTACTTGAACAGCAGAACAAACGTTGGCGCTTCGTAGCCAAACTGGAAAACGGAAAGGGTAGTGTTTCACTCATGGAAGTTGATGAGCACCATCCATTCTATGGACTCGAAGGTTCAAACAACATCATACTGCTCACTACTGAACGCTATCACGACTATCCAATGCTCATTCAGGGCTATGGTGCAGGAGCAAGCGTTACAGCAGCCGGTGTTTTTGCCGATATCATGAGTATTGCAAACATCTAACCACTGGGTTTGCAGAATTACAAGTAAAAATCAGGACGTGAAATGAAACATATAATAATACTTGGCGACGGTATGGCTGACCATAAGGTAGCAGCCTTGGGCAACAAGACTCCGCTTCAATATGCCAAGACTCCATATATGGACTTACTCGCAAGGGAAGGAAAATGCGGCACACTGGAAACTGTTCCGGGTGGTTTTCCTCCAGGAAGTGAGGTTGCCAATACTGCCATCCTTGGCTACGACCTCCATAAAGTATATGAAGGACGCGGTCCACTCGAAGCAGCAAGCATAGGTTATGAGATGCAGGACGGTGACATGGCTATCCGCTGCAACATCATTGCACTCGAAGACGGAAAGATAAAGAATCACCACGGCAATCACATGACCACTGAACGCGGTACGGAACTGATTCATCTGCTCGACAGCAAACTGGGCAACGACAGGGTGAAGTTCATTCCCGGCATACAGTACCGTCATCTGCTAGTAATTAAAGGCGGCAACAAGAATGTTGTATGCAACCCTCCGCACGACCATCCAAACGAGGAATGGCGACCTTTGTTGCCATCCGACGAACTACTCACGGAACTCATACTGAAGTCACAGGAAATCCTGCCTGAAGGACTGAGTATCTGGCCATGGAGCCCAGGCTACCGTCCTTCCATGACTCCGCTGACAGTTACATATCCACAGATTAGAAAAGGTTCGGTCATCACAGCCGTCGACCTCATTCGCGGTATCGGTCATTATGCCGGGCTCCGCTGCATCAATGTGGAAGGTGCCACTGGACTTTCCGACACCAACTACGAAGGAAAGGCTCAGGCAGCAATAGAAGCATTGAACGGAGGCGATGACTTTGTGTTCCTTCACGTAGAAGCAAGTGACGAAGCCGGACACGACGGAGATCTTGACCTCAAGGTACGCACAATCGAATATCTCGATTCACGCATTATAGGTCCTATCTATGAAGCAATGAAAGACGAGGCTCTGACCATTGCCGTACTCCCCGACCATCCAACTCCTGTAGAACTACGCACCCATGTGGCAGAACCAGTTCCGTTCCTCATATGGAACAAGGAGATGAAAGCCGACAGCGTACAGACATTCGATGAAGACAGTTGCGTGAACGGAATATATGGAAAACTCCGCAATGATGAGTTTATGCAGACTTTTATGAAAGAATAAATATTAACAACCTATCAATATTAATTGCAGATGCAGTATTACAGTACAAACGGTAAGGCTCCGATTGCAGACCTTCAGAAAGCAGTAGTAAAGGGACTGGCAGAAGACAAGGGTCTGTACATGCCCGAAAAGATAAAGACGTTGCCACAGTCATTCTTTGACAACATTCAGGACATGACATTCCAGGAAATTGCATATAACGTGGCAAGCGCATTCTTCGGTGAAGACGTTGACGCAGAATCCCTGAAGACAATCGTTTATGACACACTCTCGTTTGATTGTCCTGTGGTCAATGTCAACGACAACATATATTCATTGGAACTCTTCCACGGACCAACACTTGCATTCAAGGATGTCGGTGCACGTTTCATGGCACGCCTGCTTCAGTATTTCCTTAAGAAGCAACAGGGTGAGACTAAATCCGCAGAACAGGTCAACGTACTCGTTGCCACTTCCGGAGATACAGGAAGTGCCGTAGCCAACGGATTCCTCGGAGTTGACGGCATCCATGTTTACGTACTCTATCCAAAGGGAAAGGTAAGTCCTATTCAGGAATGTCAGTTCACTACACTCGGCAAGAACATCACAGCAGTTGAAGTCGACGGAGTATTCGATGACTGTCAGGCTCTCGTAAAGTCGGCTTTCATGGACGACGAACTCAACAGGCACATGCGCCTCACATCTGCCAATTCCATAAACGTAGCACGATTCCTTCCACAGGCATTCTATTATTTCAATGCATACGCACGCCTGAAGAAACAATACATGGACGCACAGAAGCCAATGCCAGACTTCGTAGTATGTACCCCATCAGGCAACTTCGGCAACATCTGTGCAGGTCTTTTCGCAAAGCGTATGGGACTCCCTGTAAAGCGATTCGTAGCAGCAAACAATGCAAACAGCGTGTTCTATGAATATCTGCAGACAGGAAAATATTGTCCCCGTCCTTCAGTACAGACAATTGCCAATGCAATGGATGTAGGCGACCCAAGCAACTTTGCCCGAGTATATGCTTTATATAATAAGGAGTGGGAAGCCATCCGCAAGGATATAAGCGGAGCCACATATACCAACGGACAGATTGCAGACACCATGCGTCAGGTTTACAAGAATACAGGTTATGTATGCGATCCACACGGAGCATGCGGTTATCGCGCCCTCAGCGAACGTATACAACCAGAAGAAGTAGGAGTATTCCTTGAGACAGCACATCCTGCAAAATTCAAGCAGACAGTCGATGAAATTCTTGCTTCCGATATTGAAATACCAGCCAAACTCCGTGCATTCATGCAGGGAGAAAAGCAGAGTGAACCAATGACAAAGGATTTCGCCGATTTCAAGGCATATTTGATGAAGCAATAACCCGACACAAATAATGAACTATAAAGCCATATTCCTTGATATCGATGGTACACTCGTGTCGTTCAAGACACATCAGGTACCCCAAAGTACCATTGACACCATCCATCGTGTACGTCAGCAAGGAGTCAAGGTATTTATAGCAACCGGTCGTCCACGCCCATTCGTTGACAACCTCGGAACATTGGAATACGACGGAATGATGACTGTAAACGGAGCAAGTCTGGTAACAGGCGACGGAACAGTCATCCGTCACGATTCCATACACCACGACGACCTCGTCCGTCTGATTGACTATTACCGCGACCACCCGTTTCCTATAGTCTTTGCATCCGACACTACAACATTCATCACCAATTCCTCACCCGAAGCATTGCATATCCTTCAGTTGCTCAACCTGAAAGCACCGGAAGTAAGACCCATTGACACATGCTTCGACATGGACGTAATGCAGTTGGTAGCATTCTTTTCACCAGAACAGGAGCCATGGATTATGAAGGAGATATTGAGTGGGTGTACATCCCAGAGATGGCATCCCTACTTTGCCGACGTAATACGCAAAGGCAACAATAAGGCAAACGGTATAGACCACATGCTTGCACACTATGGTATCGACATCAGCGAAACCATTGCATTCGGAGACGGAGGGAACGACATTCTGATGCTTCGCCATGTAGGTTTGGGAATAGCAATGGGCAATGCCCGCGACGAAGTAAAAGCATCTGCAAAGTACATCACAGATAGTGTTGACAACGATGGAATAACAGCAGCACTGAACAAATTTATCCCATAAATTGCAAAAAAGCATCAAATATTTTTGCCAATTACAAAAAAAGTACTACCTTTGCACCCGCAAATGAGACAGAGCGCATAACTCACAACATCACATGTTAATTATCACTCAGTAAATTTGCACAATATCAATGGTGCCTTAGCTCAGTAGGTAGAGCATCGGACTGAAAATCCGTGTGTCCCCGGTTCGAATCCTGGAGGTACCACAAAGAGTCGCTGATAATCAGCGACTCTTTTTTTGTATAGGGTTAAGTGACCCCCCAATAGGAGACCTCTATGAAAACACAGGCATAAAATAACTGCAGCAACTATTTGGATATATTTGAGATTACTCCTTTTCCCTCATAAATCCGGGAGTACGGCGGATGAATTCATTACCGAATCTACACCTCAGACAGTCACGCTTCAGACAATAGTTCTTTGTCAGTTGTATTAGTGCCTGACTGTCAGCCGCGGATTCACAGATAACACCCGCAGATTTCCAGTCGCGAATATACCTATTATCTTCAGGAGGAAGCTGTTCCATCAAATCCACAGCCTTCTGTCGTAACGAATCATCAGACTTATAAATACCATAGGCAAACAACATAGGAACCACACTGTTTATGACCAGTAGTTGCCTGGACGGAACAGTCAGTTTCTTTTCCGATGATTTCGTCGCAGAAGAATTGAAAGTATAATGAGTCTGCCAATATTCACTCACACGGGTATCCAGTAAATCATACAAGCCATCCACCGAACCATAATTCATTAGCGAAGACATCGTAACCTTTCCTTCATAATACATCATTGCAAGTTGTGCAATGCGGATATGCGGAAAGTTTTGCGGACGTAGGCGAAGGAATCGCCATAACGACGGATTCATCGGATTTAAGGAGAATTTACACCTCAGATAAGCATATTCCGAACATAAACGCAGATAATAATCATCAGCAATTTCGTTTTTTTTCGATGAAATGGCATCAGACGAAAGAAATCCAGCCTGTCCGAAGAATATAGCCTCAATCTGAAACAAGTCATTTCGATGTTTACCCACAGCCCCCATCGGGATATGTCTTGCCCAAGTTTCAAAAGCAGAACCGTTCAAGCCAAAGCCAAAGTTTCTGGCAACCGTCACAAACATAGCATCTTCCCAACTCCTGTCGCAGGCCTCCCAGCGCTCCATAATCTGTTCCACACGCTGTTCCATACGCTCAACAAACAAGGCAGACATCCAACTATGGACAGACATGGCAGGAAGGTCGCCCAACACGGCACGGCAACGTGGAATGCGATCATGTCCACACAGTATATCATAGTTTTCCCTGACATCAGCAGGAATATCCAGCAGCAGTTGCGGCACCTTTGTTCCATTGCAGCACAACACCTCACAGTCAGCAAGAGAAGTAACATGCAGGATCACAGAATTGAAATTGACATCCTTATCATGATGATGGCGGTACCAGTCGCTGGATTTCAGATGAATTTCGACATTCCCCACCCACAGCACACCGTCAATCCTGACCTGTGCATTAAGGAAATCCGGACCGGCATCAGCATTATGCAGACCAGGATAAATGACCTCCACACTACATCCGTCAGTAGTGCAAAGCCGTCCAATGGGAAATATCCTGTGCAGCCACACATAATGAAGCATCCGTTCCATAAATATCACGATAACATTTAATGATACAAAGGTAATGCTTTTTAATCAGAAAGTCAGGTCAGCCAGTCTATTTTTTATATGTATGAAAGAATATACACAAAATAATTGCTACCTTTGCATTCGGAATCAACGCTCAATAGAAATCATGACAGGACTGGAAAGTACATTACGCACATACCGCATATCCGATGACAATACAATTCTCATCGGACTGATTCTCATGTTCGTCCTGTTCACATTCGTTCTCTATCGCAGCCGCGCAATCCTGGCCTACAAGATAAAGACATACTTCTCTTCACGCCAGATATATGCAGTAGGCGACATACTCTCAAATGACCGTGAACAAGTAGCCATTCTTCTCCTGGTATTCATCGGAATCCTAAACACGTGCCTCTTCCTCTTTATCAATGCAATTGAAGTCAACAACATCGGTATTGACTATACATTATTTCTCCATATTTTCCTCACCATACTGTCACTTTCCGCCATACAGATATGCACCTACATATTTGTCAATTGGGTGTTCTTCACCCCCGAAGTCAGCAGGCGGTGGATCACGTCATACATATACCTTCTTGCAGCCGTTTCAATAGCCATAATTCCGTTTACAGTCATACGGATTTTCTACCATGGCAACTGCGCAGCAGTAATGACATTTTGCATAGCTACAGTTGTCATATTGCAGAAAATCATACTGTTTTGCAAGCTATATGTAAACTTTAAGCCAAAAAAATATGGTCGGTTGCTGTTTTTTTTGTACTTTTGCGGCGTGGAAATAATGCCAACACTGATTACGATGCAGATATTGCAGCAGATGAAAGTGATAGGATAGCATTTTCTACCAAACATTACAACTCAATACAATAAGTAATCTAAGTTAACAATACAGGATAACTTAACCGGATATAGTAATAAAGACATATCTATTAAGGTAAAATTCAACACAAATACACAATATGAAAGTACTGGTATCTCAGCCAAAACCACAAACAGAGAAGTCCCCTTATTTTGATGTAGCAGAAAAGTACGGAATAGATTTGGTATTCCGTCCGTTTATTCGTGTGGACAAGATGCCTGCACGCGATTTCCGCGCACAAAAAGTGTCAATACTCGACCACAGCGCCATAGTATTTACATCACGACATGGAATAGACCATTTCTTCAATCTCTGTAAGGAAATGCGTATTACCATTCCAGAGGACATGAAGTATTTCTGCAAGTCAGAACTTGTATCACTCTATATCCAGAAATACGTCCAGTACCGTAAGCGCAAGGTATTCTATCCTGTATCAGGAAAGATGTCCGACCTTGTACCTATTATGGTCAAGCACAAGACCGAAACCTACTTTGTACCACAGTCTTCAGCTCACGACGATGAACTCAAGAACATGTTTGATGCAGCAGGATTAAAGCATGATGAAGCAGTCATGTACTATACCGTAAGCAATGATTTCGGACCCGATGAAGCATTTGATTATGACATGCTCGTATTCTTCAGTCCCGAAGGAATCCACTCACTCCTTAAGAACTTCCCTAATTTCGAGCAAGGAAATATCGTAATTGCATGTCTCGGAGCCAAGACAATAGAAGAAGCAGAAAAGAGCGGCCTGCGTGTTGACCTGCAGCCAACAGCCGAACTTCGTTCCGTACCTGCAATAATTGAAGCATACGTAAAGCAAAAGCACAAATAACATTCCTTGTGGAACATTATCCACAGACATTCACGAAAGCAGAACGAATAACGAGCAAACTACTGGTAGACCGTTTATTCGATGGAGGAGGTGCATCATTCGTTGCATTTCCTTTTCGTATTGTCTATATGCCGATACAAAAGGAAGACGCACCCGTATCCATCCTTATCAGCATCCCCAAGAAACGCTTTCACCATGCAGTAGACAGAAACAGGATCAAAAGACAGGTACGTGAGTCCTACCGCCTACAGAAATCAATTGTCTGGGAAGCAGCAGAAGAAAACAACATAAGTATAGCCATAGCCTTTATCAGTATTGCCCAACAGCACTATCCAAGCAATATGATATACAAGACAGTCAATAAGGCATTGACACAGATAGCCGACAGAATCAGGAAGCAAACGGCAAAGACAGACAGTAAGGACACAGCACAGACACCCAACAACCAATAACCTATGGCAACATTACTCAAATACATAAAAAAGATTTCGGTGTCATTGTTATTGCTGCCAATTCTCTTCTACCAAAAATGCATCTCACCCATGTTTCCGCCAGTATGCAGGTTCACACCAACATGTTCGCAATACGCAGTTGAAGCCCTTCGAAAGCACGGACCTATAAAAGGCCTATACCTCGCAATCAGAAGACTCCTGAGATGCCATCCTTGGGGAGGTAGCGGATACGACCCCGTACCATAACATCCTTTACTGCATTCCACACATTCACCAAACACAACAACACATGTCAGTTCCATACATAAACATACATACCCATCGACTACCCGATTATTACGATGGAATCGCAGAAGACAACCGACAGATAATATTTCTCAACTGCGATTATTCCGATGAAATCGAAGATAAGGACATAAGCGTCACACCCATCTACAACAATAAGCCCACAGATACCGACAATCAGAATTTGAGGAACATCTATTACTCCGTCGGCATACACCCATGGAGTTCAATCAGCGCAGTCAACGACGAAGGATTCACAACCGACTGCATCAAAGCCATGCAACAGAAATTATCGATGGAATCGGTAGCCTTAATCGGAGAATCAGGACTTGATTCACTTCGTGGAGCCAATCTGGAAGTACAGCGTCAACTCTTCATACGTCAGATACAACTTTCGGAAACATTCCATAAGCCAATGATAATCCACTGCGTAAAAGCATTTCCCGAACTGCTGGAAATACGCAAATCCACAGGTGCCAGCCAATTATGGATAATCCATGGCTACCGCAACAAGAACGAGCAGGCACGCCAGTTAATGCAGCACGGCATACAGATATCCTTCGGACCAAGATTCAACGAAGGAGCCATGAAACTAGCGTGGGAAAAAGGAATGATGTGGTTGGAAACCGACGAATCAGAATGTCCGATTCAGGAAATGTACAGGATAGCCTCAGAATGCCTTGAAGTACCAATAGAACAAATTAAGGAACAGATAATCAAGCAAGCCTGCCAATGGCTAAAAATTAACTGTTAACGAAGACCGTCGAAAGTTTTTTGCGTTTGCGTAGCCCGTAGGGCGTTGCGTTTGCGTTTAATTTTTGCGTTTGCGTTTAACTTTTGCGTCATTCCCCCTTGAGGGGGTTAGGGAGCTTTCTTGTTGACTCGTTGACTTGTTGACTCGTAGACTTATCCCCCCAAATTTTTATTTACGGAAAGGATATACCACCTCTTCAGAACGAGGTCCCAAGCCACCATACCAGTTGGCACATCTTACACAATAGCACGCACCCTCATAACTGGAATAAAAAGTATATGAATTCCTAGTAGTAAATGCAATGATTTTTCTATCCCGCAGTATAGCATAGCAACCAGCCTCCGGAATATCCTCCCATGTAATTGTTTTTCCCGAAGCATGCAACACCGGAGGACGCACCTGATTTGCCCTCTCATCTGGGCGCCAGTCGCCAAACACATTGCTTACGGTATAATCCTCAGCCTCTTCATCAGAAAGGGCAGGAGAGTAATTTACGTTGACCAATCTCTTTTCACCGTCAGTAAAAGCAGTCCTACGCTTGCTCAGGTCAAGAAGGCCGAAATTACCGTCAGTAGAATTATATTCAGCAAACAAGGAAGGAACAGTACCATGCATGTCCGTCCATCCCTCGTCAGCAGGAACGACATTCATGGAACAGTTTAGGAAGACAGCCTTAGGAGCCTTCTGCCAAGGACGCCCGAGATGGAACCGTCCATCCTGTTCCTTTCCACCGTCAATATAACAGTCAGCAAACACATATCCATACTTTCTGCCAGGTTCAGTAGCAGGAGCAGCAACAACATCACTCTTACCACCCCTTGGCAGCAGTTTCAGGTCACAGTGGTTGAAATAAACCGTACCACCGCCACAGATGAAATCCACCGTCCCGCTGATTCTGCAATCCTCCAGATAAGTAGATCCCCCAGAATTAGTATAATAAGTATCCTGCATGCTGAGCAGACTCACCTGCTTCAGAATATTACCCTTGCAGTTCTTTTCATTGAGCGCCACGGCACGATTGGCAAAAGCATTAGGATCATTCCTGAAGTTCGACCAAAGTTCCACATCCTGAATATACGTACTGTCAGCCCCGTTCAGGAAAAGCGTACTGGTGATACTGATACCCTCATGCTGCGGACAATTCTCGATCTGAGTCGTCGTCCAGGAATCACCGCAAATACTTGTGTTAGGAGCAGTAAGAACAGTCATAGGACTTGGAAACTCAATCTTCTGTCCGTTTTCAACCGTACTGATGATCGTTCCGTCACCCTTAATACGATAATAACTCGGTTTTACGAAAATCCTGAAACGCTTCGACATATCAGCACGGTTATTTGCCGCACTGACAGCCTGCACAAAGTTACCATCGTCAGGAACAATGAAATCATAGTTCCACTTAGCCTGGGCATTCACCACAGCAGAAACCATGAAAACCACACATATCAGAAAACCAAATCGTATAAATTTCATATAAGCCCTATATATTAAGATTGGGAACAAATAAAAGTCGAAAGTCGTACTTCAGACCTTCGACTTTCGACCTTAGACGTTAGACTTTTGACAGTTTTCGATAACCGTTATGTCATCAATACCAACTGGTATCCTTATCAATACCAAATCGATATATTTTAGCAAGTTTAATGTCGTAAATCAATGTAGAGAACGGAGGCACGCCATATTCCTTGTTGTCAGTTTCGCCATAGCCCAGGTAATAAGGCACATAGACCGTCCAACGGTCACCCTCGTTCATATTAAGGATTGCAGTAGAAAGTCCCACCACATTATCACCGACACATCTCAGTTCAGGCACATCCGTAGCCTCGTTCAGGACATTGGTACTATACGTTTTCTTGAAACAGTAGCCCTGAGGGTAGAGATTCGTAGGAATAACCCTTGCAGAATAGTGGATCCTTACAGAATCCTTGAATAGAGGCATCAGATCCTTTTCACCCTTATCCATCTTGTGGACATAGATGAAACAGTTTTTGTTGTCCCTGTACAATTCCGCAGAATCACCCATATTGAACGCCTTGATAACCTCCCATTTGCCATCGGCATTCAGAGCAGCCACCTTGGCAACTGAGTCAATGAGCTGAATGTTGCGGGCCTCCCAGTTGTCATATTCATCGACTTCATCCTTTTCGCTGCATGAACACAGCGAAAACAACACACCCGCAACAGCAAATATAAGTGTCAGTTTTCTTTTCATTACCTTATTCGGATTTACTTCAATTTCTTGAGCAGACTGGTGATAGTCACATTGTCTTCTATGATACCGCGCAGTTCACTTATAGCCACACGCTTCTGCTCCATAGTATCGCGGAAACGGATAGTCACAGTATTGTCCTCCAGAGTCTGGTGGTCAACAGTCACACAGTAAGGAGTACCGATAGCATCCTGGCGGCGGTATCGCTTACCGATAGTATCCTTCTCCTCATACTGGCAGTTGAAGTGGAACTTGAGGTCGTCAATGATTTCACGTGCCTTCTCAGGCAGACCATCCTTCTTAGTAAGAGGGAATACAGCCAGTTTGATTGGAGCAATAGCAGCAGGCAGACGGAGAACAACACGGGTCTCACCGTTTTCAAGCTGCTCCTCGCAGTAACTGTGACACATGATAGAAAGGAACATACGGTCAACACCGATACTGGTCTCAATCACATAAGGAGTATAGTTCTCGTTGAGTTCAGGATCAAAGTACTTGATGTTCTTGCCCGAGAACTTCTCATGCTGTCCAAGGTCGAAGTTAGTACGTGAGTGAATACCCTCAACCTCCTTGAAACCGAATGGCATCTTGAATTCAATGTCAGTAGCAGCGTTAGCATAGTGAGCCAACTTCTCGTGATCGTGGAAACGATAGTTCTCAGCACCGAAACCAAGGTTCTGATGCCAAGCCATACGAGTCTGCTTCCACTTGGCAAACCAGTCAAGTTCAGTACCAGGCTTGATGAAGAACTGCATCTCCATCTGTTCAAACTCACGCATACGGAAGATGAACTGACGGGCAACGATTTCGTTACGGAAAGCCTTACCGATCTGAGCAATACCGAAAGGAATCTTCATACGTCCGGTCTTCTGCACGTTGAGATAGTTTACAAAGATACCCTGAGCAGTCTCAGGACGGAGATAAATAGTACTTGCACCATCAGCAGTACTACCCATTTCAGTCTTGAACATAAGGTTGAACTGACGCACCTCAGTCCAGTTGCGGGTACCGCTGATAGGGCATACAATACCCTCGTCGAGAATGATCTGACGGAGTTCATCCAAATCCATGGCATTCATAGCCTTGGAATAACGCTCATGCAGAGCATCACGCTTAGCCTGCTCCTCAAGAACCCTAGGACTTGTCTCACGATATTTCTGTTCGTCGAAGGAATCGCCGAAACGCTTCTTAGCCTTAGCCACTTCCTTCTCCACCTTGTCCTCATACTTGGCAATCTGCTCTTCAATAAGAACGTCAGCACGATAGCGCTTCTTAGAGTCACGGTTGTCAATCAGAGGGTCATTGAAAGCATCAACGTGACCGGAAGCCTTCCAGATAGTAGGGTGCATGAAAATACATGAGTCAATACCCACGATATTCTCGTGCATCAGTACCATAGACTGCCACCAATACTGCTTGATGTTGTTCTTCATCTCCACACCGTTCTGACCATAGTCATAAACAGCGCCTAATCCATCGTATATTTCACTAGAAGGGAATACAAAACCATATTCCTTACAGTGGCTGACCACTTTCTTAAATATATCTTCCTGCTGTGCCATGTGGTTTATATTTTATTTTTGAATTATATTATATTTACTTTCGCAAGTATCATACCTGCTCAATTTTATTAGCCATTAGCTATTGGCCATTAGCCATTAGCCCGTCGTCTTGTTGACTCGATTTCACGAATCCTCGACTTCTCGAATGCCCATCGTCTTGTTGACTCGTAGACTCGTAGACTTGTTGACTCGTAGACTTGTTGACTCGTAGACTTGTTGACCCTTTCTTTACTTCACATTCCCAACCTTAATGAGATATTCAGCAATCTGAACAGCGTTCAGAGCAGCACCCTTCTTGATTTGGTCACCGCTCAACCAGAAAGTGATACCGTTGTCGTTGGCAATATCCTTGCGCACACGACCCACATAGACGTCATCCTTACCTGCAGTAAACAAAGGCATAGGATAAGTCTGAGTAGAAGGATCATCGAGAAGAGTAACACCATTCGCATTCTTGATAGCCTCCTGCACCTGTTCCACAGTCAGAGCCTTGTCAGTCTCAACCCACACAGCCTCACTATGAGCACGCAGAGAAGAAATGCGGACACACATTGCAGAACAGCGTACATCGCTGTGCATGATTTTCTTAGTCTCGTTGAACATCTTCATCTCCTCCTTAGTGTAACCGTTGTCAGTAAAGACATCAATCTGAGGGATCACGTTGTAAGCCAACTGATAGGCAAACTTATTCACAGTCACAGGCTTGCCTTCAGCCAGTTCCTTATATTGCTGTTCAAGTTCAGCCATAGCAGCAGCACCCGCACCGGAAGCCGACTGATAGCTGGCAACATGTATACGGTTGATGTGGCTGAGGTCCTCGATAGGTTTCAGAACCACCACCATCATGATAGTCGTACAGTTAGGATTTGCAATGATTCCGCGTGGACGGTTGAGAGCATCCTCAGCATTACACTCAGGCACAACGAGCGGCACATCCTCACACATACGGAAAGCACTGGAGTTGTCAATCATCACAGCACCATAGCGAGTGATATCCTCAGCAAATTCCTTGGAAGTACCGGCACCTGCAGAAGTAAAGGCAATGTCAACATCCTTAAAGTCGTCACCGTGTTTCAAAAGCTTGACCTCATATTCCTTACCGCGGAATGTGTACTTTCGTCCAGCACTACGTGTTGAACCGAACAGAACTAACTCATCGATGGGGAACTGTCTCTCGTCGAGAACTTTCAGGAACTCTTGTCCTACGGCACCACTGGCGCCTACAATTGCAACTTTCATTTTCTTGTTTTAATTTGTTAATAATGCAGGAAAACAGCCCAGCAATAAAAACCGGGAACTGCCCTGCCGATGTTTGTGAGTGCAAAGTTAATAATAAATAACGATATTCAATCGCAAATGCCGAACTATTTGATAGTTTCAGCATTGAATGTCAGCACGTCAGACAAAAATTAGCCTCCGCCACTGGCATAAATAATGCAAAAGAGGATGCATCGGCCGATGTATCCTCCTTAATTCTTTTCAAGCAATTCTTACTGTATTTCGATGCAGTATTGATTATTTACCGTGATTTTCGCTTGAAACTGTAAGAGACTTACGACCCTTCTTGCGACGCATGCTGAGTACACGACGACCATTCTTAGTAGTCATACGCTGACGGAAACCGTGCTTATTGATTCTCTTACGGTTGTGTGGTTGGAATGTTCTTTTCATTTTAATATATATTTAATAGAATTTATTTTGCAGATTCTAATACCTTTTACCTTTCAGATTCACGTTGCCCGCAGACCCACAAATTTCAGTCAATTGACCTCTATAGTCCACAAACAGCGTGCAAAATTAGTGAATTTATGTAAATTGACAAAAGATTTAACGGATTTTCACCCACTTTTTTTGAGTTTTAGCAAAAAACACCTAATTTTGCACTCGAATTTAGGATGATACTTGCCAAGTCGAGTGAGAAATACCCGATTTTGAGAATCAAGAAAATCTATAATAATAAAGTATTAGTTTAATTGTAAATCACACATTATGTTAGCAGGTGATATTAAAAAGAACGTATGCTTGCGTATTGACGGTCGTATCTATGTAGTGATCGACTTCCTTCACGTAAAGCCAGGAAAAGGAAACACAGTAATGAGAACAAAGCTGCGCGACGTAGCAGACGGTCGTGTACTTGAACGTACTTGGATTGTAAGTGCAAAGCTTGATGAATGTCAGGTAGACCACCGTCAGTTCCAGTATCTTTATAAGGAAGGCAACGATCTCGTGTTCATGAACAACGAGACATTCGAACAGGTAAACATCCCTGCAGACTTCATCGAAGGCGTACAGTTCCTCAAGGAAGGCGACAACGTACAGGTATCAATCGATGCAGCAACAGAAGCAATCCTTACAGCAGAAATTCCAGTAAAGACAGTTCTCAAGGTTACATACACAGAACCAGGACTCAAGGGCGATACAGCAACAAACGCCACAAAGCCAGCAACACTTGAAACCGGAGCAGAAATCCGCGTTCCTCTCTTCATCAACGAAGGTGACCTCGTCGAAGTTGACACACGTGACGGAAGCTACGTAACACGTAAGTCATAATCACGCCCATCCCCCGGCTCCAAACTATATATTAAGGAGTCGCACCACATACAATGCCATCCTCTGGAACATTCCAAAGGATGGCATTTTTCAATCCAAGTTCAGCAGCAGTCACAGTCATCTATGAATACAAGTTGCGCTTTATACTATGCTTAGGAGTATGTACGAAGTCATCTTTCAGAATTTCCACCTTCGACAGACGGCTATATCCAGGCAACTGAGCATTTACGCCTCTCCTGATGTCATCAGCCGTTTTCCCTGTATCTTCATTTTGAGTCGGCTTATCAATAAGTGAAACGATAGCCACCAATTGTCGGTCACGTTCCACCACAATACTTTCAGAAACGAGCGGCAAGGCATTGATGACAGCCTCAATCTCCTCCGGATAGATGTTTTGTCCGTTTGAAGTCAGTATCATGAACTTGCTGCGTCCCTTGATGAAAATGTTACCCTTTCTGTCAATGACACCCAAGTCCCCGGTTTTCATCCATCCATCGTCAGTAAAAGCCGCCTTGGTCGCATCCTCGTTCTTGAAATATCCCAACATTACATTTGCCCCCTTTACCTGAATTTCACCAGCCACGCAATGAGGATTGTCGGAATCAATCCTTACCTGCATGTTATCTACCACCTTTCCACATGAACCTTTGACGGAGAAATCCTTCTCATAGCCAATCAAAGGCGCACATTCAGTCATGCCGTAGCCTATCGAGATAGGTATTTTAGCCTTAAGCAGGATTTTCTCCACCTCGGGATTCAATGCAGCACCACCAATAGGGATAGTACAGACATTTCCACCCAAAGCATTCATGAAAGACCTGCGTATTTTGGCATAGATGAAATTGCTTACACCAGGCAGATGAGTAAGAACCCTTACCACCGGTTTGTCAAGCAAAGGCACAACCTTGTTCTTGATGATTTTCTCCACAACCAAAGGTACCGTAATAAAGATGTAGGGACGTATCTCCGAAAAGGCAGTCAGAAGTATGGTAGGCGATGGAACCTTAGCCAGGAAATGAATGTGGCATCCAGCCATCAGAGGATACAGGAATTCAAAAGCAAGACCATACATGTGCCCCATAGGCAACATACTGATGATATCGCTGCCGGGAGTGGCAGGAATATACTTCAAGGCATAGGCAATGTTGGAGTTTAGTGCACGTGCAGGAATCATTATTCCCTTAGGCGTACCAGTCGTACCCGATGTATAGTTAATTACTACCAGTTCATCTGAACTACCAGTCTCATAGTGTACCATGTGCGGTTCAAGACCATTCCTGTAAGTCTCCGCAAACATCCTGTCCGATTGTTCGAAGGCCACCCTCACATCATCCGTTTCAGCATATAGCAGCGAAAAGTCATCAATGCCGACAACAGCCCTTATACTTCCCATCATCTCATTTTTCATCATACGGAAGTTCGCCCTGTCCGTGAATAGGATTTGGCTTTCCGAATGATTGGCAAGAGTCAGGATATTCTCAGGCGTGAATTCCGCCAATATAGGAACAGCCACAGCATGATAGGATAAAGTAGCAAGGAATACCGTTGCCCATTGTGCAGAGTTTCCTGCAGCAATGGAAATCCGCTCACCTTTCTCCAACCCAAGCCCTTTATAAATAAGGTGCAACTTTGCTATTTCCATAGCCGTCCTCCCATAAGTAAAAACCTCCCCATGAAAGTTTGACAACGCCGGCTTATCCCATTGCTGTCTTACCACGTTCTCAAATAAAGTCAGAATATGTTCCATAAAAATTTACTTTTTCTATTACACTATAAAAACACATTTATACAAGTTTCGCCTGACTCCACTTTTACAGAAAAGCAGTCAGGAAACAGTAGTTAAGCCAAACATACCCACATGTTCGCAGAAATAATCACACACAGTATCAGCAATAAGTCTCTGACCATCCTCGTTAGGATGTATTCCATCACAGCACAGATAACGGCTGTAGTCCCTACATGCAAGAAAAGCAGACGTTATGTCAACCACAGGTATCCCAAGAGAAGAACCAAGTTCAAACAGTTTCAGGTTATACGATTCGTGCCATGAATTGATGGTTTCAAATGAACCGCCAAGCCAATTCAGTACGTTATTTTTCCGTTGCAGATCCATATTCTTGGTAAAATAGTCGAAATACCGTTTGGAACACAACGGAGGCAATGAAAGAATTATTGGATTAGAGCCATAATCCCTTATTCTGTCAATTATCCCCCTATATGCCTTGGCAAACAACATCATAGGCGTACGGGGATTGTGATTTTCCCCAGGAGCAGTAGCAATACTTTCCCAATCAAAATCAGAATCATTTCCACCATATTCCAAAAGGACATAGTTGGAATTTGACACATCTTTACTATGCCTGTCAATTACACCCTGTCCGGCAGTCACAGTACTTCCGAATCTTCCGTAATTGGAAACATCACATCCGAGCCTACGCCCGAATTCATCGATAAAAGAATTTTTGGCAATGACATAATGAGGTTTACCCTCCCTGTCCACATCCTCCATGTACACCCCCTTCATTACAGAATCACCAAAAGCAATCAATTTCTTCTTAAGCATCATTTCTTTATTAAAAATATTCAACAATTTCTACGGCCTCCGATAACCGTTCATCGACCTTAGACTTTAGACCTTCGACTTTAGACGGATTTCGATAACCGATAACCTATAACCGATAACCGTTCAACCGTTCATCCACCGCTAATTTTGTGCCGCAAAGGTATGCGTATAATAATAAACCACAAAGAAAAAATCAGAAAAAATCTTTCATGTATTCTCACTCCATATACCGCGTGTGCATAATACGACAAGATACTTGCGCACCCCCATATACAAGCGTGCAACGAACAAAACACACAACACCATCAACCTTATAAGGTCAACAAGACCATCAATTATTGTATTCTTTTGTTTTTTATGGTTTCTTTTGTTTTCGTTGCGAAACGATTTGTTGACGAAATCCTTCATCGTTTTGTAGGCGAAGCCTTACTCGTAGACTCTAACAATGCTTTTGTGCAATTTCACCTCCTGCAATATACCCCTTTCGTTACTGACTCACAATAGACTCATAACTGACCTATTACTGACTTACAAGGGGAATATAGCGGAAATATAGGAGTCCTCTACGCAAGGCACTGTATATCAATTACATACCAACTAGATTTCACTAAATAATATCAAGAAGAAAATGAACACTTTCAGGTAGGCTTTAAGTCCTTCCTTTCAGAGGAGAATTTAGAAGAGGGTATAACCTACATTATTAATACTCATTCCGTAGCGAAAGAACATGTCACAGTTGTAAGTCCATTGTCCCTCTGCTCGTCCTCTGTTGCAAATTCGATGTAAAGTCGAAGCAAATTCGATGTAAAGTCGTACCAAAGTCGATAAAATAACGGAGTCAGTTCGAATTTGCTTCGAGTTTGGTTCGACTTTGGTGTGGACTGACTGCATAGTAAAATATGAGGAAGAGCATAGTTACTATGAAGGTGAAGGGAAACAGCTCATGAAACTGAGCAAGTCAGAAAGCAAAAGTTGAATTCATCTATTAATGTCGTTTAGACTTTAGACCTTATCTCCGATAACCTATAACCGTTATCCACCTTAGACTTTGACATTTGAAAAAAAAATTACAGGTTGATTAAACCTTTTTAAACTTTTCTATTCAATACTATCGTATGCAGGTAAAATCCTACTACAAGAATGAATTAACCAAACAATAAATCATTAACAAAAAACGAACAAGAGACTTATGAAAAGAATTATCACAGCACTCGTTGCTTTAGTTTGCACTACTTGTGCATTCGCTCAGTTCCCAGGTGGTCAGATGCCTGAGTTCAAACCAGAAGACATGGCAGCTCGTCAGGCTGATCGTATCAAGGAAACTTGCAAAATCGATGACGAACAGTACAAGAAAGTATTAGATATTTTCCTCAAGGAAGCTAAGGAACAGCAGGAAATGATGAAGAAGATGCAGGCAGGCGAACAGCCTAACTTCGATCCTGAATCATTCCAGAAGCGTCGCGAAGCTCAGACTAAGGCTCTCAAGGAAATCCTTAACGAAGAGCAGTTTGCTAAGTACGAAAAGGAACAGCAGGAAATGCGTGAACGCATGATGCAAGGCGGTGGATTCGGCGGATTCGGCGGTCCTCAGCAATAATTTAGGCGGTATTAATAAGATTTATAGTAATCTTTCCCGTGAAAGACACACGCCAAGAGTGGGTAATGCACCCACTCTTTTTTTTGTGGGTTTACCTACGCATCTTCGTTTTTTATTTGTATCTTTGTGCCCTGATTAAGCCAAACTAAAGAATCTAACAGGACTTAAAAATAAAAAACGACAGATAAAATTGATTGCCAAAGTATTTTCAGCGACTCTACAAGGTCTTGAGGCACTGACCGTTACACTTGAGGTGGATGTTCAATCTGCTGCTCAGCCACATTTCTCCATCGTGGGATTGCCCGACAGTGCCATCCGCGAAAGTCAGGACAGAGTTTCTACTGCCCTCAACTCCAACAACTACAACGTGGGGGTAAAAAGTATAATTGTCAACCTCTCTCCTGCCGACATAAAGAAGGAGGGATCGGGATTTGACCTGCCAATGGCTATTGGAATACTTACTTCCATCGGATTGATAAGCAACGAGAACATCAGCAAATATATGTTTGTAGGCGAACTCGGTCTCGACGGAATAATCCAGCCTGTGAAGGGTGCCCTTCCTATCGCCATCAAGGCACGTGAATTGGGATATGACGCATTGTTCGTTCCTGAGGAAAATGCAAGGGAGGCTGCCGTGGTGAACAAACTGAAGGTTTATGGCGTGAAGCATCTTCAGGAAGTGCTTGGTTTTCTGAGCGGTACTACTTTCCTTGAACCGACTGAGGTTAATACGCGGGAGGAGTTTTATGCACAGCAGTCTTCCTTTGACTTTGACTTCGACGAAGTGAAGGGACAGGAAAACGTGAAGAGGGCTTTTGAAGTGGCTGCTGCCGGTGGACATAACATAATTCTCGTAGGTAGTCCAGGCTGTGGCAAATCCATGATGGCTAAACGACTTCCGTCTATCCTTCCTCCGCTTTCGCTTGCTGAAAGTCTTGAAACTACACAGATACATTCTATAGCCGGAAAGGTTAAGCGCGAAACTTCACTTATCAGCCAACGTCCTTTCAGGGCGCCTCACCATACAGTTTCGGATGTTGCCCTGGTGGGAGGTGGAGTAAACTTCATGCCTGGTGAAATCTGTCTTTCGCATAACGGGATTTTGTTTCTTGACGAACTTCCTGAATACAGCAAGAATGTGTTAGAGACTCTGCGTCAGCCTCTTGAGGACCGCATCATTACCATATCCCGTGCCAGATACAACATCACCATGCCTTGCTCATTCATGCTTGTTGCAGCGATGAATCCCTGTCCTTGCGGATACCATCATCATCCGACTCATGTATGTACGTGTACTCCTGCCCAGATTCAGCGATATATGAACAAGATAAGCGGACCTTTGATGGACCGTATAGACCTGCAGGTGGAGGTTGAGGCTCTGCCGGTGGAAGATATGACCAAGGCTCCTAAGGGTGAATCGAGTGCCACAATACGTGAGCGTGTCATCCGTGCACGCCAGATTCAGGAACAGCGGTATGCGGGTATCAAGGGTGTCCATTGCAATGCCCAGATGACTACTGCCCTTCTGCAGAAATATGCGGTATTGGACGAGGCCAGTACTGAGCGTCTCCGCTCTGCCATGAAGATGCTGAATCTCTCTGCCCGTGCCTATGACCGCATTCTCAAGGTTGCCCGCACCATTGCCGACCTTGAAGGCTCTGAAAACATCAAGTCCAACCACATTGGTGAGGCTATCGGATACAGAAACCTTGACCGGGAAAGTTGGATTGAGTAGATATTGAATATGATTGAGTTCTCTAATGACATAAAGATTAGGCTTTTCAATAATCCGGAAACTGTGAGCGCCGGAGAATTGGAGGGTTTATTGGCAATGATTCCTGAATGGAGACGACGTAAAGTACTTTCGTACCGTTTTCTGATTGACAGGGTTCTGTGCGCAAAAGCCTATCTTTTGCTATGTGAGGAATTGAGGGAAACTTATAACATTACGGAACTTCAGCCGTTTGGTTTCGAGGAAAACGGAAAACCAATATTGTCCTATCATCCCGACATTCACTTCAACCTGAGTCATTGCAGGAAAGGTGTCCTATGTGCTTGTTCTGACAAACCCATAGGATGTGATATAGAAGAAATTCCCCTTCAGTTGGATTTAGACTTATGCCACCACGTTTTCAGCGAAAAAGAAAACGAAGAAATACTTGCTTCCACCAATCCATGTGTTAGTTTTGCCATACTCTGGACGAAAAAGGAAGCCTATCTAAAACTTACCGGCGAAGGTATCAACGACAATCTGCCATCGTTATTTAATCCTACTATCCTAAGCAAAATTGAATTCTACTCGAACGTCTGTCAGGATAATGGTTATGTTTTTACCGTTTGCAATAAACTTTGATAAGTCAACGAGTAGCCCCCTAACCCCCTCAAGGGGGGACGCAAACGCTAACGCAAACGCAAAAGCTAATGGCTAATGGCCTTTTTTAAGTCAACGAGTCAACGAGTCAACGAGTCAACAAGTAGCCCCCTAACCCCCTCAAGGGGGGACGCAAACGCAAAAGCTAATGGCTAATGGCCTTTTTAAGTCTACGAGTCAACGAGTCTACAAGTCTACGAGTGGCCCCCTAACCCCCTCAAGGGGGGACGCTAACGCAAACGCAAACGCTAACGCAAAAGCTAATGGCTAATGGCTAATGGCCAATGGCCTTTTTTAAGTCTACAAGTCTACGAGTGGCTTGGTCTTCGATAACCTATAACCGATAACCGTTCATCGACGTTAGACTTTCTTTATATTAAAACCCTAAAAACGTATAAAAATGGGATATACATAATACTTCTTTTTCAAAAAATCAGTTTTTTTGTATGTAATACAATAAAGTTTCTTTATCTTTGTAATTAGAAAAATAAGCAATACAAGTTTCGCTAGCTTCACATTTTAGTAGAAAAGTAGTCAGGAGAAACGCAAACGCAACGCCCTGTGGGCTACGCAAACGCAAAAGGCTAACGGCTCGAAAACTCGAAAAACTTGTTGACTCGTTGACTTGTTGACTCGTAGACTCCAAAAAGCCTTTAACTCCAAAACTACTTAACTCCTGAAACTGAGCAAGTCAGAAACTTGCGAAAGTTGAATATACTAATCTATAAAACAATATCATTATGACTGTAGAAATCAAACAGATCGATGACACCTTAACCGGAATACTCAGCGGTAGACTTGATACTGCTGCATCTGTAAAATGTGCAGATGACCTAAAGGAGCTTTTTGATAATGCTGACAAGACATTGGCACTGGACTGCAAGGATATGGAATTCATCAGCAGTAGTGGTTTACGAATATTTCTTACTTTAAGAAAAGCGGTATCTGCCAAGGGGGGTAGTCTCACCCTATTGAACCTTAATGACGATGTACGTAACATATTCGACCTTACTAAATTCTCCAAGATTTTTGTAATCAAATGAATCAAAAGCCTCAACTTATCAAATTATTGGAAGAGGCGGAAAGTAGGTATTTTTCAAAGACTGCAATAGTTGACCTTAACGCCAAACGTAAGACTTCCTACACAGACCTTATGTCTTATGCTCATAAGGTGGCTGATTATATTATGTCTCTGCAAATTGAGCCACATTCTTTTATCTGTCTCAGATTTCCGTTAGGCATGGAGTTTTTTGCTACAGAAATCGGAGTGTGGTTGTCGGGAAACGTACCTGTTCCTATCGGTGAAAACTTTCCGGAAGAAAGAGTCGCTGTTATTAAAAATCATTGTGACTGTAGGCTTGAAATAAACATTGATCTCTACAAAAGGATTCAGGCAGAAGACAATGAACATGTTCAGTTGCCAGAACTGGATGAGTCCGACAATGCCCTTTTGATTTATACGTCAGGTTCTACAGGAACACCAAAGGGAATACTTCATGACTTCGGTTCACTGATGAACGCATTCCATCTTTACGAAGAATTCAGTCCTTCGACAAGCGACAGATTTGCATACGGGGCACCTATTTTTTTCATCGCACATCTTCAGTATTACCAGTTCGTATATGGAATGGAAGTTCATGTGCTCGGCAATGAACAACTTCATAATGTCGATGCATTGGCACAGTACTATACCGACCATGAAATAACGATGACGACAATAAGTCCAGCCGTACTTGCAATCTTCAGGAATACTGACAAGCATCTGAGATGCGTGTGGACTGGCAGTGAAAACGTGGCAGGTCTGGCTCCTCAAGGATTTAGGCTCTACAATCTATACGGTTCTACTGAAACCGGCGGTCCTATGTGCTATGCCGAAATAACGGAGGCTTCCGACCATCCTTCGGCAGGAAAACCGATAGGTGGCATAGGTTATGAAATCATTGACAATGAAATCTGTTTCAAGGGACATTTCTGCAAGGAATATTATAAAGACCCTGAACGCACGGCAGAACTATATAAGGGAGGCGTACTGCATATGGGCGATATCGGCAAGTTGCTTCCGAACGGTGACATACAGTACATCAACCGAAAGGACTGGATGGTCAAAATCAACGGTCAGCGTGTGGAACCTGGTGAAATAGAAGCCTCTATAAGAAAGATAAAAGGGATAGACGATGCCATTGTCAAGGGTTTTGACAACGGACTCGGAAGCCATTTCCTCGTAGGTTTCTACGTAGGACCTGAAATCTATGAGCCAGAGGAAATTTCCAAAATCCTTGAAAACTATCTGCCTCACTACATGATTCCGCTGCATTTTGTGCATCTGGATAAATTTCCGTTGAATGCAAACGGAAAGAAAGACAGGCTTTCACTCCGGTTACCTGATACGATAACACCAGTTGAAGAATATGCCGCACCAAGGAATGATACAGAACGCTGGCTATGTGACATTTTCTCCAAGGTATTCGGAATTGAACGTATTGGAATTGATGACGACTTCATTGCACTCGGCGGTGATTCCATAAAGATGATTCGGTTCCAGCAACTCTGCACACCTGCTAACATATCATCAAAAACAATATATAAGGAACGTACTATCAGAAATATATCCAGATACATTATGAATAACAAACCTATTACTAATGTTCCATTGGATAAGCCTTATCAACTTACACAGACGCAACTTGGCATATATGCCGAATGCGTGAAACGTGAAGGGGAACCTGTATATAATGTTACAAACACATTACGGCTTTCCAGGAAACTGGATACGGACAGGTTGGCGAAAGCTGTAATTGCTGCTGCAAAAGCCCATCCAATGCTCCTGATTAGCATTTACGAAGATGAAGACGGAGTTCCTTTTATGAAGTATCGGGAAGATGCTGAGGTGGCTTGTCCGGTAATCAATATCAAGGAAGAGGATTTGAATGACCAGATTAAGGAAATGGAAAAGCCTTACGACTTCAGAAAAGATATCCTCTTCAGAGCAAGGATTTTAGTAACCGAGCAGAATCAGTATATCTGCATGGGTACACATCATATCATCTTCGACGGACTCAGTAGGCAGGCATTCTATTCGGATATTGACGTGGCATACAGAACAGGTACTGCGGAAAGAGAACCCGTTACTGGTTTTGACATAACTGAACGCGAAAGGATTCTACGTCAGGACGAGGATACATTGAAGCATGCCCGAGACTGGTACATGAACGAATTCGGCGACGTGGAAGGAACGACTGTTCCTGATTTCGACATTAACGGTAACGGAAAGACCGAATATGGAAAACAAGACCGCTTCCTCTCCATCTCTACTGATGATTTCACAAGACTCGGCAAACGTTTCAACACTTCGGCTGCGGCTGTAATGTACGGTACGTTCGGAAGACTGCTGAGTGTCTATACCGGAAAGAAAGACGTGACTTTCGGTACGATATGGCATGGACGTCACGACAGCGACACGTCAAGAACAATGATGATGATGGTGAAGACACTTCCTGTACGCTGTACCTACGACAAGGATACTTCACTGGAAGACTACATGCAGAAAATCAACCGACAGGTCGCCGATGCACGTGAAAATGACATTTATTCATTTGCAGAACTAAGTGCCGAGACCGGCATCACCAGCGACGTGCTGTTTGCCTATCATGGAAAGATTAGGGGTTTGCCTCAGATTGAAGACTGTCAGTTGGAGTTGCTGCCAAGCGAAGAAAACGAAACGGGAGAGGCTTTAGCAATCTCCGTGATGCTTGAAGATGAGAAAATATACGTACTGACTGAGTATCAGAAGAACAAATACAGCGATGAATATATTGCACGCCTGATTGACAGTTTCGATGCCGTGCTCAATAATATTGCCGACAGTCCGGAATCAAGGGTCAGCAATATTTCCATCATCAGCAAGGCACAGGAAGAGGAACTCAGTCGGTTCCGTATGGTGGCTGAAATGGAACTGCCTGTCACTACCTATCATGAGGGTATTGAACGCTGGGCAGTAAAGACTCCTGGCGTGAAAGCAGTTGTTGCTACCGACAGGACTCTTACATACCGCGAATACAACGAAGCCGCCAACCGTATGGCAAGGGCATTGATGGCTAAAGGGGTGACAAAGGACGACCGCATAGTACTGCTGCTGCCACGCACAAGCAATTTCCTAGTTGCCATGTTTGCTGTCATGAAATGCGGAGCAGCATATATTCCGATGGATCCGGCATATCCTGCTGACAGAATTGCATATATTCTCGAAGATTCAGAGGGGCGTTACGTCGTCACTACGGCAGATCATGTAGCCGACTATTCTGACAGAGCCATAGATATTGACAAACTGGTAAAAGAAAGTTTGCAGTTCGATTCCGACAACCTAAATATTGATGTCAAGCCATCCGACCTTGCATACCTCATCTATACATCAGGTTCTACAGGAAAGCCTAAGGGTGTGATGCTCGAACATCTCGGGGTTGCCAACTTCTTCACTCCAAACCCTGTAAATAAAGTGGTGCTGGCTGCAATGGAATATTCGTCGGTCACTCTGTGTCAGACAACTGTTTCATTTGACCTTTCAATCTTCGAATACGGAACTCCTCTTTTCAACGGCAAGACAGTTGTATTTGCCAACGAGGAAGAGACTATCAATCCTGTGGCACAGGCAGAACTCTGCAAGCGCACAGGTGTTGAATGCATAAGCGGAACTCCGTCGCGTATTGCCATGAACATGGAACTGCATGACTATGATGAACTGATGAAGAACCAGATAAAGGCGGTGATGACTGGTGGAGAAAAACTTCCGTGGTCACTTGTGGAACGACTGAAACAGTACAACGTAATCATGGTCAATGGCTACGGTCCTACTGAAACGACTATGGGCTCGAGCGGTGCCGTGATGAATGATGCTACGATTGTTCATGTAGGAAAACCTGCTGCCAACTATTCTTACAGGATACTTGACAGCGACTTGAATGAATTGCCTGTCGGTGTCATGGGAGAACTTGCCATAGGTGGTATTTCATTGGCACGAGGCTACAACAAACTGCCAGAGAAGACGGCTCAGGTGTTCATTGACTGGAACGGTGAACGTTTATACCGCACCGGAGACTATGCACGTTGGACCAATGACGGCAATGTCGTGATTCTCGGACGTACCGACAATCAGGTTAAACTCAACGGTCTCCGTATCGAACTAGGGGAAATTGAAACTGTCATGACCAAACAGGACGGTGTCAAGCAATGTGTTGTTGTAATCAGGAAACTGAACGGGCAGGATAAACTCGTAGCCTACTTTACTGCTACAGAGGGCATGCAGCCATCCATAGATGATATCAAGAAAGGAATGGCGGAACATCTTACCCACTATATGGTGCCAAGCATATTCATGCAACTTGACGTGATGCCTATCACTCCTGCCGGCAAGGTTGACGTGAAACATCTTCCTGAACCGGAAGTTATGGCTGAAAGGATTATTGCTCCTGAAAACGAAAAGGAACAGAAGTTGTTTGACATGGTGGCTGGTATCATTGGCAACGACAGGTTCGGCGTTACTACAAACCTTCTTTCTGCGGGTATGACTTCGCTCCTTGCAATCCGTCTTTCTATCCTGATAAAGAAGGAAATGGAAGTTGCCATCAAGGTTGCCGACATCATGGAAACTCCAACCATTCGTGAAATAGTCAATAATCTCATCACGGAAAATGCAGCATCAGTACCTGAACCTGCTGAAACTGGAGTTGATGCAGGAAGAATCCGGCCAAATACTCCATTCCCACTTACATTTGCCCAACAAGGTGTATATTTTGACTGCCTGAAAAATCCGGATGCTACAGTTTACAACATTCCGGTGTTGCTTCATATCCCGTCTTCTGTAGATGCCGAACAGTTGAGCAAGGTTGTGGCAAAGGTTCTTGGAATGCACCCAGCCTTGTTCTCAAGAATCATCAATTTCGATGATGAACCAATGATGCTATATCCAAAATCCACTGTGACAGAGGTAGGAATCATTGAACTTTCTGCTGAAGGACTTCAGGACTTCAGGAATACGGCTGTTCAACCGTTTGACCTTTCACACGGACCATTGTTCAGAACCTCAGTCATCAAATCAGAAGGCAGTCTGTATCTTTTACTCGACACCCACCATCTTGTATCAGACGGAGGAAGTATGGCTGTAATCTACCAACAGATTGCGGACTTGCTGAACGGAAAGGATATAGAAAACGAGACATACTCATACTTCAACTTTGCTGAAGCACAGGATAGATTCGCCAACAGTGCTGAGTTTCTCAAAAACGTGGAATTCTTCGATGAATCCATGAAGGAATATGAGACTCCACCTATGATTCCTACAGACTTCTATGCGGAAAATATCGGTGAAGAGAGAATGGTGCATCAGACTTTCGAAAATATTCAGACTGATATTGATGATTTCTGCAAGCAGAACGGTTTCACTCAGGCACAGTTCTGGTTTGCCGCTATCAGTTATGTTCTCGGACGTTATGCAGATACAGACGACGTATATATCTGCGGAATAAGCGGCGGACGTCAGAACCTGGACATTGCAGGTACGGTAGGAATGTTCGTCAATACACTGGCATTGCATACACGTATAGGCAACCAAAGCATCAGGGAATTCGTTGCGGCTTCGGCTCAAGCCTTTTCCGATGCCATGAAATACGAGAATTTCCCATTCTCCATGATTGCTGCAAACTACAATTTCCAGCCTAAGTTCAATTATGTCTATCAGTTGGGACTGATGGATGGATATTATGTAGGCAACGAAGAGATTATCCTTGAGGGGTTGGAAACCAAGGTACCGAAATTCCCTGCTACGGTCAGTATCGAATATGCAGAGGGCAAACCTAGTGTCGTCATGATGTTTGACAAGGCATTGTACAGGGAAGATACGATGAGACGTTTTGCAGACAGCGTTATCGCTGCGGCTTATCATATTACCCAGAATCCTGAACTGTCGGTACGTAAACTGTCTATAGTTTCCGAAAGGCAGAAAGAAGAACTCAATACTATCCAGAACAATGTTGCAAATACTGATTCTTCATACAGAATTCTTGACAGAGATCTCAACGAACTACCTATAGGTGTTGTCGGAGAACTTGCCAAAGAAAGGAACGGAGAAGACTGTACTCCTTCAGGTAAATATGCTTATCTGACGGAAGAGGGTAAGGCGGTAATCCTCGGACCTACAGTCTGCCAGGTAATCCTCAATGGTTCACGCATCGAACTCGGTAGGATTCAGGACGAACTGTCACGTCTGCAAGGCGTAAGGCAGTGTGTTGCAGTCATCAGGAAAGTCAATGGAATGGACAGACTGGTGGCATACATCTCATCGGACAACAATCCTAAACCAGACATTGAGAACATCAAGGCAATGCTGGCTGAACATCTGAGTCCTAATATGGTACCAGACTTATATGTGATTCTCAATGAGTTCACATATACGCCATCAGGTGAAATTGCCGTCAATGAACTCCCCGAACCAAAAGCAGGAGGACACTCCGCGGAAAGTTGCAGAAATGCTGAGGAACAGTTCTTCTGCGACACATTTGCCAATATCCTTAATGTTGAGGATGTTGGTCCTACTGACAATTTCTTTGAACTCGGAGGAACATCACTGGTTGCAGTCAGAGTGGTAATTGAAGCAGAAAAGAATGGCTACCGAATTGACTACAAGAGTGTGTTCGACTATCCAACGGCTCGGCAACTTGCCGAATTGGTCAACGAGTCTACAAGTCTACGAGTCAACGAGTCAACGAGTCTACAAGTCAACGAGTCAACGAGACTGCAAGTCAACGAGTCAACGAGACTGCAAGACCGTGAGGCAATTGTGGATTCTTCTGACATCGAACTTTATGACTACGACTATACAGGCATCAATGGATTGCTTGCAGACAACACCCTGAAGAGTTTCCACGATGGTTCACCAATGGAAATAAAGGGTGCAGTAGTCACCGGTGCTACCGGTTATCTCGGTCTGCACGTCATCAAGGAACTGATCTATCATAGAAACAAGCCAAATATCTACTGTCTTGTTCGTCCCAATGCAGTCCAGACCTCCCGCAGCCGCCTGCGTACAATGCTGTTCTATTACTTCAACGACAGTTTCGATGAACTGCTCGACAACCGCATCTTCATCATAGATGGTGACGTAACGGATGCCGAAGCATTTGACAATCTGCCGAAGTCCGGTATCACTCACCTCTTCAACTGTGCAGCAAACGTAAAGCACTTCTCTGCCGGAACGGATATCGAAGACGTGAATATCGGCGGTACAAGAAATTGTATTGACTACTGTGTGAAGAATGGAATCACCCTTATCCACACATCTACCTACAGTATTGCCGGAACTACCGAAAGCGAGCATCCTATTGTTTCAGGACATGATCTCAGCGAAACCCAACTCTATTGGGGACAGACTCTGAAAAACCAATATACGCATGCAAAGTTTATTGCTGAACGCTTTGTACTTGAAGCCGTATGCAATCAAGGACTGAAGGCTAAGATTATGCGACTGGGTAACCTCTCTGCACGAAGTGAAGATGGTGAATTCCAGGTCAACTTCTCAAGCAATGCCTTCATGGGACGGCTGAGAGCCTATCAGGCTGTAGGATGTATCCAGTACGAAATGATGTCCGACACGATAGAATTCTCGCCTATTGACGAAGTGGCACATGCAGTAATACTTCTCAGCGAAACACCGGAAAAGAACATGGTGTTCCATCCTGTCAATGCCAATCGACAGGCGTTCGGCAATGTAATCAACTGTCTGAACCGAATGGGAATCAAGATAGACCTTGCTGAACAGGATACTTTCCAGAATGCCCTGCATCTTGCAGCAGAAGATTCCGAAAAGGCTTCCATACTCCAAAGCATGCTTGCCTACCAGAGTATTGCAGACGGTAAGTTCGTTGCATTCAACGGATGTGACTACCTCTTCACTACACAACTGCTGATGCGTATGGGATTCCAATGGTCGTTCACCACATGGGACTATATCGAACAATTCATCAATGCCATCAAGGGACTTGGATTCTTTGATGAAGACTACAGCCGATAGAACTAATATTCCATAATCACTGCCGATGAGAATCAGTATACCAAAACAACTCAGGTCACTCACTTTCAGTCTGACAATATTCACAGTATTGGCAGCGTTTCTGTGTTTCTTCGTCAATGACCTCTTCACTGTTCATAGGGCATACGACTCTACAGTCAAATATACCCACTACATGGCAAATGTATCGCTCCAGTCTGCAGTCAATGCACTTGATGCACGCCTGGAAAAGGTGGAACTGGCAACACAGGCAGTAGCCAAAAACTCAGATTTGATTACTGACGATCCAAACTCCAGTTACGAACTGCTGAACAAACTGCTGGATTACTGCCCATATATCTCGGCGGCAACAATAATGTTCAAAGCGAACTATTATCCACAGATAGGATATGAGTATTCACCTTCCATCATACGGACTTTCATGGCTGATGAAAAAAGGGTAAACAGTACAACCACTGGATTTTCATACCTGAGCCAGACAAATATAGACGGAAACTGGTTGGTAAGCAGCAAAGGCAAATGTTTCTGGAGTGTTCCCTATCGTCAGTCATCTCCTCCACATGATGTCAGAGTAGCATACTCCGTACCGATGTACGACAGGAACGGAAATATATTTGCCGTACTCTGTTCCACGATAGAAACCAAATGGGTGTACGAGGAAATCAGGAAGGCAATATTCAATGAAAATGCACAGGTAAGGGTGATGCACAAGTCAGGATACTATTTCTGCCATCCTGATTCTACATATCTTATGCTCAATGCCGACAGTATGGCAAGGTCACACAACGATATGACTGCCATAAGCATTCTCAGCCGCATGGAATCGAGCGAAACAGGTTTCATGCAGATAGGCAGTAGCATGAACTACTATGCATATTTCGCCCCCCTGAAACGAGCAAACTGGTCTGTTGCCATCAGTTTCCCTGTAGAAGATATCTTCTACTCAGCCAATGAACTGACAACAAGGATGATATGGATAAATGTCGGAATCATCATTCTGCTGCTCATCGTACTTCCGTTTGGAATATACTACATCGTAAAGCCCTACATGATACGCTTCAAGGTATATGCCGAAGAAAGTGCAAGTCTTGACCGCGACCTTCTGATTGCATCACGTCTGCAGACAGGAATACTACCATCAGCAGACGAACTCTCCAATACCGACAGAGTCCATCTGGCATGCCAACTGAAACCTGCCAAGATGGTGGGAGGCGACCTATATGATTTCTTCATCCGGGAAAACAGACTCTTCGTATGTATAGGTGACGTTTCAGGCAAAGGAGTACCCGCAGCACTGTTCATGGCAATCATCCGCACTATGTTCCGCGACATCACGCAGTATGAGGCAAGTCCTGAAGCCATTATTTCTGCTCTCAACAACAGCATCATGCAGAAAAATCCACAATGCATGTTCTGCACAATGTTCGTGGCAGTACTGAATCTCGACACCGGCGTAATCGAATTCTGCAATGCAGGACATAATCCGCCTATTGTTGCCCACACCAATGAAAACGGGACAATCAAGACTGAATATCTGCCGGAAAGTGAAAGCCTGCCTATCGGAGTACTCGAAGACGGAGACTATGTGAAGGACTCCATCACCATGCAGTCAAAAGACCTTCTGTTCCTGTATACAGACGGAGTCACCGAAGCCGAGAATTCCGAAAAACACCTGTTCGGAGAACAGCAGACGCTGAATGTCATCAGCGACAACAGCAACAAAGATGCCGACACAGTACTCGACTGCATGTATGAAACCATCATCAACTTCTCGGCAGGAGTGGAACAAAGTGACGATATCTGTATGGTTGCAGTAAAAATGAAATAACAAACAAATATATATGGTAACAAAGTCAAACCCGATTCTGCAGAAATTCTATTCATTTCTTGTAGCAGCAATCCTTGCCAACCTGGCATCAACCCTCTCAATGATTGTGGACAGTATCATTGCAGGACAGATTCTCGGTCCTGTACGTCTGGCTGCAATCACATCCCTCCAACCAGTCAATCAACTGGTATTTGCCCTCACCGTCCTGCTCAACACAGGCTGTGCCATGCTCGTGGCATACGCCCTCGGCGAGAAGAATGATTCCAAGATACGAGGACACTTCACATTCTCCATGCTTCTGAATGCAGTCACCACCGCAGTCATGCTGATTGTCGGACTCTGTTTCATCGGACAGATAGCCCACATCACAAGCAACGACCCCGGTATCTACGATGAGTCTGTAAAATATGGACGTATTCTGATCAGTACCAGTGGAGTCATGGTCACGATGTTCGGACTCAATGCCTTTGTCCGTACCGACAACGCACCTAAACTCGTCACCGTAGCCGTAATCGTGTCCAACGTAGTAAACCTCACCTTCGACATCATCTTCATGAAATACCTCAACATGGGAATTGAAGGTGCTGCATGGGCAAGCGTACTGGGATATGTCGTAGGAATCGGGATCACACTCCTGCACTTCCGTGAGCAAGACTGCAAACTCGCCTTCGGGTGGAAAGACATGCAGGACATCGCCAAGATGATGGCACTCTTCGTGGGACTTCCCCTCTTCGTAGATACACTCAGCATGTTCCTGCGCATACTCTTCGTCAACAACATGCTGCTCGAAGTCGAAGGAGTCAGCGGGCTCGCCATTCAGGCAGTATCACTCAACATGCTGCTAGTGGTCAACCTATTCCTCGGAGGATGCGGTCAGGCGCTTCAGGGAGTGGGAGGAGCATCACTCGGAGCCGGTGACGGCAAGAGTTTCAAGGTAATGGTAAGCCATTCGGCAATAATCATAGCAGCAATGAGTATTATCATGTTTGCAGTAATAGAAATATGGCCAGAACAGATTATTGCTATGTTCAACCTCGATGCAGACAATTCCATTCAATCAAAAGCCGTCTATGCACTCCGACTCTTCGCACCATGTATGCCTGGTTTCGGACTTGCCTACATATTTGAGGCAACCTGTCTGGTAAGGAAACAAACTCTGCCAGCCATCATCATCGCCTTCTTCCACACGATGACCGTAGCCGTCGTGATGTTCATCATAGTCAGACTCGGCACAATCTCAATATGGCATTCATTCTGGATCGGTGAAACCATAGCCACAATTCTCTCTGCACTCACATACTATATATATAATAGAAAAATGTAGATAAGGAGATAAGGAGTTAAAGGGAATTAAGGAGAAACTCGGGGAAATTCCCTAGAAGGGGTAAATGCTTACAGTACAAGCATTTACCCCTTATTTATACATCTCAGGCAAGAAATTTCTGTATGTCGTGGGGAAAATCCCCTACCACAAATAGATAAACACCCACCACACTTTAGGTATAATACATTTGCCATCAGCCATAAACACCGTACCTTTGCAACGTCAAAAGGAAAAAACATAATCCCGGCGACCTGAAACGAATAAAAAATTAATAACAAATAAAAAACAAAAGAATTATGAAAACTATCATCCTTACAATCGCAACATTTGTATTCACATTAGTAGCAAACGCACAGAGTGCAGCAACATATTTCGCACCAGTAAGCGAAACAGTAGAAATCGGTTTCGGATTCAATCCACAGAACCACAAGTTCGTACTCAGCGTAATCGAAGAATCAAAGGATGACGTAGATTTCAACATAGACGTAACCAACGCCTTCGGCCGCGACATCATGTCACAGTCATTTGATGAAGGAACAGTTACAGTAATTCCAAAGACAAAGAAGGTAAACTACTATGAGTGCAACTATGAACTCACACCGCAGGAACTCAACTTCCTCCTTTTCAATGCCCGTTTTGGAGGCAACGTAAACATCAACGGCGTAGAGATGAACGGCAGTGCACTTATAAATGCCATACACAACATCATGAAGTTCTGATGTCCCCGAAAAAGATATACACCAAAAACAAAATAAGATTTTTCATTTTAGGTTAGTTGATAATAAATAGGTTCCGCCAGGCTGTGACAGTCGGGCGGTTTTTATTATATATAGAATGTATGGTAGCGTTTTTCGCCGTATTTTTCATTAATTTCAGTTTTCTGCAACCTTCATTGCCGTGGCACGATCAATCTTGCCGTTGGGGGTGTGGGGTATCTGAGTTACAGAAATAATCTGCTTGGGTACGGAATAGCGTGGCAATATGTTCCTGCATATTTCCATAATATTAGATAGGAACTCGCCTGCTCGCCCACTCGTTGACTCATTGACTCGTTCCACCAGCATCACTACTGCCTCTCCGAACTTGGCATCTGTACGTTTGGTGATACAGAAATCAGCCGTCAGGTGTGGACGCAGTTGTTCCTCTATCTCTTCTATGTGCAGTTTTATTCCTCCCGAACAGATTACGTTGTCGGTTCGTCCGATGATGCGGAATTGACAGATGCCGTTCTCGTAATGGAGTTCGGCTATGTCGTTGGTTATGAGTCGTTGGGCACAGAGATGAGGTGCATCTATCACAAGCCGTCCCTTCTCTGGGTGTTCTTTTTCTGAATCTGTGATACTGAGTTGCACGCCGTCCAACGGTGTATAGAATTGCGATGCCGTGCTGCCGCTAAGTCGTCGCATGGCTATGTGTGAGAGGGTTTCGGTCATTCCGTAGGTACTCCATACGGCATTGGGGAATGTCTTCAGTTCCCGTTCCATGTCGGAAGATATGGCTCCACCTCCGATGATAAGGTTTCCTATACGTGACAATCGTTCGCGTTCCGTCGGTACTTTCAGCGACTCATATACCTGTGAAGGTACCATAGCGGCAAAATCTATATGGCTGTCAAGATTTGCCAATGGATGGTTGGTGGGGGTTACCCTGATGAGTTTCATGTTTCTTTCCTCGCAGCGTACCAACATCATCTTGCCGGCAATATAGTCGAGCGGCATGCACAGGAGAGCTGTGTCACCTGGACGTAGTCCAAGAAAATCGCACGTCATACGTGCCGATGCCATCATGCGGCTCTTCTCTACCAGCATTTCCTTTGGCTGTCCTGTACTGCCACTTGTATGTACCTTTATCAGTTCATCCATATTTCGCTTCCTCTGAGTACAGTTCCTACGTCAATATTGTCGGTGAAGAGCTGGCCTGTGCCCAATCCCTGCGGGAAGGTGTTGTCTGCTCCGTAGATACGTGCCGAGAGCAGAGCCACGTTCTTCAGTCCTATATTGCTTTCCAAGGCACTTGTAAGCCATGAACCAATGCCACGCTTCCGTGCTTCGTTCACCCACTCCAACGTACCGTTCATACCTCCATGGAGGGTGGGTTTTATGACTAGATACTGTGGATGTATGGCATCAAGCAACTGGCATTTCTCTTCAGGTGAATTCACTCCTATAAGTTCTTCATCGAGAGCAATTGGTAGAGGAGTATTTCGACAGAGTTCTGCCATCTGGTCCCACTGCCCCTTACGTATCGGCTGTTCGATGCTGTGAATTCCGTACTCTGCCAACTGACTGAGTCTTGCCATTGCCTCATCGGGCGAAAAGGCTCCGTTGGCATCTACTCTCAGTTGAAGTATGTCCTTTCCGAAACGTGAACGGACGAACCGAATCAATTCGATTTCCTCATCCCAGCCAATGGCTCCTATCTTCAATTTCACGCACCGGAATCCGGTCTTCAGTTTTTCCTTAACCTGAGTGAGCATTTCATCAAAGGATGCCATCCACACCAATCCGTTGATTGGAATACCCTTCTCACCGCGTGCAAAGGGTGTGTCGTAGAGGATAGGTGACTGACTGATTTCGTACATTGCCGATTCCAATGCAAAGAGCATGGCTGGATATGGACGCAGGACCTCGGTATAGTCTTCACTCCCCACAGCCTCCTCTATGAGCCGTGCCACACGTCCCATATCATCGTAGGCATGGGCATCGCAGGAGAGGTCGGGCAACGGTGCGCACTCACCGGTTCCCACACGTCCCTTTTCATCTGTAATGGTTACCAGCACCATCCTGTGTTCGGTGTATTCACCACGGGAAGTGCGTGCAGGTTTCCTGAAATGAAGCGTCTTTTCTGTTATATTTATCTGGAGAGACATTGCATTCTATGGTAGTTTCGCAAATTTTGACCAGTCTGGAGCACGTTTTTCAAGGAATGCCTTACCTCCTTCCTGGGCTTCATCGAGCATATAATAGAGTGCCGTGGCATCACCGGCAAGTTCCTGAATACCTGCCTGACCATCGAGTTCGGCATTGAGTCCTGCCTTTATCATTCTCAGGGCAAGTGGAGAAAGGCGCATCATCTCCTTTGCCCATGCCACACACTCATCTTCCAACTGAGACAGAGGTACTACCTTGTTTACCATACCCATCTTTTCGGCTTCTGCTGCTGAATACTGACGACAGAGGAACCAAATCTCCCTTGCCTTCTTCTGACCTACTATACGTGCCAGGTAAGAGGAACCGAATCCGGCATCGAATGAACCTACCTTCGGTCCTGTCTGTCCGAATCGTGCATTGTCGGCTGCTACGGTAAGGTCGCACACTAGGTGCAGGACATGACCGCCTCCGATGGCAAAACCATTGACCATTGCTATTACTGGCTTTGGCAGACGACGAATCTGCATCTGTACGTCGAGTACAGAAAGGCGTGGCACACCTTCTTCATCGATGTAACCGCCACGTCCCTTCACGTGCATGTCTCCTCCTGCACAGAAAGCCTGAGTACGAAGCCATTCCTCATCAGTCTGTCCGTCTTTCCGTGGTGTTTCTGCACCGGTAAGCAACACAACACTCACACTCTGCCGTTCTCTCACGATGGAAAATGCCTGCGACAGTTCCCATGTGGTCAGCGGAGTAAATGCATTACGATACCTCGGACGGTTGATACTTATCTTTGCTATACCGTCACATTCCTCAAGGATTATCTCCTTAAATTCCTTTATTATTTTCCAATCCATATTTTTATATTTGAGTCGACAAGTCTTTCACTTCCAGCACCACGGGCTTTTTACTTTCTACTGTGCCCAGCCATTGGATTCCGTCGGCAAGGGTAGCGATACTGTCCACCATTCGGTAGGTAAGACCGAACTGTCGGCAGATGCCTTCTGCAGAATATGCATGTTGCGCTGCCACCAGTACGTCGCGTGCCGGAGATGCGTCCAGACCTTTCAGTGTCTTGAATATACTTCCCCCACCATTGTTAAGCAACAATATGCGTAGGTTGCCGGTCAGTTGGGTTTGCCACAAGGCATTCTCGTCATAGAAGAAACTCAGATCGCCGATTACGCAATACACGTTTCCCTCTTCCTGCATGGCAAGTGAGGCTCCTGCTGCCGTACTGAGTGAGCCCTCGATTCCGTTGAGTCCTCGATTGCAATAGATATAGTGGTTATCGGCAAAGCGGCATCCAAGACGTACTGCCGTGCTGTTGGCATAATGTATTACCTCACCTTCGCCATACTCGTTCTCAAAAAGTTTTACTGCAATGGATGACAGATCATCTGTACTGGTATTCATTAATTGACTTGCTGCTTCTCCATACAACTTCTTCCAGGCATCCAGATATTCGTCTTCACAGCATTTATCCTTATGGAGCCAACTGGTAAACACATCTTTCACCACATCCCCTGTGCGTCCGTGTATGACATAATCTGTATGCATGCTCACGTCTTTCAGTTCACCTTCCTCATCTACCATAATCACGTTGCAGGTCGCCGGCAGACGACGCAGGAACTGGCGCAGACGCTTACTTACGGTATTGTTGCCAAGATATAGCACAAGGTCGGGCATGTATCTATCCTCATCACCTGTCATAGCCGCCAACATCTCATCGGTAAGACATCGAGGCATTTCATCAATCGCAAGCGGTTCGTAGAGAATCACCACTTTTTCTGCCACCTGCATAGCATAGTCGGCAGGAACACTCCCACACGGCATCTGTCCCATCACCACCATCGGACGCCTTGACTTTTCTACCATTCTCAGTACTGCATTCCTCGATGGTTCATTATCCCAAGGAATATACCTGACTGAACGTTGCGGAGGCAGTTTCTCTGTACTGAACGAGAAGAGCGGTTCGGCTATCGGTACGTTTATCTGTACAGGACGATCTGTGCGATACAGGGCAACGAATGCCTCGTTTACAAGTCGGTTGCAGTACCATCGTTCTTCGTCGTCATGGGGTTCAGCCACACTCACACTCTTTGCCACAAACCTACCAAGGGCATCTTCCTGGGGCAGTGTCTGTCCGTCGAGTTGATCAATCCACTGACGGGGACGGTCTGCCGAGATAACCACAAATCCACAGTGCTGATAGGAAGCCTCAGCCACGGCGGGCATAAGGTTGAGAAGAGCAGAACCACTCGTGACACATACTGCCACAGGACATGTCCTGTCCTGCTGGGCAATACCCAACGCCATGAATCCTGCCGAACGTTCATCGGTGACAGGATGACAGACTAATGATGGATGGGCATTGAAATTGTGAACCAACGGTGCATTCCTGCTTCCAGGACATACCACAACATGTTTCACACCATGCCTCACCAACAGTTCCGTCACTATATTTACATTCTCTCTATCTGAATACATTATGATAGTTAAAAATTAATCATTTTCATTTCTGTCTCCCGCCATTCATCCCTGGCATTACTGTCGGGCATGATTCCGCCACCGGCATAGACAGTCAGACAGTTGCCTTCAATGGTCATGCATCGGAGTGACACGAAGAGGTGAGTACCAACGTCCATGTTGAGAGGACCGGCAAAGCCACTGTAGTAGCGACGGTCGTTCGACTCGTGCCTCAATACAAACTCACGAGCCTCAGACTTGGGCATACCACATACAGCAGGAGTGGGATGAAGGCTTGCTACGATATTGCCTATAGTCACTCCTTCCGATGGCTGGAAACGGAAGTCGGTACGGAGATGCATCAGACTTCCTGCCCTCACACTGCGGGGACCGTCCTTGATGACTCTGTCCGATAACGGTGCTATTGTTTCTTCTATGTATTTCTCAACTATATGCTGCTCGTGCTTGTTCTTCTCACTCCACTGAGGAAGACCCTCACAGAAAGGCATCGTACCTGCAAGAGCAATGGTACACAGTCCTGGCTGCTGACTCTCAACCAATATCTCCGGAGAGGCAACAAGCCATGTGCCGGTCAGTTCTGTACTGAAAAGCATCACCATCGCCCGTGGGTAGGTATTGCAGAAGTACAGAAACAAATCCTCCAAATCTGGAATCTTCTCCATCGTCACACGTTTGGAACGTGAAAGTACCAACTTTGCAAAGCGTCCTTCAGCTACGGCATCATGAAACTTCACGAAATCCGACGAATAGGTCAGTCTGTCCTCTTCCTCGCCCAAAACCCTACATGCATCATTACGCATATCCACAGTGTTCACCGTCTTATTCTCACATACTATCCCATCAAAAGGCAGTAACACCAACGGAGTCCGTTCTGATATAAGAAAAGGAGCTATGACGAACCCTGAAAGATTGTCAAGTTCCTCATACGAATTCAGTACGAGAGGACTGCCTTCGCAACTGATACGTGAATATACATCGGAATAGGGTAAACGGTAGAAAGCGATATTCATTTCCTGATAATTCGGTTTGTCACTGTAACGAAACTGATTAATTCACCATCGGCATTGCAGATTTCCACCTGCCATACATGGGAAGTCTTTCCCTTATACACTATACGTGCCACTGCTGTCACAGTTTCTCCCACACTGGCAGGATGTACATGATTGCCCTGCACGTTCTGACCTACACAGGCAACAGCATCTGGACAGAGGACATAAGAACCGCAGCCCGCCAAGGTCTCAGCCATGGCAAGTGAAGCACCACCGCTAAGAAAGCCAAATGGCTGACAGTTTCTTCCATCTACAGTCATTACAGCCTTGCAGGAATCTTCGTCAGACGTGGAAACCAGTTCCATACCCATACCCTGAGCCATACATTCACATACTTCAAGCCTCGATTTAATCAATTCCAAATCCATGATATGACAGTTATTATACGAATATTTGGCAAATTTAGCAAAAATACACTGCATGACAAAATTAAGCCATGTTTTTTTGGTTTATCACGATACAGCAGTTGATTTGTCACTATGCAACAGTAATTTTTCCTATATCAATATCTTGCTCATATTACAGGAATTTCTTAACTTTGCATCGTATAACTTAATCAAGTTCTATTTTATACAGTGCGGCACAAGGTATGTGACACATTATTCTTTCTGCACAAACACATTAAAGTTTTTCAATGAAAAAGAATTACATCCATCATGGTTTTATGCAGTATATGGCAATAATCTGCTTATACTGTGGTACAATTCCAATGTTTTCACAACAACGTACAGAATCCCAGGCTCTTGAAATTGCTGCAAAATACCTACATGGACTGGGTATTTCCAATACAGGTCACTTGGAATGTGCCAGCAGAAAATCCAATCGTTTGCATAAGACTGGCCAATACCCATTCTTCATAATAAATGACAGGGACAACAGTTCATTCGTAATCGTAAGTGGTGACGAAAGAATGGAAAAGGTATTGGGATTTGCAAGAAACTCCACGTACTCGGAAACCTCCGTTCCCGACGGATTGAAATGGTTACTCAATGAATATCAGGCACAATACGATTATATAAGAAATTTAGGCAACTATGCCGATGAGGCAACCATGCCAGGACAAAAATACAATGAAGTGGAACCTTTGATCAAGACAAATTGGGCACAGGGTTTTCCATTCAACAAGTACTGTCCAATAATCAACGGCAGTTCAACACTCACCGGATGTCTGGCAACTTCCATGGCACAAGTCATGAATTACTATCAATACCCAAAATGCGGTAAGGATTCCATCAGCTTCTATACCCATACCGACAGCGTCAATCTCAAATGCAACTTCACCGATTCAATATACTACGACTGGACACACATGATTAATGACTATGGAAATAGATACACCGACCTCCAGGCAAATGCAGTAGCAAACCTGATGTATGCATGCGGAACCAGCTTAGGTATGGATTATGGAAACCTTTTTTCAAGTGCATTTTATACCGATATTCCATATGCTTTGGTTCACTTCTTCGGATATGCCACATGCGCCACTTATTGCAATAGAAACTATTACCGTCAGGATGAATGGATGGACATGCTCCATGAAGAACTCGACAACGGTCGCCCCATTCTATACAGCGGACAGGATGAAGATGACGGAGGACACAGTTTTATAATCGACGGGGTAATTTACGACACTTATTTCCATATAAACTGGGGATGGGGAGGATACTGTGACGGATACTACATGATCGATGCCTTGCAACCTGAGTACGAATTTGATTACAAATACGACCAGACAGCTATCGTAAGGATAAGTCCAACAATGACAGGTACAACACAGTACGTCTTCTACGCAAACAACTTTGAGCCGCTTGGTGACAGAACAGTCAGGTTCTCATCTCAAAATAAGGTTACCTTACAACTGAATAATGTATATAATTATTCACAGATATGTACCTCCGTCCTGAATAACAAATATTTCAGCGGTTATTTTGGCCTTGCAATATTCAGGAAAGGCAAACTGGTGAAAACATTCTGTAAATACAATATAACGTCTAATAACTGGATGGCAATGAATTGGGGATACCGTCAGTTTCAGTATGTATTTGGAGCCAACGAAGTAACCATCAACCGAGGAGACACTTGCAGCATCAAGCCAGTAATAATCAAGGGGAATACCGTAACTCCAATCCGTACTTACAACTACGGCGAAACTGATTCCATCATCGTTACAAGACCTACCACCTTGGAACTGCAGTTCTATACAGCCAAGGAATTTGAACAGGCAACAGCCATTCCGGCAATAACGTCATCAAGACAAAGATACGTACAAAAGGGAATATACACCATTGACGGCAATAAGATTACCTTCCCACAACGAGGAATTAATATCATTGACGGCAGAAAAGTATGGAACGGTATACAATAGACAATATGTATATCCAATAATACATTAAACAACCAGTTATTGTCTAATAACATTTAGAGGACGGAGATGAATGATAGAATCGAGGTAGATAAATAACAATAAGAATCAGAAGTGCGTACTCCATCAGCACACCGAAAAGATTGCTGCGAATTGGAAATACAGACCATTCCATCGAGGAAATCCACCCTGCAATTGAATTCATCATACCGGAAACCGATTTCATGCAATTACCTATTATTAATTGAATATCGGTGAAAGCAAACAGCAACCACCAAAAGACGGAGAGCCATAAGAGTACTGTTGCAAGAATTGGAATGGAGAGATTGCTGACAATGGACAGTAATGGAATATAACCAAAATAATAAGTAATAAGGGGAAGTGTGAACATACTGCATGCTATAGTAATACATATCATTTCCCATAATTTATGTAGGATTTTTTGGCGAGCAGGTACTAAATCTATCAAAAGTGGCGAGAAGACAATTATTCCAAACATCGAGACGAACGATAATTGGAAACCGACATCAAACAGAAGCATTGGATTGAATACCAGCATAGCAAATGCTGCCAAACACAACGAATTCATCGAGGAATTTTCACACTGCAATACCTTGGTCAATAGCATTATTCCACACATGATGGCGGCACGTACCAAAGACGGAGGACAACCCACAATAATGGTAAAAGCAGATATAAATAGTATGATGAACAAACGTGAAATGTTTCTCCATTTATAAGAAATAATCAAACTTAGCAACAGCAAATCCAAGAATGTATAAATGATGGTGAGATGAAAGCCGGAAAGAGCCAAAACGTGTGCTACTCCTGCATGTGAATAGTTGGACTTCAGTTCTTTAGGAAGTTGAGTTTTATCTCCGGTTGTCATTGCCTTAATGATTGCTCCTTCATCACCTCTGAATCCCGATTCATCGTAATATTCATTCATCAATACCTGTAATGCAGAAAGTCGGTCAAGGAGATTTCCATATTCATTGCGTTTGGTTATCTTCCATTGTCCGTTACCGGAAAATGCTGTCGCTGAAACACCCGAATAAAACAGATAGTTTTCATAATCTGCAAAAGTTGTATCTGGATTGTCTCCTAAAAATGTAGAGTTTATTCCATAAGGAACATACAATTCTATGGAATCTCCTTTCAACGGAATTTGTCCAGGGGAAAGATAAGCCTGCACGTGTGTACCATAAGTAGTTTGGATTCTTACAGCCCACGTCTTCGCTTTCCGTTCAGGAGCGTTCACTACCTTACCTGTTATTACTGTATTCTCATCTGTAACCTTACCATATCTGATTGAATGGAACTGAAGGAGAAATAAAAGAGCCCCGAAAGTTGCAGAAAAAATGAATGCAGAAAGACCAAATGCCAAAGGAGTTGTCCTTCGATTTAGTATGAACATACTGATTAGAAACAGTAACAGTACTGCACATAGTTCCCAGACCTCTATATCAATCCACGACACCAGTATTTTGCATGAAAGAATACCAAGTATTAATGCAAAAGTCAACCGGGAAATCGGAGATAATTTTTCTTTCACAATTCGCTGATGGATGACGGAATTCTAAAATGACTTATTATGCCTGATAAACAACATAGACATAATAGGTGATGATGCATAGAAGCATGAATATTCCCTCAAAACGGTTGATGCGCAGTCGCTTGCTGTTGACGCAAAAGAGCCATAGCAAAAATGAAGAAGCAAAAAATGCGATGAAATCGACTACTCCTATGTTACCTATACTGATTGGTGCGATGGTAGAGGAAACTCCAAGTATGAACAATATGTTGAAAATATTGCTGCCTACTACGTTTCCTATTGCCATATCGTTGTCGCCCTTACGAGCTGCGACTACACTGGTCGCCAATTCGGGGAGCGATGTTCCGATTGCTACGATGGTGAGTCCTATAACTGATTGGCTGACCCCTAACTTCAGTGCTATACCTGATGCTCCATCGACGAGTTGGTCGCCTCCGAGAATGAGTGCTGCCAATCCCAACATAATCATGAGGATTGCTACCCACATTTTTATCGGTTTTTTATTCGATGAATCCGTAGGTTTTTCTTCTTCAGCATCTCCTATTTTTTTACGGCTTTGATTGATGGCAGTACGTATGGTAATCCAAAGGTAACCGATAAATACAATAAGGAGTACTGCACCTTCCATGCGGTTGAGGACCTTTGCGTCTAGGTCGAAGCAGCAAAGAAAGGCTAAAAGAAGTATGCTGACAATAACATTGAAAGGGATATCGCGACGGAATACCTGACGCTGGCAATAGAGTGGTGAAACAACTGCTATAAGTCCTACTATGGCAAAGACATTGAACAGATTACTGCCTATCACGTTTCCTATGGCAATCTCGTTGCTGCCCTTCATGGCAGAGAAGGTGCTTACTACGAATTCTGGCATGGAGGTACCGAAGGCAACGATGGTGAGTCCGATGATAAGTGTTGAGACATTGAACTTTCGTGCCACTGCTGATGCCCCGTCTGTGAGTTTGTCGGCTCCGACGATAATAAGTACCAATCCTATCAGAAACTGAAGAATGTCAATTATAATCTGTTCCATTGAAATGAAAATAAAAAGTCTTTAAGGTCAGCACACTCCCGACCTTAAAGACCTATTCATAATATTATAACCTCATCTATGTGGATTAGAGGTTAGGGTTGATTTCGCTCCACTTGCTGATTTCAGGAACGATATTGAGTGTAACGAGTTCGTCACGCATCTTGCAGAGGTGTTCGTATGAAGCATCAAGCTTGGCATTTTCTTCTGCAGTTCCCTGTGGTACCTTGAATGAACAACCGTTCTTGTCGAGAGTTGTGTCCATTGCCATCATAATGTGGTCGTACTTGTCAGTCTTTACGTATGTTCCTGCTGGATATTCGAATGGTTCGCCTCCCATTACTGCTGCAATCATCTTGACAGACATGAGTGCTGGGCTCTGGAATGATGAACGTCCACGGAGCTTGATGATAGCAGAACCGCCCTGGATTACGTCTTGCTTCATCTGTTCCCATTCTTCTGTTGGGAATGCTGGTGTACCGATGAAGTCGTTGAGTGGCTTACCGTCAATCTTTACTGCGCTTCCGAATACTGCCATCTGTTCTCCGTGACCACCAAATGTGTGGGCACCTGTTACCTTATTCTGCATTACACCGAATTTCTTTGCAAGTGCACTCTGAAGACGGCTTGAATCGAGTGCTGCAAGTGTTGTTACCTGACCTGACTTCAAACCTGAATAAAGGAGTGTTACGAGTCCAGTGAGGTCTGCTGGGTTGAAGATAATGATAACGTGCTTAACGTCTGGACAGTACTTCTGAATGTCCTTGCCAAGTCCTTCTGCAATCTTACAGTTTCCTGCAAGAAGGTCTTCACGTGTCATACCTTCCTTACGAGGAGCACCACCTGATGAAATGATGTACTTTGCATCCTTGAATGCTACTGCAGGATCTGCTGTTGCTGTAATGTTTGCATCAACGAAACCTGACTGACGCATTTCTTCTGCTACTCCAAGAGGACCGATCTCTGGTGGGAATACATCATAAAGACAAATGTTTGATGTGAGGTTCATCATGAGTGCTGACTGAACCATGTTTGAACCGATCATACCACCGGCTCCAACGATTACGAGTTTCTCGTCTGTTAAAAATGCCATAGTTCTATTATTTAAAAGTGATTAATATCTTGTTTTTCGTTGAAAATCCGCTGCAAAGTTAGTAAAAAGTTTTATTATATTCTTCCTATTATAGATTTATTTTAGAGTTTTGGCTTTGATTTGGCGACAGTTGAGGTTTCTGTTTCGTTATTTATTATTAACTTTGCACCGAAAAGAAAAGTTAGAATCCGTAAATGATACAAGAATATGATGTTATAGTGGTCGGTGCCGGTCATGCGGGCTGTGAGGCGGCCTCTGCTGCTGCCAGAATGGGGGCAAAGACGTGCCTAATCACAATGGACATGAACAAGATTGCACAGATGTCGTGCAATCCTGCTGTCGGCGGCATTGCTAAGGGACAGATCGTGAGGGAAATTGATGCACTGGGCGGTATGATGGGTATTGTGACTGACAAATGTGCCATTCAATTCCGTATGCTGAACCTGTCAAAGGGACCAGCCGTATGGAGTCCGCGTGCACAATGTGACCGCCAAAAGTTTATCTGGACCTGGAGGGAGATTCTTGAAAACACCCCCAACCTAAGTATATGGCAGGATCAGGTAAACGAACTGAAACCAAATCCTGATGACAAGGATGGGGCATCACTTATACTGAACACTATATGGGGGGCTGAATTCAAGGCGAGATGTGTGATTGTGACTGCTGGTACTTTCCTGAATGGATTGATGCACATGGGAAGAAAACAGATTCCAGGCGGACGTATTGCCGAACCTGCTGCTGACGGACTGACAGAATCCATAAACAGACTGGGTATCAAAAGCGGAAGGATGAAAACGGGAACTCCGGTAAGAATCGACAGAAGAACCGTGGATTTTTCCTTGGCCGAACGGCAGGATGGCGATGACACGTATCATAGGTTCTCGTTCATGAGCGAACCAAGAAAACTGCAACAGTTGCCTTGCTGGATGTTCAAGACCAACAAGAAGGTGCACGACATTCTTATCAGTGGTCTGGCTGATTCTCCACTTTATAATGGTCAGATTCAGTCTATCGGTCCTAGATATTGTCCAAGTATTGAAACCAAATTACATACGTTTCCTGACAAGGATGAACATCTATTGTTTCTGGAACCTGAAGGTGAGACAACTAACGAGATGTACCTAAATGGGTTTTCTTCGTCCTTACCTATGGACATACAGATTGAGGCGCTGAAACAAATTCCTGCTTTGAGAAACATGAAGGTTTACCGTCCGGGATATGCTATCGAATATGACTATTTCGACCCTACGCAACTGAAACATTCATTGGAATCCAAAGTGGTAGAGGGACTGTTCTTCGCAGGTCAGGTGAATGGAACTACGGGTTACGAAGAGGCTGCAGGACAAGGACTGATGGCTGGTATAAATGCCGCCTTAAAGTGCAGGGGTGAGGAGCCGCTGGTCCTGAACAGAAATGAAGCATACATCGGTGTGCTGATTGATGACCTTGTAACAAAAGGCGTGGACGAACCTTACCGTATGTTTACTTCAAGAGCGGAATACCGTGTGCTGCTACGCCAGGATGACGCCGACATGAGATTGACAGAAAAGGCATACAATATCGGGCTGGCTTCAGTTGAACGCTATAACTACATGAAGAAAAAACGCGATGAAATCGACCATTTGATTGCTTTTGCCAACAGTTTTTCAATAAAGGCGGCATTAATAAATCCCGCTCTTGAACAAATCGGCACAACTCCACTTGAGAGAGGTTGCAAACTGACTGATCTCATTGGTCGTCCACAGGTGACAATCAAGGCTCTGATGCCTCATATTGCTGCACTGCGTACTGAAATTGAAAAGATTCAGGAACGACAGGAAGAAATTGTCGAGGCAACTGAAATCCGCATAAAGTACAAGGGTTACATCGAACGTGAACAACAAGCCGCAGACAAGATGCTACGATTGGAAAACATCAGAATCAAGGATAGGTTTGACTATGCAAAGATTGACCAGATTACGATTGAGGCAAGACAAAAGTTATCTGCCATAAATCCTGAGACTTTGGCTCAGGCTAGTCGCATTCCGGGTGTTTCTCCATGTGATATAAGTGTATTGTTGGTGTTGATGGGAAGATAATATAATTCTTTTTGTCTCCCAAATGCATAAAGGGAGATTATTGCATTTGCTAATTACTAAATACAGATATGGGTATTAAAAATATAAGGTATTATGTAATGTTGCCGCTTATTATCGTCATAGTGGCAGTATTAGGTATTATACCACCTGATAGTTTCGGTATTGACGGACTGACGGTAACACAGCAACGAACTATTTGCATATTTGTATTTGCTGCGCTTATGTGGATTACTGAAGTCATACCTGACTGGGTAACTTCCCTTATCATAATCTTACTGTCGTTGTTGACCATCTCTGACCATAGTGTCTCATTCATGGCAACGACGGGAGATGAAAGCCTCTTTGTTTCCTACAGGAATATACTGGGAACGATGGCTGACCCCGTAATCATGTTGTTCCTTGGTGGCTTTGTCCTTGCCATAGTGTGTGATAAATACGGTATCGACAATGTCATCGCACGGAAAGTACTGGGCCGTTTCGGAAACAAGCCGCAGTTTGTGCTGCTTGGTTTCCTAGTAATTATTTCTACCTTCTCCATGTTTATGAGCAATACGGCTACTGCTGCCATGTTCCTCACTTTTCTTTCACCTATATTGGCTCATCTACCAAAAGAAGAAAAAGGAAGGACTGCCCTCGTTTTGGCTATTCCGTTGGCTTCGGACCTAGGCGGAATCGGTACACCTATTGGTACTCCTCCGAATGCAACCGTGAAGGGTGCCCTTGACAATTGCAATGCTGCCGTATCCTTTAGCGACTGGACATTTCGTATGATTCCGTTCGTAATAATAATGATTCTCATTGCATGGGTAGTGCTAATGTTACTTTTCCCATTCAAAACCAAGGAAATAAATCTTGACATAAAGAAGCCTAACAGGAACATTACTTGGAGAACACATATTGTATGGGCAGTTTTGTTTGTTACTATTATACTTTGGATGACTGAACAACTGACTGGACTTAATGCAAATATTGTTGCCCTCGTTCCGTTAGTAATCTTTTCTTGTACAGGAATTTTCGATGAAAACGACATAAAGAAAGTAAACTGGAGCATATTGTGGTTGGTCGCCGGCGGTTTGGCTTTAGGTACAGCCCTTGACAGCACAGGACTTGCAGAACTCCTTATCAAAGCCATTGATTTCTCATCCATGAACATTATATGCATATTCATAGTAGCTGGATTTATCTGTTGTTTCATGAGCAACTTCATCAGTAACTCTGCAACTGCTGCACTACTTATCCCAATCACGATTGCATTCTCTCAAGGACTGATGGCATCGGATTTGGCAAATGATTTTAATGATATGGGCGGTACTAAGGCTCTGAATATATTCGTTTCCGTGTGTGCTTCACTTGCGATGGTTCTACCTGTTTCCACTCCTCCTAATTCCATTGCGGCGTCAACGGGTATGGTCAAGACCCGAGATATGGCAAAGACGGCCTTAATCATCGGTGTTTTGGGATTCGTACTTGCATTCTTTTGGCTTACAAAATTCTTCCCTTTTTAATTATTCCAAAACCCATTTCATCGCAAAAAATCATTGTTCAAATATACGAGAAAACTAAATGGATACACGTCTCGACCGACTGAAAAATATTGTTCTGAACCTACCGGAAAGTCCTGGTTGTTACCAATATTTCGACAAGGACGCTACTATTATATATGTGGGCAAGGCAAAAAACCTAAAACGACGTGTCAGTTCATATTTTCTCAAGACTCAAACTTCAAGAAAAACTCAGATTCTAGTAAGTAAGATTGAAGACATCCAATATGTAGTCGTCCCAACTGACGAAGATGCACTTCTGTTGGAAAACAACCTGATTAAAAAATACAAGCCTAGATATAATATCTTGCTGAAGGACGACAAAACCTATCCTTCGGTATGTGTCACAAATGAACCTTTTCCACGAGTATTCAAAACACGAAAGATTATCCCTGGCGTGGGTACTTACTATGGTCCATTCAGTCATGCGGCTACTCTAAACAATATGTTGGAACTCATCGGACGTATATATCCATTGCGACGATGCCGGCACACCATGACAGAGGATATGATCCTGGAGGGGAAATTCAGGACTTGTCTTGAATACCACATCAAGAACTGTAAGGCTCCTTGTGTAGGGATGCAAAGTAGGGATGATTACCTTAAAGACGTGGCTGAAGTGAAGGAGATTCTGAGCGGTAATACCCGTATAGTATGTCAGAAACTGATGGCAAAAATGCAAAGTCTTGCGGACGAGATGAAGTTTGAGGAGGCCGACATAGTGAAGAAGAAATATCTGCTTGCTTTAGAATTCTGTGAAAAAAGTGAGGTGATTGCCGATTATCAGCAGGACATTGACGTGTTTTCCATTGCTGACGATGAAAAGTCAGCATTCATCAATTACCTTCATGTGACCAAAGGGTGCATCAATCAGGCATTTACATTTGAATACGCAAAAAGGACTGAAGAATCGGCTGAAGACATGCTGGCACTTGGTATAGTGGAGATGCGGGACAGATTCAAAAGTAAGGCGAAGGAAATAGTAATACCTTTTCCTATTGAGATAGAATTATCCGGCATAACTGTGACTATTCCACAGAGAGGCGACAAGAAACATCTGCTCGACCTTTCGCTGGCAAACGTAAGACAATATAAGTTCGACAAGGCAAAACAGGCTGAACGGCTGAATCCGGAACAACGCAGTACCAATCTGATGAGAGAACTTCAAAACAAACTGCAATTACCTGCACTACCTATGCATATTGAATGTTTCGACAATTCGAACATCCAGGGTTCCGATGCCGTTGCAGCATGCGTTGTGTTCCGACAGGCAAAACCTTCAAAGAAGGACTACCGTAAGTATAACATTAAAACTGTGGTCGGTCCTGATGACTATGCTTCAATGGCAGAGGTTGTGAGACGCAGATACGGGAGGATGATTGAGGAGGAGACTGATACACAAACTTTACCTTCCCTCATCATTGCCGACGGTGGAAAAGGACAGATGGAGGTAATAAGGCATGTGATAGAAGATGAACTGAACCTACATATTCCGATTGCCGGATTGGCAAAGGACGGAAAGCACCGTACCTCCGAACTGTTAGCCTTCCAGAATGGCAATATAGTGACTGTTGGTATTGAAAGTACAAGTCCGCTTTTTCATTTTCTGACACGCATTCAGGATGAAGTACACCGCTTTGCCATTACATTTCATCGTGACAGACGAAGCAAACATCAGACTGCCAGTGAACTGGACAACATAAAGGGAATAGGAGAGGCTACAAAAACAGTATTATTGAAACACTTCAAGAGCGTAAAACGAATCAAGGAGGCGTCAGTTGATGACTTGGCAGAAATAATCGGAAAAAAGAAGGCAGAGATTATTATTAACGGAATTAAAGGGAAGAATAAGTAAATCCCATAAATAGAAAGATAGATAAAATATGCGTGCTGTTATACAGAGAGTAAGTAAGGCTTCAGTTACTATTGACGGTAAAATCAAGTCGGAAATAGACCATGGATACCTTATTTTATTGGGATGCGAAAATGCTGACACAATTGAGGATATTGAATGGTTAAGTAAGAAAATAGTAAACCTGCGTGTGATGAATGACGAGGAAGGAGTGATGAACCGTTCCATTCTCGATACGGGTGGTGATATCCTCGTTGTCAGCCAGTTCACTCTTTGGGCATCCTACAAAAAAGGTAATCGTCCAAGTTATCTTAGAGCAGGAAGTCACGATGTAACTATACCTCTCTATGAATCATTCTGCCGACAACTGTCAGCCGACCTTGGCAAAGAAGTACTGACGGGTGAATTCGGTGCCGACATGAAAGTGGCATTAATAAACGATGGGCCAGTCACTATATGCATGGATACCAAGAATAAAGAATAACAAACAGTATATAATATGGAACACAATCATGAACATTGCGGATGTGGGCACCACCATCACGCAGACACAACTGAAAGTAAGATTCAGCAGGCATTTGAATTGTATAATCTTGATCTCAGCGATGAAAAAATCCAGCATGAGGTTGATGCAGTATTAAAGCATAGAGAGGAAAACAATACACCGGACGTAAAGAAATTACTACTCAACTGTGTAGAACTTACCTCTCTGAAGACTACAGACTCTGAGGACAGTGTGATGCAGATGGTGGAAAAGGTAAACAAATTCGATGACGAATATCCTGAACTCGGCAACGTGGCTACGGTATGCGTCTATCCTTGTTTTGCACAGATATGCCACGACACTCTCGAAAATGAAGATGTAGGCATTGCATGTGTATCGGCATGTTTTCCATCATCACAATCTTTCATCGAGGTAAAGATTGCCGAAACAGCAATGGCGCTGCATGAAGGTGCTACGGAAATTGACATTGTTCAGTCTGTCGGGAAATTTCTTGCTGGCGACTATGAATCCGTAGCAGATGAAATAAGTGAAATCAAAGACGTATGCGGAGAACGTAAACTTAAAGTAATACTCGAAACCGGATGTCTGAAATCAGCAGCAAACATTAAGCGTGCAAGCATTCTTGCCATGTATGCAGGAGCAGACTACATCAAGACTTCCACGGGAAAACTGACTCCTGCCGCTACTCCTGCCGCTGCCTACGTCATGTGTCAGGCAATCAAGGAATACTATGAACAGACAGGTATTCAGATAGGTTTCAAGCCTGCAGGTGGAATGAAAACAATTGATGATGCTCTTACCTATTACACAATCGTGAAGGAAGTACTTGGAGATAAGTGGTTAAATAACCGCATGTTCCGACTCGGCACAAGTAGCCTTGCCAACCTACTCCTCAGCGACATAGTCGGTAAGGACGTAAAATTCTTTTAAGCAAAGACTATTATCCAAAATCTGTCATTAGTCTATTACGTGCCGACATGCCATCTCTTCATCATCTGTACTGTCAGAACATTACTGTAGAATATATCTTGGAAGAGCGCAGCCGTGAATACTTCGGTGAAGGTCATCGTTGGTATGAACTCACTCGTACTCAGACTTGGAATGATCTTGCAGGAGAATACCATATCGGTGGTATGACATTCGCAGAACATACCAATGCCTTGAACAAGCGTAACATTACCAAAGATATGTACCTTCGTTCAATTCCACAGGGTCAGCTTGATGGTCTTGAGATGACAAAGGAGGAGAAGGCAGCATATCAAAACCCTGCTTATCGTTAAAACTGATTCCTAAACAGGAATACATACAAAAAGAGAAGTCCTGCCATCATGGTGGGACTTCTTTTTTATTTTGACATAGTGGAAACAAAGACCTTTTTACTTCAGGAGTTCATTTATGTTACGCATAAGACCTTCGTATTTTACACGCTTTACGGCACTACCTCTAAAAAGTTCCTGATATTGACTTCGCGTAAGTGACTTCCAATCTGCATAACGCATGGAAAGCAACGAATCAGATGGCATGAATTCTGCAATCTCAGTAGGTGTGGCAAAACGATTGTGAGGACATACATGCTGACAACGGTCACATCCATATATATAGCATAATTGTGACTTAAGAGATTCGCATGAATTAGTAACTGAGCATAATTGTGACTTAGGAGATTCACATGAATCAGTAGTTGAGCATGACCGCGACAACGACGATGATAGAATCTGCAGCATTTCATCTGTGAAATCACCACGATGTTCTATTGTAAGATAAGACAGACAACGGCGGGCATCGAATGTTTCTCCCAATGCTTTAGCAGGACATACATCAAGACACCTATGACAATTGCCACATTGCGAAGGAATAGGTGTATCATAGTAATCAAACTCCACAGATGTGATGATTTCTCCCAAGAAGAAATAACTACCTGCATGAGGTATTATCAACGAATGGTTACGTCCAATCCAACCAATTCCAGATTGTTGAGCCCAATAACGTTCAAGTACCGGCGCAGTATCTACACACACACGAAACATTGGACTTTCATATGTCGGTATGTCATAATCGGTATTACCATTGGTGTTGTTGGAATCCACATCATTTTTCAGCCATTCAGCGAGCATATTCAGCCTTTCACGCATTACATCGTGATAATCCTTACCATAGGCATAGAATGCGAACTGTGGCTGCGATGCATCAATAAACTGCTTGGGATAGTAATTAAGGGCAACGGATATTACAGAACGGGCACCAGGCAAAAGTACACAAGGATCCATCCTGAGAGTTTCATAATTGCACATATAATCCATACCTGCATTCTTTCCTTCGCTTATCCAGCGACGGAATGCTTCAGCGTTGTCAGTACCGATCATTTCAGCACGTGCTACACCACATGCAGAAAAGCCGAGGCGCATGGCTTCGGCTTTCAGTCTATTTAAGATGCCTTGAACGCTTTTGGTTGGCATCGAAGAGTTTGAATTCATATCCTTGTTGTTGCAGCCACTCTATGGATTCGGGTAATGCAGTAATCAGTTTCTCGATACTCTTCAGCGAATCATGGAATGTAATAATGCTACCATTACGGGTGTAATCCTTTACGTTTTGAACTACATCGTCTGCAGTAAGCAATCGGCTGTAGTCACGTGTAACGACATCCCACATTATTATGGTGAATTTCTTACGCAGTCTCATATACTGAGCCCACCTCATCCATCCACGCGGAGGACGGAAAAGTTGGGAATGAATCAACTGGTCCGCCTTATATGTATTGCGTAGGAATTCCTTGCTTCGGCATTGGAAACCTCCAACATGATTAAATGTATGATTTCCCAAGCGATGGCCACGTTCTTCAATCTCCTGCATCAGATGAGGATATTTTCTGACATTATCGCCCACCATGAAAAAAGTAGCCTTTACTCCATAGCGGTCAAGAATGTCCAGAATGATTGGAGTAGCCTCAGGGATAGGACCGTCATCAAATGTGAGATAGACGGCCTTTTCCTGAGGATTCATTCTCCAAATGGCACTTGGATATAGCCACCGTAACCACTTGCTTGGTTGTTCAATAATCATCTTTAGTAGGTTTCAAGTCCTAATGGCTGAGCACGGTTGAGCGCTGCTGCATAAGTAACGTTTACTTTCTCCAACAACTGCTTAGCCTTTTCTGCATATCCTTTCATCTTTGAACCAGTACCCTTGTTCACACCGAGTCTTTCGTATGCGTCCTGAATAGTAGCAAGCGTATAAAGTTCAGTCTTTACATCACGCCAAGCAGAAGCAAAGCGATAGTTTGCCAAAGACATGTACCAATTGATGTATTCAAAGGATCTCTTCTCCATAACATCATAAATGTGGGTAGCCTTGTCGTACTGTCCACATGAGATGTAGGCATCAGCAAGTTCAAGACTTCCGCTGTTGGAATCATAAGGTACATTGTATTCAGGAATCTCTTCCTCACATTTAGCCAATGCCTTCTTTGCCTTATCCATCTTACCTTCATGAATGAGTGTAAGAATCATTTCAGCAAACCAGCGACGGTGAGTCCAGCACATACGCATAACTGTCTCGTCAATATACAGACCACGTTGCTTCAGGTTACCGTAACGATACTTGTTCATCATGTTGTCATACATCTTTTCTGAATCACATACAGTGTTCTGTACCTGATTGTTCGCAAATGTATAAGGAGTGATTCGCCAAGCAAGACCCTCCTGAACGAAGTGACGGTAGAGATTGCCATAGTTTGATGGTCCTACAGTAGTAGACATGTAGATTGGACGGCTGAAATTACTGTTTGCAATCATCTCAAGCATCATCATAAAGTTCTTGTAGATCTTTTCCTGACCCTTGAGGTCTATCAGCATCACGTCAGGGATTGAATCACCAACAGTGTACATACCCGAACGTTTTACAGCCTCCTTATCAACATTGATATAAAGACTGTCAGATGGCAGACAAGGATCAAGTGAATTTACCAATTCTGCATATTCCTCAGGAATGTTTTCCTTAAGTACGAACTTCTTGATGGCATTACCGAGTTCAAATGGTTCGTCACCCCAGATAGCATGAGCAACATCAGGACTTTGCTCATACATCATCTTAACCAAATCCTTGACCGTGATTTCACCTTCTCCGCCAAGTTGAACAGTAGGATTTACAGGTATCGCTTCATTCTTACCGGTAACATACTGGAGGCGTGACCAGGAAATAGGCAACGGACTTGACTGACCTTCACCTGAGAATGCAGGACGTTTCATTTGATCGATGTACCAGTCAGTCTGCAGGTAAGAGAGGTTGCACACACGTACGTCAGTACGATTTCCTTCAGTATCTTCATTATACCAAAGAGGGAAAGTATCATTATCACCGTTTGTAAAGATAATTCCGTCATGAGGAATTGTCTCAAGATAGTTCAATCCAAAGTCACGGCACATGTACCTGCCGCTACGGTCATGGTCATCCCATGTCTGACTTACCATCTGAAGCGGAACTGCCAATGCAGGTACAACAGAAATGCAGGCAGCAGCAATTCCAGCCATACGCTGACTGAGATTCCTGCCGAAAATTTTCTCAAGCCAAGCATAGATTGCAGAAATACCCAATCCACACCACATTGAGAATGCATAGAATGAAGCAGCGTATGCATAGTCGCGCTCACGTGGCTGACCAGGAGTTTGGTTGAGGTAAAGAACGATTGCAATTCCGGTCATGAAGAACAGGAAGAATACAACCCAGAACTGCTGAATACCCTTCTTGCCACGGAATGCCTGCCAGAAGAAACCGATAAGACCGAGGATGAGTGGCAGACAGAAGAACACGTTGTGTCCCTTGTTTTCCTTCAAATCAGAAGGAAGCAATGACTGGTCACCAAGTCGCATGTTGTCGAGGAAGTCGATACCGGTAATCCAGTTGCCGTGTTCAAGTTCTCCAGTACCCTGAATATCGTTCTGCCGACCGGCAAAGTTCCACATGAAGTAACGCCAATACATGAAGTTCATCTGATAAGAGAGGAAGAACTTTATATTGTCGTACTGAGTAGGAATCTGCACCTGTTGTGCCTGTCCTCCGGGAATCTCGTAGTTGACAGTCTTGAAATGCATGTCTCCAAGCCATTGTTCATACATAGCAGGATGATTGTTTCCGTCATCATAGATACGAGGGAACAGCATGCATTGATTTGAAGGATAGGAATAAGTAAACTTCTCATGAACGATAACATACCTGTCCTTCTCGTCTGCACTTGCCTTTTCCTTGCGCTGATAGATCGGAGCACCCTTCACTACGTCATACATCAGGTTTCCGGTACCCTTTTCCTCTACGATTGCAGGCTTAGACTTGTAAGTAGGGCCATAGAAGAGAGGACGGTCACCATACTGCTCACGTCCGAGATACTCACCAAGTGTAAATACGTCTTCAGGAGAGTTCTGATCCATCATTGGATTGGCTGTAGAACGGATTACAATCAGAGCATAACTTGAATAACCTACCACCATCAAGGCCATACAGAGCAATGTAGTGTTCAATCCACGTGAAGTAATCTGCTGGAAACGATAAATACAGAAACCGATGATTCCGAGTAAAATCAATCCGACAATCACACTTGCAGTACCGTAACCATAGAAAGGAATTCCGAGCAATGCAACGCTGATTACGAATGAAATATTCATACGCTTGCGGCTGGTACCCCTTGTGGTCTCAATGATAGCCCATACAAGTACAGAAAGCATCAGTACAAGATAAATGAACACACCTGTATTGTATGGCATCTCCAATGTATTGACAAACAGAAGTTCAAACCAACCGGCAACCTTACCGATACCAGGAACGATACCGTAGAGTACTGCAGCAATGATAACTACCGACACACCCAAGGCAATAAGTGAACCCCTTCCGTTTGGATTCTTTGCCTTGCGGTAGTAGTACACCAATACCATTGCAGGAATACAGAGGAGGTTGAGCAAGTGTACACCGATTGACAAACCCATCAGGTATGCAATAAGAATGAGCCAACGGTCACCCTTTCCCGCACTTTCACCCTCACCGGCCTTCTGTTCCCACTTGAGGATAAGCCAGAATACCAATGCTGTGAGGAATGAAGAGAAAGCATAAACCTCACCTTCAACGGCAGAGAACCAGAACGTGTCACTCCATGTGTAGATGAGGGCACCAGCCACACCGCTTGCCATAATGGCAATAGTCTGACCGATTGAAGGAGCGCATTCCTTACTGCCTGACAATGCACCAATGAAACTGCTTTCATCAGGTGAAGTCACGATAAGTTTCCTTGCCAGGTGAGTAATACTCCAGAAGAGGAAGAGAATACATCCTGCACTTAGGAGTGCAGACATCGTATTGATCATCTTGGCAATCTGTGTACTGTCGGAAGCAAACTGACTGAAGAGGTTTCCGACTAACATGAAGAATGGTGCGCCAGGTGGGTGTCCCACTTCCAGTTTCGATGCTGTAGTGATAAATTCAGGACAATCCCAGAAACTGGCAGTTGGTTCGATGGTTGAGCAGTAAGTAAACGCTGCAACAGCGAATACTATCCAACCAACAACGTTGTTAATGAGTTTGTAAGTTTTCATTTTGTTATTATTGAATTGTTAAATAGATTATTTCACTATCAGGAACTTGGTTGCTACGCCGTCATTGCCGTCACAGTCTGCTGCAAGTACGTAATAGATACCCGAAGCGGCACTTCTGCCGTCAGCAGTACAACCATTCCAAGTATATTCACCACCTACGGAAGTACCCTGATTGACCAGACGACCTGCTGCATTTACAATCTTCACGTCAGTCCCGGACATCAAGCCGGTAACAGTAATGATTCCGTTATAGTCAGGACGGACAGGATTAGGGAATACCCTGACGTTGTCCTTATTCAGTTCAGGCATCGGGTCAGTAGCATCTCCACGGTAGGACACAAGCCCCTCTACAGTTGCAAAGAATACCTCACCCGTCTTTCCGTCAATGGCAATATCAAATATTTCATCACTTATGAGAGGACTGTTTTCCGTCGTAAAATGCTGAATGACTTCAGTACCGTCAGCACTCACAAGATAAACCCCGTTGCCAGCCGTACCAAACCACTTTCTGTTGCCTCCGTCACAAGTGATACACTTAATCTGTACTCCGCTCAGAAGATAGTCGGCAAGGTTGGAACCATCATTGCGTGGAACCTTTACCTGCGTAAGAGAGAAGTCAGAATTGAACACCTCGGCAGGATTCTCAATCATGAACGGTCCCAACTCCGTTCCAATCCAAACAGCACCGTCAAGGTCTTCACAGATGCAGTTGAGCAAAGTAGGAGTATAACTTGTACCGTCCTGATTCCTGAACGAAGTGATGAACTTATGCCTGTCATCTGACAGTTGATTTACAGTACCATTGTTATCCAGTACAAGAAAACCCGCCCTATGACCGCTGCTCGTGGAACGGCGACTGTTTATCCAGGCCCATCCACGCCGGTCGAACATCACTTGGTCAAACGTTGGATAACCCTTGATTTCAGGGAAATAGTATGCACCCCACTTTCCGTTGTTCTTCAAAACCCTCACAATAGTATCACATTCGTTGTTGAGCATCCACAGATTATTGTCCGAATCGTAGGCAAGACCCGTAACACGCACATAATAGCCTGCACGGGAAGCATTCGGAAGAATACTCCTGAGAGGAGAATTGTCATAGGTATAATGAGCCACCATCTTACCGTCCCTGAATTCATAGAGACCCGAACAAGCCGCACTTGCAAAATAATGGTCCTGCTCACTTCCGTCCCTTACTACATCCGTAATGTTTCTGTAGAAGTCTGCACCTACAGTATTGATTGCTTCAGTTTCATCGAAGGCAGACCATTTTCCGTCAGCATACTGCATTATTGTTCCCTCACGCTTTACCTCAGGATAAGTGAAGGCACCACCCGCAATCAGCAACGTTCCGTCCTGCATCGTCATATTATACGCATAATTGCGCCAAGGACCTTCAGGACAGACCACCGTTCCGGCAGGCTTTACAGCATTACCTGACAGCGTGGCATCCATCAAACCCTGATTGCTGCTTGCCACCCAGTAATTCCCTGCATTACGTGCAGTCATATAATTCACATTCGGAGCATCAATACTCTGAACACTTCCGTCCTTTCCTACTGAAACCACCTTACCCGAAGCATAGACGAAAAGCCTGTCACCGACCACGTTCCAGTTGCTTACTGAATAATTGCCCAGAGACTTATATCCAAAAGTAGAATTGTCAGTAATCTCATACAATGACAACGAATAGGCAAATATCTTGGAATCCAGACTTATCAGGCGGGTGAAATGAGCCGAACTTACCAAACTCCAATTGTTCCTGTCAAGCAGGTTGGATGTCAGTTTTCCCCTGAACACCCCATCACTGCAGGCAGCAATGATATCTCCGCCGGAAATGACCACACTCCTAACCTGATGGCCGAAACTGTAGAAATTCTCTACCACCCTACGTCTGACGTCAATCACCACGATTCCGGCATTGGTTGAGACATATACCTTCGAACCCTCAGCCATCACGTCGTTGATAGTCTTGTCATCAAGCGTTTTCTGGTACAGTTCAGGCATATTGTAGGCATCACCGTCAGAACCGAGCAAGTCAATGTTGCCGTCTTCATATACGATTACAAGCAGATGTTCACTCCTGCAAGGCAGGATATCAATAATGCCACTGCCGTTCAGCACATCAGTCTTGCTGTATGTCTCCACGCTTGTATCCTCGGAGTCATAACTGAAAAGACTGCCGTCACACAGCACATAGACCACATCATCGAGAACCGCAACCTTTTCGGCATTGTGATAGGCAGAATGTATTGTCCAGTCACCTATGGCTGCAGCAGATTTCTGACATATACAGATACACAAGAGCAACAGACAAAGTGATTTCACCGTTGCCCTGCCTGTAGATTTCATGGATTTTCCCAAACTATTTCCTGCGTTGCTTAGCATTTGACGTTGTATCCTTCTTTAAATATTCACAGAGTTGCTGCACGGCACGGGCACGGTGACTGATTGTGTTCTTGATATCGGAACTCAGTTCGGCAAAAGTCCGGTCGTAACCTTCAGGAATAAATATAGGGTCATAACCGAATCCCATGTCTCCGTGCTTTTCAGTAGCGATAGTACCGTTGACCACACCGTCGAAGATTATGGTCTCACCCTTGTAGATAAGAGCAATTGAAGTCTGGAAATGAGCAGAACGGTCATCCTTGTCGCTCAGGTTCTTCAGCAATTTTGCCATGTTAGCCTGAGAGTCGTGACCCTGCCCGCCCACATCAGCATATCGGGCAGTATGCACACCCGGTTCGCCATTGAGGGCATCGCAAATAAGACCCGTGTCATCTGCAAAACAGTCGAAACCATAATATTTCTTGATGAACTGGGCTTTCTGCAAAGCATTTCCCTGAAGAGTGTCAGATGTTTCTGGAATTTCTACACGGCAACCCACCTCTTCAAGACTTCTGATTTCAAACTGGTCGCCGATGATTGCCATCACTTCCTCCAACTTATGCTTATTGTTGGTGGCAAATACCAATGTTGGCTTTGTCTGGTTGATTTTTGCTTTCATAAGGTCAAATCCTTCGCCATAGACACCCTGAACATAACTGAGTGACACGAATGCGTAAGGATCTATCTGTTTAATGTATCTTTGAATATTCAGTGAATTACGCTTTTTCACAAGCACCACGATCACTTTACGTTCAGTCTTGGTGTACCATCCCATACCGTCAAGTACAGTAACACCGAAACCCTTCTCGTTGAGTTTGGTAGCAATTGCACGGTAGTTGCGCGAGAAAATCATGAACTGTACCGACTGACGGTTGCGGTTCACCACATAGTCGAGCGTAACGCCTGAAATGACAAGTACCGTCACACCGAACACGATTTTCTGCCAAGCACCTACAGAACCAATCCTGTCAACGAATACAAAGTAACTGGAACTGATTATTACGAGGTCAAGAATCATCAATATCTGTCCAAGCGAAACGTCCCTGAACTTGTTCACTACAGCCGCTATGATATCAGTACCGCCGGTACTGCCGTTGCGTGTGAAACTTATTCCCAGGGCAATACCCTCACAGAGTGCACCGATTACCACAGCCATGAATGTCTGGTCGCCTACCAGACGCAGGTTTTCCAGACTTCCGTACTGGCTTTCTATGAGTCGCTGCAGAATCCATAGGTACAACGTGAGCAGCAATACCCCGTAGATGGTCTTCAGACAGAATTTCCATCCCAGTATCTTTATAGCCAATACCAGAAGGAAGGCATTGATTATCAGATAGGAATTCTGTACCTCAAACCCAGTAGCATAGTAGATGAGCGAACAAATACCGGTAACACCTCCAGTAGCAATCTCATACGGCAGGATAAAGAATGTGACACCTACCGCATAGATTATCAGAGCAAGGGAAATATAAACATAGTCCCCTATTTCACTTGAGAAGTATTTCCTGACCGAACTCATTATTTCTTCAATACCACGTTAACAATCTTCTTAGGAACGATGATGATCTTGTTGAGAACCCAACCTTCCATATACTTGGCTGTCTGAGGATTTTCCATCACAGCCTTTTCTATTGAAGCATTGTCGGCATCAGCAGGGAATTCCATAGGGAAACGTGCCTTGCCGTTGAAACTGATCATCATCTTTACAGAGTCTTCCTTCAGGTAGTCTTCATTGAATGAAGGCCACTGGGCATCACATACCGAAGTAGCGTGACCGAGCACCTCATAGAGTTCCTCGCTCAGGTGAGGCGTGAACGGAGCCATGAGAATCACGAACTGTTCCATAATCTGCCTGTTCCTGCTCTTGAGTTGACCGAGTTCGTTGAGACAAATCATGAACGCAGCAATTGAAGTATTGTATGAGAAGTTCTCGATATCTTCGGTAACCTTCTTTATCAACTTATGGATAGAACGGAGTTCGTCCTTCGTCGGTTCGGCATCAGCAAGTTGCAGGTTGCCCTCACGGTCGAAGAAGAATCCCCAGAGTTTCTTGAGGAATCGGTGACAGCCGTCAATTCCGTTTGTGTCCCAAGGCTTGCTCTGTTCCACAGGACCGAGGAACATCTCGTACATGCGGAGAGTGTCGGCACCGAACTTCTCTACAATCATGTCAGGGTTCACCACGTTGAACATGGACTTCGACATCTTCTCGATAGCCCAGCCACATACGTACTTGCCGTCTTCAAGAATGAATTCCGCATTGTTGTACTCAGGACGCCAAGCCTTGAACGCCTCAACATCAAGGATATCGTTGCTCACGATGTTTACGTCCACATGAATCGGAGTCACGTCATAACCCTTGCTCAGACCCAGACTTACGAAAGTATTGGTATCCTTTATGCGGTAGACGAAGTTGCTACGTCCCTGAATCATACCCTGGTTGATGAGTTTCTGGAAAGGTTCGTCCTTACGGCTTATACCGAGGTCGAAGAGGAACTTGTTCCAGAATCGGCTGTAGATGAGGTGACCCGTAGCATGTTCGCTTCCTCCTACATAGAGGTCCACGTTCTGCCAGTAACTGTCTGCCTCTTCCGATACGAGAGCCTTGTCATTGTGAGGATCCATGTAGCGGAGATAATAAGCCGAAGAACCGGCAAATCCAGGCATTGTATACAGTTCGATAGGGAATACCGTCTTGTTGTCAATGAGTTTGTTGTCCACAATCCTGCGGTTAGCCTCGTCCCAAGCCCAGCATACAGCATTTCCGAGTGGTGGTTCACCAGTTTCGGTAGGGAGGAACTTGTCGACCTCAGGAAGTTCGATAGGCAGACACTCCTCAGGCATCATGGTAGGAATACCGTTCCTGTAATATACGGGGAATGGTTCGCCCCAATAGCGCTGACGGCTGAAGATGGCATCACGAAGACGGTAGTTCACCTTCACACGGCCCAGTTTGTGTTCCTTCACATAAACCTTGGTTGCAGCAATTGCCTCCTTGATAGTCAACCCGTTAAGACTGAAATCGATGTATGGAGTCACACCCTCGCGAGGTGAGTTGCATACGATACCCTCCTTTGCGTCGTAACTCTCTTCGCTTACGTCGCAACCCTCTATGAGCGGAATGATAGGAAGATTGAAATGCTTTGCAAAGGCATAGTCGCGGCTGTCGTGGGCAGGTACTGCCATGATGGCACCCGTACCGTATCCGGCAAGCACATATTCCGAAATCCATATTGGATTCTTCTCACCCGTGAATGGGTTGATGGCGTATGAACCGGAGAACACACCCGTAACCTTGTGGTCAATCTGACGTTCACGTTCAGTACGTCCGGCCACATACTTCACATATTCCTCCACGGCAGCCTTCTGTTCAGGAGTAGTCAGCTCCTTCACAAGTTCACTCTCAGGAGCCAGCACCATGAAAGTCACACCGAACATGGTGTCTGCACGGGTTGTGAATATAGTGAAATGCTTATCTGAATCAGCCACCTGGAATTCAACCTCAGTACCCTCGCTGCGGCCAATCCAGTTGCGCTGTGTTTCCTTAATCGAATCGCTCCAGTTGATAGTGTCGAGTCCGTCGAGCAGACGCTGTGAATAGGCACTCACACGGAGACACCACTGACGCATCTTCTTCTGTTCCACAGGATAGCCGCCGCGCACACTCACTCCGTCAACGACCTCATCGTTGGCAAGAACCGTACCAAGTCCGGCACACCAGTTCACCATAGTCTCACCCATGAAGGCAATGCGGTAGTTCATGAGAGTGTCGCTCTTCTGCTTCTCGTCCATACCGTTCCATTCATCAGCAGTAAGCACGAGACTTTCGCTTTCAGCCACGTTGAGTCCTTCAGTACCCTTCGACTCAAGATGACTGATGAGTTGCTCAATTGGCTGAGCCTTCTGAAGATCGTTGTCATAGTATGAATTGAACATCTTCTGGAAAGCCCATTGTGTCCAATGATAGTATCCGGGATCACATGTGCGTACCTCCCTGTCCCAGTCAAAGCAGAAACCAATCTTGTCCAACTGTTCACGATAGCGGTTGATGTTCTGCATGGTAGTCACCTCAGGATGCTGACCTGTCTGGATAGCATACTGCTCAGCAGGAAGTCCGTAAGCATCATATCCCATAGGGTTCAGCACGTTGAAGCCCTGAAGACGCTTGAAGCGTGCATAGATATCTGTTGCAATATATCCGAGAGGGTGACCTACGTGAAGACCTGCTCCCGATGGATAAGGGAACATGTTCAGGACATAAAACTTCTGTCTGTCTGATTTTTCACTCACCTGATAGGTCTTTTGTTCCACCCATCTCTGTTGCCATTTTTTCTCAATGTCTCTAAAATTGTATTCCATATCTTAATTTGTATATTTATTCCTTGCTCAGAGTTTTCAGGAGTCAGGAAATTTGGAGTTGAAGGGAGTTAAGTATTTAAATGCCGTTAGCCTTTAGCCATTAGCCATTGGCTTTGCGTTTGCGCTAGGGTTTGCGTTTCCCCTCATTGACCCGTTGACTCAAAAAGCCTTTCAAAAGTGAAGCCCGACGAAACCTGTATTCATTTTCCCGTTACATATTTTTCCGTTTCGGATTGCAAAGATACTAAAAAATAATAAGGTGGAGCCCTACTTTATATGTTTTTTTATACAATTAACATCTATACACACTCTCTTTACACGATTATATGAGTCAACGAGTCAACAAGTAGCCCCATAACCCCCTGAAGGGGGAATGACGCAAACCCTAACGCAAACGCAAAGCCAAAAATAGGGCTGAAAGTCCGAAACTCTACAGCCCAATCCGTAAGGGTTGGGTATCTGTAGGGCAGAAAGACAAGAATACCTTAGCCCACAACCCCGAAGGGTAGGGTGTTCAAAATCGTCTTTCTAGACGAGACCCAAAAGTGCTTATATT